>JAICQR010000197.1 GCA_025937755.1 Gemmatimonadales bacterium | reverse complement strand
ATCCTGGACGCCCGCAGAGGTGCGGGCACAGGACCTCTAGTTTTGCGGCCCCGGATTACTCCGGGTGTGCTCTTGTCGGGCAGATCATCAAGTGTGCAGCCGCTGATGCGGCCGCACCCGCAGCAAGGGCCAGTCCGGTGCCATGGGCGTAACCCATTGTCGCGCCACGACCTCAATGTGGCGCACGAAAGAAGTTGCAGCCCGGCACGTGGCTTCCTGCGGCAGGAATTGGAGATTCGCACTAGCTTCCGGATCCCTCATCTTCTTCTCGCCATGACCGATACCAGCGCTCAGCTCGATACCCTGCTCGCCGAGAATCGGCGTTTCCCTCCGACGCCGGAATTCAGCGCCGCCGCCAACGCTCAACCCGGCATCTACGCCGATGGCGAGCACAGCCAGGCCTTCTGGGCCGATCAGGCCCGGAAGCTCGACTGGATCCAGCCCTGGAGTTCGGTGCTGGAATGGCAGGAACCGCATGCCAAATGGTTCGTAGGCGGGAAGCTTAATGCCGCAGCCAATTGTCTGGATCGCCATGTCGCCGGCGGGAAGGGGGGCCGGACTGCGCTCATCTGGGAGGGCGAGCCGGGTGACCAGCGAATCCTGACGTACCGGCAACTGGCCGATGAGGTGGGCAAGGCAGCCAACGCCCTGCGCGGTCTCGGCGTGAGCAAGGGCGACCGGGTGGCCATCTACATGCCGTTGATCCCGGAGGCCGCCGTGGCGATGCTGGCCTGCGCCCGAATCGGCGCTGTGCACTCGGTGGTGTTTGGCGGGTTCAGCGCCGAGTCGCTGCGCGACCGCATCAACGACGCGCAGGCGGTTGCCCTGATTACCGCGGATGGCGGATACCGGCGGGGCGGCGTGGTGCCGCTCAAGCAGTTCGCCGACGAGGCGCTGGCCGACTGCCCTTCCATCAGGAGTGTGCTGGTCGTGCGCCGGCATGCCGATGGCGAAAGCATCGGCAGCGCCGCCATGCAGCAGGGTCGCGACCACTGGTGGCATGAGGCCCTTGCGGGCCAGCCCGCCGGCGCCGACGCCGAGCCGATGGACAGCGAGGACATGCTGTTCATCCTCTATACCTCAGGCACCACCGGGAAGCCCAAGGGCATCGTCCACACCACCGGCGGCTACCTCACCCAGGCGGCCGCGACCACCCGCTACGTCTTCGACCTCAAGGACGAGGATGTCTTCTGGTGCACTGCGGACATCGGGTGGGTCACGGGCCACTCCTACGTGGTCTATGGCCCGCTGGCCATCGGCGCGACAGTCGTGATGTACGAGGGAGCGCCTGACTGGCCCGAACGCGACCGCTTCTGGAGCCTCATCGCGAAGCACGGCGTCACCGTCTTCTACACCGCGCCCACCGCGATTCGCGCGTTCATGAAATGGGGCACCGACCATCCGGCGCGCCACGATCTGAGCCGCCTCCGGCTGCTGGGATCCGTTGGGGAGCCGATCAATCCCGAGGCGTGGATGTGGTATCGCGAACACATCGGCGGGAAACGCTGTCCCATCGTGGACACGTGGTGGCAGACCGAGACCGGCGGAATCATGATCACGCCATTGCCGGGCATTACCGCGACCAAGCCGGGCTCGTGCACCATTCCATTCCCCGGCATCACACCGGAGCTGGTGGACAACGAAGGCAACGTCATGCAGAAGGGCGGCGGCTTCCTCACCCTCACCCAGCCGTGGCCGGGCATGCTCCGCACCATCTACGGCGACGACGAGCGCTATCGCCAGACCTACTGGAGCCGTTTCCCCGGCCGCTACTTCGCAGGTGATGGTGCCAAGCTTGACGAGGACGGCTACTGGTGGGTGCTGGGGCGGGTGGATGACGTGCTCAACGTGGCCGGGCACCGGATTGGTACGATGGAAGTCGAAAGTGCACTGGTCGACCATCCAGCTGTCGCCGAGGCTGCAGTGGTGGGCAAGGCCCACGAGCTCAAGGGCCAGGCGCTTTCGGCGTTCGTGACGCTCAAGGATGGACGCGAGCCGTCGGACCAGCTCAAGCTGGAGCTGCGCGAGCATGTGGCGAAGAAGATCGGCGCCATTGCCAGGCCCGATGATGTGATCTTCTCGGCCGACCTGCCCAAGACCCGGAGCGGCAAGATCATGCGCCGCCTGCTCAAGGACATTGCCGAGGGCCGAGCGTTGGGAGATACCACCACGCTGGCGGATCCGAAGGTGGTAGCAGCGCTGAAGGACAAGTACGAGGAACTGGAAGGCTAGATCTGTATCTGCGCCCCCAGCTCGACCACCCGGTTGGGGGGCAGTCCGAAGAAGTGGGTAGCCGACCGCGCGTTTCGGGTCATGATGATGAAGATCTTCTTGCGCCAGGTGCTCATGAAGCGCGCCTCGGCCGGGAGTTTCTTTCCCTTCCTGCGGACCATGGGCAGGAGTGTCTCGCGGCCCAGGAAGAATGAGGTCTGCATCACGCCCACGGTCCCGGGCGACTCCTTGATGTCGGCGTCGTCCAGCCGCCGCAGCACCGCCGGAATGTCGGGTGTCTCCATGAAGCCGGTCCGCACGATCACCTGCCAGAACCCCTGTCCCATCTCGTGGCACTCCAGCCGCTCGTCTTCGTCCACGAACGGCACCTCCCGGGTCAGCGCCGACATCATGATGAT
>JAICQR010000103.1 GCA_025937755.1 Gemmatimonadales bacterium | reverse complement strand
TCGCCAGGGGCCGGCCGAGCCCGGGGTTATCTTCCGGGTCCCCCGCGCCTAAGCGTTCTGGCGCGGCAGCGCAGCGGCCGGAATCGTGCGTATCGTGCTTTAGGGGCGGCCGGCCGGCCGCCCGCTCGGGGCTGGGGCCGCCCGCTCGGGGTACGTTCTATCTTCCAGCATGACCCCTGTCCCACACCTCCGCTGGACCGCCGACGTTCGGCGCGAAATTCTTCCCAACGGGCTCACGCTGCTGGTGCAGCGGGATCCCTTCTCGCCAGCCGTTGCCGTCGTCTCCTGGGTCAAGGCCGGGTTCTTCGACGAGCCCGACCACCTGGTCGGTGTGTCGCACGTGCTGGAGCACATGTACTTCAAGGGATCTGCCGGGGTCCTGCCCGGTACCGACCTGGGGCCGGGAGCACTGGCCCGCGAAACCAAGGCCGCCGGCGGCTACCTCAACGCCCACACTTCCTACGACCATACCGCCTACTACGTGGTCCTTCCGCCCGAGGGACTGCGGCGCGCGATCGAGATCCAGAGCACGGCGCTGCGCGGTGCGCTGATCGATCGGGGCGAACTCGAGCGCGAGTTGCAGGTGATCATCGAGGAAGCCAGGCGCAAGCTCGACTCACCTGGCGCGGTGGCGCACGAGACGCTGCACGAAGTGCTGTTCGACCGGCACCGCATCCGGAGGTGGCGGATCGGCACCGAGGAGCAGCTGCGCGGCTACAGCAGGGAGCACATCGCAGGGTATTACGAGAGCCGCTACGTGCCCGGGCGTACGATCGTCGCGATCGTGGGCAACGTGGACCCCGAGGAAGCGCTGGCGCTGGGGCGCGAACACTACGGAAGCTGGACCGCTCGCGCCACGACCATCGACGATGGGCCTCAGGAGCCACCGCGCAGGGGGGTCCGGTCGCGAACGCTGCGCGGTGACGTGACCCAGGCCGAGCTGGTGGTGGGCTGGCAGGCGCCGGCGGCACTCCATTCGGACGAGACGCCGCTGGCGCTGGCGGCGGGGACGCTCTCGGCCGGGCGCGGAGCCTGGCTTTATCAGACGCTGCGCGAGCCGGGTGTGGTATCGTCGATCGGTGCGTCGCACCAGGCGCCACTGGAAGTGGGTGTGTTCTCCATCGGAGCCGAGCTCACGCCGGCACGAGTGCCCGATGCGCTCAAGGGCATTGCCGACGCAGTAACCCGGCTGGCGCGGCGGGGGCCGACCCCGGACGACATGACCCGGGTGCGGGCGCTGTTGCGGCAGCGCTGGGCCCGCAGGATGGAGTCGGTGGACGGCAGGGCAATGTCGCTGGCCTCGGCCGAAGCGCTGGGAGATCTCGACCTGCTGGAACAGGAGTATGCGGCGCTCGGCAGTACCTCGGCCGCCGACGTGCGTGCGGCGGCCGACCGCTGGCTCGTTCCGGACGCGGTGGCGGCCGTGGTGTACCTCCCCGAATCTGCCAGCTCCGACCTGGGCACTGAGCAACTCCAGCGTGCTTTCCAACCGCGTCGCAACGGCCGGCCAGTGCAGCGCGCCACCCAGCCGGAGCTGGTCGCATCGAGCCAAGGCGACCTGCTCCTCTGGCGCAAGCCGGGTGTGCCGCTGGTCTCGCTGGGCATCTACGTGCCGCGGACCTCGTTCGATCCGCCGGCAGAAGCCGGGCTCGCCGCGCTTGCAGCTCGCACGATGACCCGAGGCGCCGGCGACCTCGATGCTGCGAGCCTGGCCATCGCATGCGAGCGGCTGGGCGGGGTGCTGTCGTCGTCGCAGTCTGCCGACTGGGCTGGCGTGTCGATGACGTCAGAGGCCGGAGCCATCTCCGACGCCGCGATGCTGCTGGCGCAGGTTGCGGCGGCACCCACGTTCGGCGAGCGCGAAGTGGAGACCGAGAAGCTGCTGGTAGCCGAGGACCAGGCGCAACTGACCGACGACATGTTCCGCTATCCCTTCCAGCTGGCCCAAGGGGAAGCGTTCGGCGACCAGACCTACGGCTTGCCACCGCTCGGTACGGCCGAGTCGCTGGCGACGCTGGGGACGGACGAGGTGCGCCGCTGGCATGACAACGTGTACCGTAGTGCGCGCCCGGTGCTGGCGGCGGTGGGCGATGTGGATATGGAGATGGCGCGTGACGCATTGGAAGCAGCGTTGGAACAGCTCGGCGGCTCGGCGGCTCGGCGGCTCGGTACCATGGCTGACGAGCGGCATGCGGCGATGACGCTGGGCGGCTCGCGGGTAGTTACCCGCGACCGAAAGCAGACGGCGCTGGCGATGTTGTTTGAGGGCCCAGGCCGTCGCGCCGAGGATCGATGGGCGGCAGAAGTGTGGGCCGCGGTTGCGGGCGGGCTGGGCGGACGGTTGTTCGAGGCGCTGCGCGACAAGCGCTCCCTGGCTTATACCGTACTTGCCGCCAGTGTGCAGTGGCGCCACGCCGGCGCGCTGGTGGCCTACATCGCGACGTCGCCGGAGCGTGAGGCCGAAGCGCGTGAGCAACTGCTGCTGGAGCTGGGACGCTTCGCCCGTGAAGCAGTGTCCAATGACGAGCACGAGCGAGCGGTCAACTATCTGGCCGGGCAGGCGCTGGTATCGCGCCAGAGCACCTCCGCGATGCTGGGGGAGCTGGTTGATGCGTACCTCCTGGGCGGCAGCCTGGACGAGATCGAGCACCCCGACCAGGGGTACCGCTCGGTGCGCCGGGAGGACGTCCTGCGGGTGGCGACTGCTTTCGAGAACGGGCTGCGGGCGGAAGGTGTCGTGCGAGGATCCTCATGAGCACTCCCAGACCGTTTCTTCTCGGCGGCAAGCTCGCCACGGGGCCGACCCGGTGGCGGGTGACCAGTCCGTTCGACGGCAGCGAAGTAGGTGTCGTGAGCGTGGCATCGCGGGCCCAGATGGAAGAGGCCGTCGCGCACGCGTCTGATGCCGCCGATGAGGCGCGGCAGATGCCGGCCCACGCGCGGGCCGAAGTGCTGCTCCGGATCCGGGCCGCGCTGCAGGAACGCAAGGATGAGCTGATCGGCACCATGGCGGCGGAGGCGGGCAAGCCGGTGACGGCCGCACGGGCTGAAGTCGAGCGGCTGTTCCACACCCTGCGGGATGGTGCAGAGGAGGCTCGGCGAATTCCGGCTGAACTCCTGCCGCTGGACGCGGTGCCGGCCGGTGCGGGACGGCTGGGCCTGGTGCGGCGGTTTCCGCTCTCGGTGGTGTCGGGAATTGTGCCGTTCAACTTTCCGCTCAACCTTCTGGCGCACAAGCTGGCGCCGGCGATCGCCTGTGGCGCCAGCATCGTGATCAAGCCGCCACCGCAGGACCCCATCACTCCGTTGATGCTGGCCGAGGCGGTGGCGGGCTCCGGATATCCGGAGGGCGCCATCAGCATCCTGCCGTGCGAAGTCGAGGATGCGGCACCGATGCTGGAGGATCCGCGGGTGCGTATGATCTCATTCACCGGCTCGGCCAGGGCCGGCTGGGCCATCCGCCAGCAGGCGGCGAAGAAGCGGGTAGTGCTGGAACTGGGCGGCAACGCGGCAATGATCGTTGCCGCTGATGCGGACGTCGAGCTGGCCGCACATCGGGCGGCGATTGGTGGATACTCGTACGCCGGCCAGTCCTGCATCTCGGTGCAGCGGATTCTGGTGCATCGGTCGCACATCGACCAGTTCGTTGCGACGTTTCTGGCGCGGGTCCGTGCGCTCCGGGTAGGAGACCCGCTCGACGAGCACACGGATGTGGGCCCGGTGATCGACGAGGCGAGCGCGCGGCGTGCGGAAAGCTGGGTGAAAGAGGCGGTGACCGGGGGAGCGCGGACCGTACTGGGTGGGGGCCGCAACGGCACGCTGATGGAGCCGACGGTGTTGCTGGACACGACCCGCGAGATGAAGGTGAATGCGGAGGAAGTTTTCGCACCGGTCACGACCGTGCGGGCATTCGAAACGCTGCCGGAAGCGCTGGCCGAGGCTAACGCGACCCGGTATGGGCTGCAGGCGGGGCTCTTCACCAATGATCTGCGATCGGTGATGGCGGCGTGGGACGGGCTGGAAGTGGGCGGTATCATCGTGAACGACATCCCCAGCTGGCGAGTGGATCAGATGCCGTATGGGGGGGTGAAGGATTCGGGGCAGGGCCGGGAAGGGGTGCGGTACGCCATCGAGGAGATGACCGAGCGAAGGCTTCTTGTGATCGGAGGCAATGCATGAGCACGACAGGAAAAATTCCGGACGAGGCTGAACTGAGGCAGCGGCTGGGCGACGAACGCTATCATATCGTACGCGAGGAAGGCACCGAGCGGGCGTTCACCGGGAAGTACTGGGACCATCACGGGGCAGGCATGTACCGCTGCGCGGTCTGCGGCGAACCGTTGTTCCAGTCCGGGGCGAAGTTCGAGTCGGGCACCGGCTGGCCCAGCTTCACCGAGCCGGCGAGTGCCGGGGCGGTGGGCACCAAGTCGGACGACCGGCTGGCGATGCAGCGCACCGAGGTACACTGCGAGCGATGTGGCGCCCACCTGGGTCACGTATTTCCTGACGGTCCCGGCCCGACCGGTCTTCGCTACTGCGTGAACTCGGCTTCGCTCGATTTCGACCCGCAGACCGGGAGTAAATGAGCGCACCGGACCCTGTGGATGACGCTGATGCTGCACGGGCGCGGGCGCTGGTGCTGGCCCACGGATGGAACGCAACCGCGTTCCAGATAGTGAATCCCGGGTTCCGCCGATGGTTCTCGAAGGAGGGCGACGCGGTTGTGGGGCTGGTGGACTACGCCGGTGTCTGGGTAGTGGCGGGAGCGCCGGTTGCCGCGCCAGAGCGACTGGAAGCAGTCGCGGCGGAATTCGAGGCCGACGCGGCGCAGGCGGGCCGCCAGGTATGCTACTTCGGCGCCGAGGCCCGGCTCGAGGCAGTCGGCCGCCGAAGCGCCCGGCACACACTGGTACTGCTGGGGGCGCAACCGGTATGGGATCCAGCGGGATGGCCGGAGCGTCCCCGGCGAGTGGCGTCGCTCCGGGCCCAGCTCCACCGGGCGCGCAACAAGCAGGTTGAAGTGAGCGAGTGGACCGCAGCGCGGGCCCAGTCGGATCCGTCGCTGCGCAGTTGCCTTGCTCAATGGCTGGCGACGCGAGGACTGCCGCCGCTCCATTTCCTGGTGGAACCGTCCACGCTTTCGCGGCTCGCCGCGCGACGGGTTTTCGTCGCCGAACGCCGGGGTTCGCCCATCGCCTTTCTGGTGGCTTCGCCGGTGCCGGCCCGCCAAGGCTGGCTGGTGGAGCAGTGCGTGCGCGGCACCGGCGCAGTGAACGGCACCACCGACCTGCTGGTGGACGCGGCGATGCGGGCGTTCGCCGCCGACGGCTCGCGGTTCGCCACGCTGGGGCTGGCACCGCTCTCGCGCCGATCCGCCGGCCCGGATGACAGGGTACCCCTATGGCTCAAGGCAGTGCTTGGGTGGGTGCGAGCACACGGCAGGCGGTTCTACAACTTCGACGGGCTGGATCAGTTCAAGGCGCGGCTGAGGCCGGACCGCTGGGATCCGGTGTACGCGATCGTGGATCGGCCGTCCTTTTCACCTCGCGCGCTATGGGCAATAGCGGGCGCCTTCAGCGGGGGGTCGCCGCTGCGCACCATAGCTGGCGGGTTGGTGCGAGCGGTGAAGTGGGAGCTGAGAGTCGAGGGTCGATAGTCAAGCGCTGACGAGGCCAGCATGCGATGGACCGTGGCGGATGGGCTGAGTGCCATCCGCATTCCCCTGGCGGTTGCCTTCCTGGTCTGGGACGATGCCCGGGCCAGGCTGGTGCTGCTGGGTGCAGCGGCCGCGAGCGACCTGCTCGACGGTACCATTGCGCGAAAATTCGGCGCCTCCCGTCTGGGCGCGGTCATCGATCCGGTGGCCGACAAACTGTTCATGGCATCGGCCTTCCTGGTGGTGCTGTTGTCCGGCCGGCTGGAACCGTTCGAGATCGTCGGCGTGCTGCTGCGTGACATCGTCGCGACGGTCGCCTTCGTCATCACCGCGTTTTCGGGGCGTGCGGCTGCTATCCCGGCGCGGCTGGGGGGCAAAGCCGTGACGGTCGGACAGGTACTTACGCTGGCGGCGTTTCTGCTTCAATCGCCGTACCTTCGGCCCATGGCCTGGGCGACGGCCGCCGTGGCGCTCTATGCCATCTGGGACTACCAGCGCGCGGCATCGGCGCAGGCGAAACGACTGTGAGAGTGGGAAGTGGGAAGTGGGAAGTGGGACTTTGCTACGTGCGAGGGGATAATGGCGGGACCAACGGCGGTGGGCAGCGTGACGTGGGATGGCGGGCAGCGGTTCACGGGCTCAAGTGGCGACCTGGCGACCGTATTCGATGGCAAGGGCGAAGCCGCAGTGAGCCCGGTGCAGGCGCTGCTGCTGGCGGGCGGGTCGTGCGCCGGGATTGACGTCGTGCTCATCCTCGAAAAGATGCGGATCGAATTGCGGTCGCTTCGGGTGGAATGCCGGGGTGAGCGGCGGGAGACCCATCCGCGTCGGTTCGAATCCATCCATTACAGCTTCATCGCCGCCGGTGACGGCCTCGACAAGGACAAGCTCGAACGGGCCGTGGCGCTTTCGATCGAAAAGTACTGCTCGGTGCTCGCATCGCTGGCTCCGGACATCCGGGTAAGCCACGAGTCGAGAGTCGAGAGTTGAGAGTTGAGGGCGTGGTTGGCGTTCTGCTGATGGTGGCAGCGACTGCGTCGCTGCGGGCGCAGGCGTTTGTCGAGTTGGGCGCTCAGGGGCTGGTACTGGCGCGCGATCCAGCCGTGATCGCCGGCGGGGTGCATGCCGCAGTACGCACGACTCCCCGGACCCGCTTCATGGCCACGCTGAGCGGTGGGTCGCTCGACGGCGAGGCCGTCGGACGAGCCGAGGGCCTGGGACATTTCCTGCTCAATCCGGTCGATATGTCAGGCGTGGGACTCTATGGCGGTGGCGGTCTGGGCTGGGAATTTCTGGAAGGC
>JAICQR010000020.1 GCA_025937755.1 Gemmatimonadales bacterium | reverse complement strand
CGCCACGCGCCGCCCGATCGCCTCGGCGATGGGACGGGCCTCCCGCATCAACTGCCTGAACTGCGCCGGGTCGAGACTCTGCGCGCCGTCGGACAGCGCGCGCTCCGGGTGCGGATGCACCTCGACCAGCAGCCCATCGGCGCCGGCGGCCACTGCCGCCCGGGCCATCGGGGTCACCATCTCGCGATGTCCCGTGCCGTGGCTCGGGTCCGCGATGATGGGCAGATGCGAGAGCGCGTGCACCACGGGCACGGCACTCAGGTCGAACAGATTGCGGGTCGCCGGATCGAAGCCCCGGACACCGCGCTCACACAGGATCACGTCGTTGTTGCCTTCCGCCAGGAGGTACTCTGCCGACAGCAGCAGTTCCTGGATCGTGGCCGACAGCCCGCGCTTCAGGAGCACCGGCTTGCCGCAGCGCCCCGCCTTCCGGAGCAGCGAGTAGTTCTGCATGTTCCGCGCCCCGATCTGGATGATGTCGGCCACTTCGGCCACATGGTCCACGCCTTCGGGGTCCATCGCCTCGGTGACGATCAGGAGCCCGGTCTCGGCCCGCGCCCGGGCCAGCAACGCGAGCCCGTCCCGCCCCATGCCCTGAAATGAGTACGGCGATGACCGCGGCTTGTACGCTCCCGCTCGCAGCACGATTGCGCCCGCGTCTCGAACTGCGACAGCGGCCTCGATGATCTGCTCTTCGCTCTCCACCGAGCAGGGACCCGCCATCACCACCACATCCTCGCCGCCGACGGCCAGACCACCCGGTAGACGCACCACCGTGGAATCCGGGCGCCACTCCCGCGAGACCTGCTTGTACGGCTGAGTGACATGGATCACTTCCGTTACTCCGGCCAGCGCGGCGATCCTGGAGCTGTCCACCCGGCCGTCGTTACCCACGACGCCCACTGTGGTGCGCTGCCGGCCCGGCATCGGGCGCGCCTGATACCCCAGGGCCTCGATCACCTCGACCACCGCGTTGATCTCGGCTTCCGACGCGCCATGGCGCATGACGACTAGCATCGGTGCCCCCGGTGTTGACCCCTGTTACGCCGCATGCTCCCCCAGCCTCACGCCCACGATCGTGGACACACCCGGCTCCTGCATCGTCACGCCATACACCGCGTCGGCCGACTGCATGGTCCGGGGATTGTGGGTGATGACGATGAACTGGGTGTCCTGCTTGAACTCCTCCAGCAGGCGGGTGAACCGGCCTACGTTGGAGTCATCCAGCGGGGCATCCACTTCGTCCATCAGACAGAAGGGGCTCGGCTTGGTCAGGTAGATGCTGAACAGCAGCGACACCGCCACCAGGGTGCGCTCGCCGGACGACAGCAGGTGGATCCGCTGGGTGCGCTTGCCGCGCGGCGCCGCGTGAATCTCGATCTCGCTCTCCAGCGGCTCATCCGGGTTGGTGAGTCGCAGTTCGCACTCGCCCCCGCCGAACAGGGTCATGAAAACATGCTGGAAGTGCTGCTGAACCGCCTCGAAGGTGCGCAGGAACAACTCCCGCGCGGTTCCGTCGATTTCCCGGATGGCCTGCAGCAGCGACTGCCGGGCCGCGATCAGGTCGTCCCGCTGGGTCACCAGGAACTCGAGCCGCTTCTGTTCGTCCGCGTGCTCTTCCATGGCCAGCGGATTCACCGGGCCGATCGAGTCTAGGGCCTCGACAATTCGGGCGTTCTCCGCTTCCAGCGACGGCAGATCGAGGTCGAGCAGGGTGAATCCCTCGAGCAACTGCTCCAGCGGCTTCTTCCATTCCGCCTCGACCCTCTCGGTCACCCGTCGCCGCTCGGCCTTCAGTTCGCTGTGCCGCAACTCGAGACCGTGGTGCTCCTCACTCCACGCCTCGATAGCGCCGCGGGCCGACTCGACAGTCTGCTCCGCCTGAGTGAGCGCGGCACTTGCCTCCGCCAGGTCGCGCTCGGCCCGGGTGGCTTCCTGCTCGAGCTCGCGAAGCACCGTCTGTTCGGCGCTGCGGGCCTCCACCATGCGAGCGCGTTCCTCACCCAGTCGGGCGATCTCCGCCTCCAGGGTGGTGAGTTCTTCCGCCAGCCGAGATGCCGTGCCGGTGGCCTCCACCCGCGCGCGCTCGGCACGTTCGACCCGCTCGGCTGCCGCACGGTGCCGAGCTGCGACGTGCGCTTCCCGTACCTGCGACTGCACCCGGGCGTCGCGGGTCGTCTCCTGGGCCGACTCGAGACCGGCGAACGCTTCCGCGGCGCTGGTCAGCGCCGATTCGCGTTCGGCCCGAAGGCGCGCGCCGTCGGCCAGCGCAGCATCGAGCTCGGCCATCCGGGCTTCGGCCGCAGTCTGACGCTCGGTGACCCGTGCCAGCTGCTGCTCGGCGTCGCCCGACTCGCGGGTGAGGTTGGCCAGCACCCGGATGGCATCTTCGCGCTGCGCTACGGCTGACCGCTCCGCGTCGCGGGCATGCTGGAGCGCCTCGAGTGCGGCCGCCAGTTCGCGCTCTGCCGTGGCGAGTCCAGCCGTTGCCTCGGTGAGCGCTTCCTCAGCCGAATGAAGCTCGGCCTCGCTCTGCTCCTGCCGGGCCGTCAGCTGGGCCAGTTCGGCGCGCCGCTGCAGGGGGCCGCTGGGCGTACCGGCGCCCGAGAGGAAGATGGCGCCGCTGGCGCGCCGGAGCACCCGCCCGCCCGCATCCAGCGCTTGCGATCCCGCGAGTGCGGCCCGCACCCACGCGCGCGCCGGCTCCTGCACCTCAAGCCGGGCGTCCAGCTCGGCATCGGCGTATTGGGCCGGACCAGGATCCTGCGGCAACAGGACCAGGGCTCCAGGAAGCGCATGCGCATGCCATGCGCGCACCGCGTCCACCGAAGCCTCGTCCCGCACCAGCACCGCGTGCATCCACTCGCCCAGCAGCCGCTCCGCCAGCTCGGCGTCATCGGCGCTGGTGGAGATGAAGTCACTCAGTACTCCAAGTACTCCGCCGTCGAAGCGCTGCCGCTCCTCCAGCAGTCTCGCGGCCGCCGGGGCGAGACCCACACGATCACGCTCGAGTTCCTCGATGGCGTGCCGGCGGGCGGCAAGCTGGGTGAGGGCTTCCTCCGCCTTGCGGCGGGTGGCTCGGCTGGCGGCCTCGGCTTCGCGAGCGGCCGCCACGCGATGCCGCAGGCGCTCGACGTCCGAGCCAGCCCGGCGCGCCTCGTAGGCATCGATCCCGGAACGCTCGACGAAGTGATCGCGCTTGCGCTGGGCGATGATCAGCTCGGATGCAAGTGACGCCTGCAGCGCGTCAGCACGAGAGCGACGCTCGCGGAGCGAGCCCAGCTCGCCATCGAGGGCCACGCGCTCGCCCTCGTGGGCGTGGAGCTGCTGCACCAGCGATTGCATCGCCTGCTCGGCGGCGCGCACGGCGTTCCGCGCTTCAGCCAGCTTGCCGCGGCTGGATTCCTCGTCGCGAGTGCGGAGGTCCAGCTCACCCTGGATCTGGTTGTGCTCGGCGCCCGAGTGGTCGCGCTCTGCCTGTGCGGCTCGCTCCTCCTCGGCTGCGTGGGCTGCACGGGCCTCCTGCTGGGTCCGCTCTTCGGACGCACGGGTCTGACGTTCCGTGAGGTGGGCGAGCCGCTCGCGCGCGAGGTTGAGTTCGCCGTCGAGCCGGCCCAGCTCGATTCGCGCCGCGGCCAGCCGCTCCACGATCTCGCTGCGGCCCGCTTCCCGGCTGGCTCGCGCCTCAACCGCGCGGGCGCGATCGTGTTCCTTCTGGTGCAGCGCCTCGCGTTCGCCCGGGAGCAAGGCGGCCAGTTCCCCATGCCGACGCTCCATCTCGGCGGCGTCCTCGGTCATCCGGTCCAGCAGCCGCCGGGCCAGCGTGAGCTGCACCGCGAACTTCTCTTCTGTCAGGCGGGCGTGGCGCTCGGTCTTGCCCTTCTGCCGGGCCAGGCTCCGAAGCTGTGACTGCACTTCGGCAATGAGGTCCTCCACCCGCTGGAGGTCCTGCGCCGTCTCGTCCAGCCTGCGCTCGGTGCTGTGCTTCCGGTCGCGGTAGAGACCAATGCCCGCGGCTTCCTCGAACAGCGACCTCCGCTCGTCAGCCCGGTCCGACAGCAGCAGGTCGATCATCTTGGACTCGATGACCACCCCGGCGTCGCTTCCCAGTCCGGTGCCGCGCAACAGGTCCTGGATGTCGCGCAGGCGGACGTTGTCGCCGTTGAGGAGGTAGTCGCTCTGGCCCGAGCGCGAGAGACGCCGGGTGATCACCACCTCCTGGTAGGCGATCGGCAGCTCGCCGTCCTCGTTGTCGAGGTAGAGCGAGACCTCGGTCACATTGACCGGCCGCCGGCCCGCGGCGCCCTGGAAGATCACGTCCTCCATCTTGCCGCCCCGCAGCAGGCGGGCCGACTGCTCACCCAGCACCCAGCGTACGGCGTCGGAGACATTGGACTTGCCGCAGCCGTTGGGGCCGACGATGGCAGTAACGCCGCCCTCGAAGGAGAGCGTCACCGAATCGGCGAACGACTTGAAGCCCGAGAGTTCGATGCGCGACAGTTTCATGCGGGCGCTTCCGGGAGGCGCGGGAAAGGACTCAGGGCGCCGCTGTGGGCGCGTCGATCACGAAGTACGGCATGCCGAGCGAACGGCCGGCGGTTTCGGCCTCTTCGCGGGACGCGAAGGGGCCCAGCACCACCCGATAGCCGGTGTTCTCGCCCGACGGCTGAAGCACGGAAGCGTCGAGGCCGGCAGCGCCCAGCTTGTCGGCGAGGGCCTGGGCCCACTCGGGGTTCTGCGAACTGCTGACCTGGAGAAAGACCTGTTCGCCGGCCGCAGAATCCGCCGGGGTACCGGCTGAGTCCGCGGCTGCGGCTTCGGCTGTTTCCGCCGAGCCGGATGGGGCGTCCTCGGGGCCCCAGGCGACACTCACCCAGGCATCGCCGGCAGCGTCCGTGACCCGCCCGGTCTCGGGGAAGCCGGCGCCGGTGAGCGAACGAGCCACGACATCGTCGCCATCGGCGGTGATCACGAGATTGGGCGACGTAAGCAGGGGAAACTGTTCATCCCATATCGTGGGCAGTTCGCCCACCAGGGAGTCGGCATCCAGGTCGACGACCCAGGCAGAGTTGCCGCCAGCGGCGGCCACCAGCAACCAGCGACCGAAATTGCCGGCGCGAAGTGCCACACCTTCGCCCGGAAGGTTGATGCGTCCGCGCACGCGGCGCGAGAAGCGGTCAACCGTGACCAGCTCGCCTTCCCGCGCCAGCACGTACACCCGATGCCCCGAGGGCGAGAACTCTACATCGATCGCACCTCCGACATCCACCGACTGTGGAGGATCATCGCTGGAGGGCTGGTAGAGGAGCAACGCGGTGTCGGTGGCGACGGCCGCGAGGTCGCCCCAACTGGTAAGCGCCACCCGGCCCGAGGCGATCGGCACTATGCGCAGCGTATCCGAGGGACGCAGCACCTCCAGCGCCGGTGCCGAGGTATCAACGCCAATGAGGCGACCCTCCGCCCCGGCGCCCAAGTAATCGGGCACGCCGGCAAAGGTGTGGGCGTAGCGTTGGGGCGTCCGCCGACCGGCCTCGAAAGCGCGCCCTGCGGTGTCCACGGTGTACAGGCTCCCATCAGCGCCGATGGCGCCGAGGGCCACGTTTTCGTCGAGGGTACGGCCGCGCCGGCTTTCGAGCCCCAGCGCCACCACGTTGCCCTCGGTATCCCGCAGGACCACCTGCGCGGGGGTGGTAGAGCTGCCGATGACGGTGGCGATGGCCGGGAGCCGATTTCTGGCCTCCCAGTCCGCGACCGACAGCGCTGGGAGGTCATAGACGAGTGCGTCCCCCCCGCTCCGGTCCAGCCGAACCAGATGGGAGGGCGGCGTACGATCGAGGGCCGCAGGGGCATGCTCTGGAGGGACGGCGTCGTCGCCGCAGCCTGCGAGCAGCAGGAGCCACGTACCGGCAATGAGGAAGCGGCGGGTCACGGCCCGGAAAATAGGCCGGTAGGGTCCACAGATGAAGTAGATGCCAAAAAGATGACGCTGATGGTTGGTTGCACGACCAGGCATCAGCGCCATCAATCTACATCGGCGTTATCTGTGGATTAGAACGTCGGCCCCAGGCTCAGGGTCCATAGCCCGCCCTCATACCCCGGGCGGTTGATCGGGAACGACCAGTCCAGCCTCAGCACCACGAAGCCCAGCAGGTTCATCCGGGCCGATGCACCGAGCGTATGCAGCGGCACCCGAACGAGCGAGTTGGTCTCGGTGCCATCGTGACTCCACCGCAGGTCGCTGTCGGCGTCCCACGCCAGCCCCACGTCGTAGAAGAGCGCGCCCTCGATGATGGGGAATCCCATCGGCAGCGACTTGATGACTTGCGGTGTGATGATGGGAAAGCGAAGCTCGGTGCTTGCACTTGCCAGTGACGTGCCCACCAGACGATCCAGCTCGATGCATCCGGTGGCGGTACCCTGATCGTCGCCGTCACGGCACTCATTGCGGCGGTACGATCCGGAGGTGTGACCGCGAAGCAGGTCGGTCACGCCGAGAAAAAGCTGGAATTCATCGGCATCCCGGCCTGACCTGCCGAAGTAGAACACCCGCGTGGCCAGCACCACCGGCCCGGCAATGCGGTCGTACCGCCGGTAATCACCGAGCGCCTCAGTGTACCGCCACGTGCCGATGTTCTGCGAAACCTCGAAGCGCCACCGTCGGCCGTAGAACGGGCCGGTGTAGCCAAAGAGGGTGTTGTCGTGCACCAGCGCCAGTGCTGGCTGGATATAGTTGGCGCTGGGGCGGCCAACTGTGAACAGCGTGGGATCCCGCGTCAGGAAGCCGGTATTCGGATCGTAGGGCTCGAGGATCTGGAGATCGTCGTCCTGGATGTTGTTCAACCGCAATGACAGTTCGGCCCGCCGGAAGCGGTTGAACGGGTACGCCGCCTGCACGAATGCCTGGCGCAGGACGATGCGGCGGATGTGGGTGATGAACGTATTCTCACCCGGCGATGGCTGGCCGGCGACGATCTCGCTGGGCTGGAGATAGAAGTAGGGCTCCTGCCGCACCCCCGCGGCCCAGTTGAACCGGCGCGAGAGGTCCACGTAGGCGGCCAGGATCTGCGACTCCACCAGGCTGCCGTTTACATACCCGGCGAAGACCATCTGCTTGTTGCCCAGCATGTCGCTGAGTTGCACCGCGCTGCCACCAAACACGCCGCGGCCGAAATTGTCGCGGGTGTACCCGATGGACGGGCGCGCCACGTAGTCCACAGAAAAGTGGGTCTCGTATGGGCGCACCGAGAACTCGGTGGTGTCAGGCAGATTGAGCGAGGCCGAGTCGAGCAACGCCTGAATCGAGACCGGCCCCGCTGTGACCTGCGTAGTATCGCGATTCTGCTCGAGTTCTCCGGCGGCGCGAAAACCGGAACGGGAGCGGTACAGCGAGCCGCCTGCGCCCACGCCCGGCGCCGCGGGCGCAGCAGGCGCGGTCGTATCGGGTGCTGCCACCGGCGCGCCGGCCGTGGTGCTCGCCATTGCCGCTGCCATCATGGCCGGCATCGGTTGCCACGGATCGCGCTTGAGCGACCGCGGGTTGTCGAGCGCGTAGACGTCGTACTTGCCACGCTCGTAGTACACGAAGGCGAGCCGGTCCGCCTTGCTGGCCCACGACAGCACAGGGCTCAGGGACGTGATGCCGGAAACGCCGGTGTAGAAATCGGTGAGTTGGTAGACTTGGGAGTCGCCGAAGTCGTAGAGGTAGATGTTGCTGACGCCGTCGCGATCGGACACGAACGCAAGCGACTTGCCATCGGGTGCCCACTGCGGGCTGGTGTTGCGGCCCGCGTCCATGTGATCCAGCACCCGGATCGCCTGGCTGGCCACATCATAGGTAGCGATCCGCCAGTTGCCGATGGCCAGCGTCGCGAAGTCGGTGCCGGGGCCACGATCGGTGGAGAAGGCGATGGTGCTGCCATCGGGCGACCACACCGGATGGAACTCGGCATACTTGTCGTTGGTGAGCCGCTGGAGGTTGCTCCCGTCGCGGTTGATCACAAACAAGTCGGAGATGCCGCCGGTGTAGCCGGTGAACACCAGCCGCTGACCGTCCGGACTCCATGACGGGGTCGTCGCGGCCTCGACATCCACCTTCAGCCGTCCGACCCGCCTGTTACGCTCCACATCGATGATGAGGATTTCGTCGCGGGGTCCGCGCTTCGCCGTGAGCGCGACGAAGCGGCCATCGGGCGAGAACGCGACTGCCGAGTTGATGAATCGGAAGGTCTCGTAGTTGCTGTCGAAGGTGCTCTTGAACAGCCGTCCCAGCCGCTTGCCGGTCCGGCCGTCGGCCAGGTACACGTCGACGAAGTAGAAGTCAGCCTCGCTGAAGTACGCCACCCGTGAGCCATCGGGCGAGAACGCCGGCGCCAGGTGGAGCGTGCCGTCGGACCGCTCCTCGGTCAGGAGCGGGTCCGCGATGGCGGAGGCCTTGGGACGGTTGCCGATCTCGGGCAGGTACTTCCGGAGCACCGCGTCGCGCCACTGGTCCGAGAGCTGCCTGGTGCTCAGGCCTATGGTGCGCTCGATGGCGGGCCCGAGACCGGCCACACGCGAGCTGGTGAGGATGGCGCCCACTGCCTCGTCGCCCCAGCGCTCGCCGATATACGCGAGCAGCGCATGGCCGAAGCGATAGGGGAAGACCCGCGGGTCGTTGGCCAGCTGGTCGATAGTCGGAAGCTTGTTCTCGAGCGCGGCATCCCGGAGCCACATCGCGGTGTTCGCATCGATCGGTCCGAGCGAGAGGTACTCCGCCATGCCTTCCACGAACCAGAGCGGGGGATTGACCGCGATCAGGGTTCCCAGGCCGCTGCCTGCCTTGCCGCCGGACCATACGTCATACTGGAACTGGTGCACCATCTCGTGCGCGAGCACGTGCTCGTTCTCGGCGTAGGAGCCGGTCAGCGGAAAGATGTTGCGGTGCTTGAGAAAGTCGGTGAATCCGCCGGTGCCCTCACCGACTTCGCCGGCGGTGGCGTTGGTCTGCTGGAAGTCGGAGTGCGAGGCGTAGACGATGATCGGCTTGCGCTCGCGAAACCGGTGGTTGAGCACCTGCGACAGCCGGGCATACGATCGCTCCGCCATGCGCGCGATATCGAACGCGGCCTCTCGCTCGCGCTCGTAGAAGTACACATCGAAGTGCTCGGTTTCGATGACCTTGAAGCCGAACTTCTCGTACTGGACCTTGTTCTGGCCGAAGTACTGCGCGTCAAGTGGCGCCGGCCGGAGCGCGGCCAGGGACAGGCAGGTCAAAACGGCAAGCGCTGCAGTGCGGCGCGGATTCATGGCATCCTCTCAGGGCGGGCTGATCAGCAGCTCCGGGGCATCGCTCCAGAGGCGCTCCAGCTGGTAGAACGAGCGCGCTTCCGGATGAAACAGGTGGACCACGAAGTCCACGAAATCAAGCAGCACCCAGCGGCCACCCAGGCCTTCCACATGGTGGGGCCGGTACCCGCGCGGGCCCAGCTTGTTGATCACCGACTCGGCGATGCCGCGAACGTGGGCGTCGGAGGTCCCCGACGCAATCACGAACCAGTCCGTTGCATCATAGAGGCCGCGCAGGTCAAGCACCACCACCTCGTTGGCCTTGAGGTCCTCCATGGCGTCGAGTGCGTGGCGTACGCCTTCGGGCAGCCGGGACCGGGCCGTCACGCGCCCGCCTCGGGCGCGCCATCCTCGACCTGATAGAACACCCCCCAGGCACCCTCACCTACGTGAGTGCCAAGGACGGCCGTGGCTACCGACACCAGCACATCCCTCGGCTGCCATGCAGCCAGCAGCGCGGTTCGCATTCGTTCCGCCTGCTCCGGCGCGTTGGCGTGCGCCAGCCCGAATCGTACCCGGGTAGGGCGGGGCACCAGACGCTTCTCGAGCAGTGACAGGACCCTCGGCACCAGCCGTTCCTGCCCGCGTACCCGATCGACCGGAACCACGCGCCCCTGATCGTCCAGCGAAAGGATCGGCTTTACATCCAGCATGCCGCCGAGCCACGCCTTGCCACGACTGACCCGTCCGGAGCGGATCAGGTTGTCGTACCGGTCCACCGTCAGAAACATGCCCGACTGGCTCCGCAGCCGGTTCAGTTCCGTGGCGATGGCATCGCCCTTCCAGCCGGCCTCTGCCAGTTCGGCGCCACGACGCGCCAGCATGCCGACGCCGAGCGAGGCGCTGCGGCTATCCACCAGGTGCACTCCGTCGAGCTGACTGGCCTTGAGCGCGGCCATCGCCGACTGGTATGTCCCGGAGAGTGCCGCTGACAGGAGCACCGCGACCACTTCATGGGCCTCCTGGCGGCCATTCCGGAACGCCCGGACAAACTCGCCGGGCGCTGGCTGTGATGTGGTGGGCAGTTCAGCGCTTGCGGCCAGCTTCCGGTAGAACTCCTCCGGCTTGATGTCCACCCGGTCGCGGAGGGTTGTTTCACCCCAGATGACCTGAAGCGGCACGAGCGCGATCTGGTGCCGGTCGAGCACCGTATCACTCAGGTCGGCAGAGCTGTCCGCGATCACCGCGACCGCGCGCCGTTCGTCATGAGCCAGCCGCGCATGCTGGGCGCGCATGTCATCGGCCTTGGTGGTTGTCACGGTCCCCCATCGCGCCGCATAGGTAAAGACGGCCTCGGGGGTGTCGGTGTGCACATGGATCTTGAGGATATCCCCTGCGGAGATGGCCACGATGGAACCGCCGAAACGATGCATTGCGGCACGGACGTCGTTGGCCGGCGGGAGCGAGTCGCCCCGGACCAGCACCTCGGTACAGTACCGGTAGTCGCGGTCCGTGGCGACCTCCGCCAGGGCCGCGGGCATGAGCGCATCGGCGTCCACCGGCGTCATGTCAGCGGGCAGGATGGGATCGCCCTCGATGTATCGCACCACGCCCTCGACCATGCGGACGAATCCCTTGCCGCCGGCATCCACCACCCCGGCCTCCTTCAGCACCGCCATCAGTTCCGGGGTGCGGGCAAGGGCGACCTCCCCCTCCGCCAGCAGCATGCGCATGAAGTCGGAGATGTCCTCGGTGGCCCGGGCCGCGCGCTCCGCGGCGGCAGCCGATTCCCGGGCCACGGTGAGGATCGTACCTTCGCGTGGATCGTCGAGTGAGGTCTCGAGCTGGTCAGCGCCCCGCCGGAGCGCGCGGGCGATGTCGGCGGGTGACGCCTTGTCGAGTTGGCTCAGTGCGTCGGCGAATCCCAGGAGGAAATGCGCCAGCATCATCCCGGAGTTGCCTCGGGCGCCGAGCACCGCGGCCCGGGCTGCGGTGCGGGCGGTGTCCGGAAGTGAAGCGTCGCCGAGCGCCTGGAGGGCGTCGGCGACGGCACGGAGCGTCAGGCTGAAGTTGGTTCCGGTGTCGCCATCGGGCACCGGAAACACATTGATGCGATTGATCTCCTCGCGTCCGGCGGCAACCCAGTCGGACGCGGCGTTCAGCGATCGAGCGAGGCGGGGACCGTCCACATACGAGATGCCGACGGTCATCAGCTTACTCCGCCGGAACGACCGTCACTCGCACTTCGGCTGGCACCTCGGGATGGATACGTACCGCCACGACGTGCTCACCCAGGTTCTTGATCGGATGCGCCAGTTCGATCTTGCGCCGATCAATCTCGATGCCGCTGGCCTTGAGCGCCTCGGCGATGTCGGACGCCGTCACCGATCCGAACAGCTTGCCTTCCTCACCAGCCTGGCCGGTCAGGGTCAGCGGCGTGTCACGCAGCCGGGCGGCAAATTCCTCTGCGCCGGACTTCTCGGTGGCGAGACGAGCCGACCGGGCCCGGGTCTCGGCTTCGATGCGCTTGCGGTTGCCCGCGGTGGCCTCGTACGCGAGGCCCTGCGGCAGCAGATAGTTGCGGGCGTAACCCGGCCGCACCCGCACGAGCTCGCCAGCCTTGCCCAGCGACGTGACGTCGTCGCGCAGAATTACTTCGATCATCGAACCCCTCCGGTTGCGGCACCGCCGAGGCGCCGTCTGAAATCTATCCAGCTGTCGGCGATGCCGAGCAGCGCCAGTCCCGAACCCGCGATGGGCCAGACCAGAATGGCCACGATGGCCAGGATCAACGTCACGTGACGGGGCGACCGGCTGGCTGCCGTGACGTACACGGCCAGGCCCCGCGCCACATAGAGCACCACCACCACTGCCAGCAGGTTGGCGCCCCAGCGATAGAGCGCCAGCCCCGCGACTCCAGCCTGGGCCCGTCCCAGCACCAGCGCCAGGCCAAGGATCAGCAGCCACACCGCGTGGTCGCTGAAACGGAACGCCCGAAACCTTGCCGCCAGCGGCGGGATCGAGTGGAACGCCACCCGCTCATGCCAGCGCCATGCAATCACGAGCCCGCCGATCGCCTGGAGCACAATGACCGCCGCCAAGTAGTGCGCGATGGTGACCGAGCTGTCGCCCAGTGCGCGGAGCTGCTGCACCAGTTCGGGGCTGAAACCCCGCGCGGCAAACGCCGCCGCCTGCGCCTCGAACGACCGGCCGACGGTGCGGGCGAACTCGGCCTCCACGGCCGGCCACGGCTGGCCCAGCAGGGTGGACCCGAGTAGCGCCAGCAGGAAGGCGGCAGATGCGGCCAGCACCGCCCGACCCGCAGGGCTTCCAGGCTTCCACTCCGCCAGCGCCACGTACAGCCCGCCTGACAGCACCGCTACCGCGGCAGCGAACCCGGCCGATGGTCCGGCCATTGAAAGGCTCCAGAGTATGGCCAGCACCAGGCTCACGCCCAGCCAGAGCCAGTGCCGCAGTCCCCGTGGACGCGCCGCGAGGAGGAGCAGCGTGAGCGGTGTAAACACGAACACCGGGGACGCTACTACCACAAATCCGGCGAGCAGGAGGAGCAGGCCCCACCCGCGCGCGGGCGGAGGCGCAGCTCCGCCGGGGACCGTCAGCCGACGTGTCCCTTCACGTAGGGCAACAGCGCCACCTGACGCGCCCGCTTGATGGCGGTGGAGATCTGTCGCTGATGCCGCGCGCACGCGCCCGACAACCGGCTGGGCAGGATCTTGCCGCGCTCGGTCAGGAACCGCTGCAGCGTCCGCTCATCCTTGAAATCGACGATGCGCACACCCGACTCGCAGATGGCACAGGTTTTCTGTGGGCGCTTCATTCGTCATCCTCCTCGTCCGACTTGCCGGTCGCGACCGGCACGGCCTGGGCGCCCTCATGCACCACCACCAGGTGACGGAGTACCCCGTCATCCAGCTTGATGGCGCGCTCGAACTCGGGCAGCGCCGACGGCTCGGCGTCAAACCGGGCGACGGCGTAGGAGCCGGTTTCCTTCTTCTGGATGGGATAGGCCAGCGTGCGCTTGCCCCAGTGGTCTACTGTCGGGGCATCGACGCCGTCCTTGCGGATCAGCGCGTGGAACTTCTCGAGCTTCTCGTTGATGGTCGATTCCTCGAGCGTGCTGTCGAAGATATAGACCACCTCGTACTGGTGGGTCATGTCACCTTCCTTCGGACTGGTCGCCTCGGGCCTGGTGCGGGCACCGGGGAGGATGATTGTGAGCCGGGAAATATAGGCCGTCCGCCGCCGTGACGGTAGGAGGCACCACCCGAGGGCGGCCTTCCGGGGACGTGGTACGGGCTGTAATCTCGGACGTCGGCCCCGCAAACCCCCTTTTACGGAATCAGCCCATGCCCTCCAGGTTCCTGTTTCTGACAGCCGCGCTTGCGGCCGCTCCAGCCCTGCTGATTGCCCAGGGCCCGCCTGCCGGGTGGCGTGTGGCGCTGGACAGCGGCCCCGCTGACGCCGCCGTCCAGTTCCGGACCATGGCGCCGGGCTGGCACCTTACGATGGGTCCGGGTGGTGTGGTCTACGATCCTCGGCATACTGCCGCTGGGCGGTTCAGCGTCGAGGCGGAGATGTTCCTCTTCCCCGGGACCAGCGACGCTGGGTATGGGCTCTTTCTGGGAGGAACGGCGGTGGAGGATGGCCTTCCGGACTTCGTGGGATTCGTCCTGCGGCGGGACGGCTCCGCGGCAGTGATACGGACTGATGCAAGCGGCGAGACGGTCTACGCGCCCTGGCAGCACCATGACGCCATCTCACCGGGTGCCAGCGATGAACCAGTCCGCAACCTGCTGCGGGTGGACGCTGACCCCGACAGTGTGCGCTTCCGGGTGAACGACTCGCTGGTCGCCACCGTGGCGCGCAACGAGGTCCCGGTGGACGGGGCGTTCGGCTTTCGGGTGGGGCAGGGCATCAACCTGCATGCCAGCACGCTGACGGTGTCCACCCATCTGGCAGAGCCGAGGCGGCGGTAGGGCTACTCCTCCCTGATGAACACCTGTGTCCTGCGGGTCTGGCTGCTGCCATCGGCGGTCCGAACCGTCACTGAGAGCGTGTAACGGCCCTCGTCGAGGCGGCGAGTGTCGAGCTCCCGGCGGAAGCGCTGCACTGCGCCGGTGGCCTGTTCGCTGAAGTTGATGGTGGTCCGCTCTCCATTGTCATCGTCGAGCGCGAACGCGATGTCGGTCGTCAGCTCGCTGCCCGTGACGGCGCCCGCAACTTCGTAGTACACTGGCAGGGGCTCACCCTTGGCGTACGAGCCGGTGGCGCTCAGGGGAAACGGACCATCAGGTGCCTCCCATGCGCGACCGCCCACCGCGGTGCCCAGCACGATGTCGCTCAGCGCCAGTGCGCCACCTGCCGCAGGCACCGCGACGTCCTGATCCCGCCCGAACTGGCCGGACGAGTCGGCCGGCTGGCGCACCACCACACCCACCCACCAGTCGCCAGCAGCCACCGGCAACTCGGTGGCGAACGTGAGCATCTGGCCCGGCTGCGGCGCCTCGCGCACTGCCAGGCGCCGCACGGTATCGACCTCGATGGCCTGCGGACCCGAGCGGGCCACCAGCCGCATCCGGAATCCGTAACCCAGCGGCTGCTGCGATATCGGCACCAGGTCCTCGGCGGCGACGGAGGAGAGCACCAGGATCCTGCCCCGTCCCGGACCTTCTCCCAGGAGACCATATGCACGCCACGCGACCCCCAGCACATCGCCGAACTGCAGCTGGTCCGAATCGGTGGTGGTGCCGACCTCCCGGCTACGGGTCGTGAAATCCAGTTCGCGCTGCCAGTTGCGATGGTTGTCGGACACCGCCAGCCGGCGGTACATCGGATCCAGTTCCGCGCGGGACTCGGCCAGCCCGTCGATCGGCGCGCACCGCTTGGCCGGTCCTGCCTGACTTACCCGGGTGGAGGCGCCCCGCTCGCCGCCCGCGTTGGCAAGCGTCTCGACCAGCCGCCAATCGTCGGGGTTCTCCCGTGCCACGAAGTGGAAAATGAGGTTGCCGTCCGCCCGCCGGTACAGCCACGAGACATTGGGGCAGGCGCCGGCCCGCAACGCTGCCGCGGTATCGTCCGGCATGCCATGCCGGATATACATCAGGCCCCGGTCATCGTACTCGGCATGGGGATTCTGCCACAGCTCGTTCAGTTCATAGCGACGAGGATACGTCAGCAGGCGGTAGTTCTGCCTGGCGTAGCCGATTCGTTCGTAGTGATCAGCCAGCCGGGTTCCGCGGTCCTGCAGTGCGTCGAGATCACGACCTTCCCAGAATGACCTCAACCACGTGGCGCGCTCGGCTGGTTGCAGCTGGGCGAAGCTGTCCAGTTCAGCCGAGTCGGCCACGAAGGCGAGGTCGTGGCCGAGCGCTTCGAGGATGGCGGAGTCTGGCTGCGTAGCTGCGGCGTAATACCCTTGCTCGGCTCCCTCGACACCCAGCGCCATCTGGATGCGTGCGATCTCGAAGTTGCCCCTGATCGAGTCGCCGCCCGCCGCGATATAGGAGTGAAACGCCGAGTCCGCGACCAACGGTTCCCACAACCAGGCGGCCAGGTGCCCGCGCTGGAAGTGGCGGACGGTGTCCGCCACGCTCGACGGAACTGCCAGCGAGCGCAACAAGTCGGGTCCAACCAGCCGCACCATCCATGGAAGTGTCGGCTGCCGGGGCAGCAGGAGCTGGGTGGCTACGACACCCAGCGTGCCGGCGTAGCGATCGCCCTTGCCGGCTCCGAGGACCAGGTCATAGATGGCATCCTCGTTCCAGCGCATTCCCGTGCGCTGGCCCGGCGCATCCTTCGGCACGTAGTTGGTGGCCATCAGCCGCCACTTGAGCAGGGCGCGTACGCCGTAGGCCGCTGCACACTGGGGAGACCCCAGCGCCAGGTTGGTCAGTTCCCTCAGCGCCTCATCAGCGTGACTGCGGGACTCGAAGTGAAAGACCGGGCTGTCGATCGAACGGCCGGCCGCCTGGTCGTCGATGACTTGCGCCGCATCGGCGCAACTGATGCGGGCGGAGAACTCGACGGGGGAAGCCGCTGTGGATTCTTCGGAAGCGGCCCGATTCTGGGCCGTGAGTACGCACGGGACGGTAAGCGGCAGGAACAGCGCCAGCGAAAGATGTAGCGGAAGGCAACGAGCCATGGGGCATCCCCGGCATGAGGGAAGAGGGGCATTCCCCTCCAATCCATCGGGTGACGCCCCAGCCATCCTCTCCCGCACGCCCCGCGGGGGCGAGGATTCAGACGTTGAAGCGGAACAGCATCACGTCCCCGTCCTGTACAACGTACTCCCGCCCCTCGGCGCGGGCGATGCCCTGTTCCCGGGCGCCTTTCCAGCCCGACGTCCTGACGAAGTCATCAAACGACACCGTCTCGGCGCGGATGAAACCCTTCTCGAAATCAGTGTGGATCACCGCAGCCGCGGCCGGTGCCTTGTCGCCCCGATGAATGGTCCACGCTCGCACTTCCTTCTCGCCGGCCGTGAAATAACTCTGCAACCCCAGCAGGTGATAGGCCGCGCGTGCCAGCCGATCGAGCCCGCTTTCCTCCAGACCCAGTGCGCGAAGGAATTCGGCGCGGTCTTCCGGCGGAAGCTCGGCCAGCTCCATCTCCACTTGCGCCGAGAAGGTGATGATCTCGGCCTCCTCGCCTTCGGACGCGACGGTAGCGGCCAGGGCAGTCACGTGCGCATTGCCGGCCGCGATCTCGTCCTCGCGGACGTTGGCGGCGTACAGGACGGGCTTGGAGGTGAGAAGATTGAAGCTGCGGAACAGCGCGGCATCTTCCGCCGCCACCGGGACACTGCGCGCGGCCTGACCGTTGGCGAGCGCCTGGCGGGTGGGTTCGAGCAAGCGGAGCTCGGCCCGGGCGACCGGGTCGCCGCTTTTGGCGGTGCGGGTGACCCGATCCAGGCGCTTCTCGACGCTGGCCAGGTCGGCGAGGCCCAGCTCGATGTTGATGATCTCCCGGTCGCGCACCGGGTCGACGCTCCCCATCACGTGCTGGATGTCGTCGTCCTCGAAGCAGCGCACCACGTGGACGATTGCATCCACCTCGCGAATATTGGCGAGGAACTGGTTGCCCAGCCCCTCGCCTTCGCTTGCACCCTTCACCAGCCCGGCGATGTCGACGAACTCCACGGCGGCGGGCACGGTACGCTCGGGCTGAACGATCTGCGCCAGTGCGTCGAGCCGGACGTCGGGCACCGTCACCACGCCAGTATTGGGCTCGATGGTGGCGAAGGGATAATTCGCCACCAGCGCGCCGGCCGACGTCAGTGCATTGAAGAGTGTCGACTTGCCGACGTTGGGCAAGCCGACGATGCCTAAGCGTAGCACGGGGGTGTGGAGTCGGTAGTCAAGAGTTGATAGTCAAGAGTCGAGAGTCGAGAGTCGAGAGTCGAGGATTACGAGTTGACTGCTACGCGTTCAATGGATGCAGTCCGCGATAGTCGGGTTACATCGTCTGGTGCCGCGCTCCCAACTTCCATCGCCATGGGAGACTTCAAGCAACTCCAGGTCTGGCAGCGGTCTATCGCCTTCGCAACCCGGATCGACCGACTCGCCCTGGCGCTCGTACAACAGCGTCGGTTCGGGATGGCCGACCAGATCCGTCGTGCAGCGGAATCCATCGGTGCGAACCTGGCCGAGGGTTGCGGCCGCGGCACTCCTGGCGAGACGCGCCAGTACACTCGGATTGCCCGCGGATCTGCGCACGAAGTCGAATCGCTGCTGCTTCATGCCAAAAGTCTGCGCTGCATCGCCGAAGGCGACTGGCATGCCCTGTACGGAGACATCAGCGAAATCGGCCGCATGTTCACCGGCCTGTTGCGGAGCATCTAGGGACACAGCATACTCCGCTCTCGCCTACCGACTCTCGACTCTCGACTCTCGACTCTCGACTCTCGACTACCCATCCATGCTGGCAAACCACGGCGCCAGCACCAGCGACACCACGCTCATCAGCTTGATGAGGATGTTCATGGCGGGGCCGCTGGTATCCTTGAACGGATCACCCACGGTGTCGCCCACCACCGCCGCCTTGTGCGGATCGGAACCCTTGCCGCCGTGGGCGCCGCCCTCGATGTACTTCTTGGCGTTGTCCCAGGCACCGCCGGCATTGGCCATGAACAGCGCGAGCAGCACGCCGGACAAGGTCGCGCCGGCGAGGAGGCCGCCGAGCGCCTTGATGCCGAGGAAGTAGCCCACGATCACCGGCGCGGCAACCGCCAGCAGGCCCGGGATGATCATCTCGCGCAGCGCGGCCCGGGTGGAGATGTCGACGCACCGGGCACTGTCGGGCTTGGCGGTGCCTTCCATGAGGCCCGGGATTTCACGGAACTGGCGCCGGACTTCCTCGACCATGCCGGCCGCGGCGCGTCCGACCGACGTCATCGTGAGTGCCCCGATCACGAAGGGCAGGGTGCCACCGATGAAGAGGCCGATCACGACGATCGGATCCACCAGGTCGAGCGAGAGCACCTGATCGGCCGGGGTGACGGCGGTGGCGTAGGCGCTGAACAGCGCCAGCGCGGTCAGCGCCGCCGAACCAATGGCGAAGCCCTTGCCGATGGCGGCGGTGGTGTTGCCGAGGGCGTCGAGGCCGTCGGTGATCTTGCGAACCTCGGGGCCCAGCTTGCTCATCTCGCTGATGCCGCCGGCGTTGTCCGCGATGGGGCCGTACGCGTCAACCGACATGGTGACACCGACGGTCGCCAGCATGCCGACGGCGGAAATCGCGATGCCGTAGAGTCCGGCCTGCGAGTACGACACCCAGATGGCGGCGCAGATCAGCAGGAGCGGGATCAGCGTGCTCATCATGCCGACCGCAAGGCCGGCGATGATATTGGTCGCGGGCCCCGTGAGCGAGGCCTGTGCGATGCCGCGGACCGGCTTGCCAGCGGTGTAGTACTCGGTGACCAGCCCGATCGCCACGCCCGCCACCGTGCCGGCCAGCACGGCCCAGAAGGGCCCCATCGTTGGGCGGCCAGCCATGCCGAGCGGGAGCGCGGCCACCACGAACCAGGCGCCGATCAGGAACAGCACCGCCGCGATGAACGTCGTCAGCCTCAGTGCGCTCGCCGGCGAGCCACGCTCCAGGATTTTCATTGCTGCGATGCCGACGAGCGAGGCCACCAGGCCGACCACCGTCATCGAGATCGGCAGTGCAATCGCGTTGAGCCGGAACTCGAGTCCCAGCGCCGGGCTGGTGGCCGCCAGCGCCACGGTGGCGATCACCGCGCCCACATAGCTCTCGAAGATGTCGGCGCCCATGCCGGCGACGTCGCCGACATTGTCGCCCACGTTGTCGGCGATGGTGGCCGGGTTGCGGGGATCGTCCTCGGGAATGCCGGCTTCGACCTTGCCCACCAGGTCGGCACCGACATCGGCCGCCTTGGTATAGATGCCGCCGCCCACCCGCGCGAAGAGCGCAATGGACGACGCGCCCATGGCGAAGCCGCTGATGATTTCGCTGTAGCGCTTGAAGCCTTCGGCCGTGATGGAACCTGGATCGGCCCAGTTGAGGATGTAGCTGGTGACCACACCGATGCCCAGCAGGCCCAGGGATGCCACCGCGAGGCCCATGACGGCACCACCACTGAACGCGATGCCCAGCGCACGGGCCTGGCCGCTGCTGCGCGCCGCTTCCGAGGTGCGGACGTTGGCCTTGGTGGCGGCCTTCATGCCGAACAGCCCGGCTGCGACGGAGCAGAGGCCGCCCAGGATGTATGCCAGGGCGGTTGCGCTGCCGACCGTCCAGGCCAGAAGCCCCGCAACCACCAGCAGGAACGGTGCAAGGACCAGATACTCGCGGCGCAGGAACGCCATGGCGCCAGTCTCGATCAGCCCGGCCAGGTCCTGCATCTCGGCGGTACCGGCCGAATGGCGCTTGAGCGAGAAGTAGATGGCGAGCGCCATCACGAGGCCCGCAGCGCCGGCAACGGCGGCATAGGCGGCTAGAGCGGTCACGACTCCTCCGTCAACGGTTGTGGCGGCTCATCGCCGCTTCAATGCCCTCGGCCGCCCAGCACTCGACGGCGTCGGACATGGGATCGAGCAATCCAGCGAGCGTCTCACGCTCGTCGCTCGTGAACTCGTCGAGCACAAAGTCAGCGAGATCAACCAGTCCGGCCGGAGCCGGACCCACCCCGATTCGCAACCGGGCGTAGTCCTGGCGACGCAACGTCGCCTCGACACTCTTGAGGCCGTTATGGCCCCCGCTGGATCCGGCGCCCCGAAGGCGGAAACGCCCAAGTGGCAGTGCGACGTCGTCCACCAGCACCAGCAGGTCCGAGCTGGGGTCGAACCCGGCGTCGGCAGTCAGCGGGGCAAGCGCGGTGCCGCTGCGATTCATGTACGTCTGGGGTTTGATCAGGCGGGCTGCCCGGCCGGAAATGCTGGCGCGGGTTTCACGCGCCCGGCTCGCGCGCGTGAATGGGCCTGCCCGCCAGCGCACCGCAAGGTGATCCACCAGCAGGAACCCGGCGTTATGCCGGGTGCCGCTGTACTCCGGGCCCGGGTTGCCCAGGCCGACGATCGCGAGCAGGGCTCAGGCCTCTTCCCCGGTTTCCTCTTCATCCCCCTTGGCCTTGCGGATGAGCTCCGGCTCGTCGGACGAGACGGCCTCGACCACCGGCGCGGCCGCTTCCTCAGCCCGGGGCGCGACCACCGTGGCCACGGTGAGGTCACCATCCTGCAGCACTTCGGCGCCAGCCACGACAATGTCCCGAACGTGGAGTGAATCGCCAATGCCCAGCGCGGTAACATCCAGCTCGATGTGCTCGGGCAGGTCGCGGGGCAGGCACTCGATTTCGACTTCGCGGAGCACGTGGTCGAGTACGCCGCCGAAGTTGCGAACCCCGTCCGCGATGCCCACGAGATGGACCGGCACGCTGACCGTGATGGTCTCGTCGGCATGGATCTCGTACAGGTCGAGGTGCACGATCTCGCTGGCCCGCACCGGATTGCGCTGGACTTCGCGAATCAGCGCCTGAATTGGCGCAGCGGAGCCCACCGTCACTTCGAGCACCGAAGCGGCGGTGGCGGTCTGCAGCACCTTGCCCAGCGCGGCCGCCTCGAGTGTCAGCGACTCGGGCTCCCGGCCATGGCCGTAGATGACAGCGGGGACCATGCCCTGCTGGCGGAGAGAGCGCGCCGCGCCCTTGCCGCTGGTGGTGCGGCTCTGGGCCGCGAGCTTCAGCTGATTGGCCATCGTCTGGATCCTCTGCGTTGGGCGAGCCTCAATCGAACAATGAACTGACCGACTGGTCGCTATGGGTGTAGCCGATCGCCTTGGAGAGCAGCGAGCCCACCGAGAGCACCCGCAACTGCTCGAAGCGGCGCTCCTCCGGGATGGCGATCGTGTTGGTTACGGCAACTTCCTTCACTGGCGAACTGGCCAGGCGCTCCACCGCCGGCCCCGACAGCAGCGCGTGGGTGGCGCAGCAGTACACGTCCTCGGCACCAAGCCGCTTGAGTGCCCGCACCGCTTCGGACATGGTGCCGGCCGTGTCGATCATGTCGTCGGGAATGATGCAATCCCGGCCCCCCACCTCACCCACCACGTTGAGCACTTCGGCCACGTTGGCGGACGGCCGCCGCTTGTCAATGATCGCGAGCGACGCATTGAGCCGCTTGGCGAATCCGCGGGCCATCTTGGCCGAGCCCACGTCGGGCGCCACGATGACCAGGTCGCGGAGCGACTTCTGGCGGTAATGGTTGACCAGCACCGGGGCCGCATACAGATGGTCCACCGGCAGGTCGAAGAAACCCTGCAGCTGGTGCTGATGAAAATCGATGGCGAGCACCCGGTCCGCCCCGGCCATCGAGACCATGTTGGCCATGAGCTTGGCACTGATGGCGACCCGAGGCTGGTCCTTCCGGTCCTGGCGGGCATAGCCAAAATACGGAATGACCGCGGTGACCCGCGCGGCGCTGGCCCGCCGCGCCGCGTCCATCAGCAGCAGCAGTTCCATCATGTTTTCGGCCGGCGGATTGGTGGGCTGGATGATGTACACATCCCGGCCCCGCACATTCTCGTCGATCTTGACGAAGATCTCGCCGTCAGCAAACCGCCGGATGGTGACCGCACAGAGCGGCTGCCCGAGCGATCGGGCAACCTCCTCCGCGAGTGGACGGTTGGCCGTTCCACTCATGAGGAGCATCTGGCTGCGGGACATCGAGAGATCGCTCATGATATAGCCATCAAAAATAACCACCTCTATCACGTTCGGTCAACGCGCTGCCGTTACGCGAGTTAGCTCCGAGGCTGTCAGATGGCTGGATGGGCGGGACGTCGCATTGTGTCACGTATCACGGCGGCGCAGCGGAGCGCACGTGTATCCTTCTTGCAGGCCACGGCAGCAATGGCGAGGGCACGGTCGTGACCGGCTGGTCTGCAACCAGCTCTAAGCGATTGCATTTCAATATCTTACACGCGCGCACAAGGAGCTCGCTCTTTATGTTCACTCGTCGGTTGGGCGTCGGAATTCTGGTCCTTTTCGCGGCTTCGCTGGTGGGTTGCGGCACCGAACCCGGGACTGAGGTGGAGACACCGCTGGAATGTGGCGGCGAGCCCTGCGATCTCCCGTTGGAGGCAGGCGACGCGATCCGCATCACGCTGACCAGCATCAGCTGCGACGCGGTGAACAACGCGGTTCGCATCACGGCGCCGGCTTCGGTCGCCCAGGTGCTGACCGCCAACGCCTGCTACGCAACGGTCGGCACCGAATGGAACTTTCCCGGGCCGTTCGCCGATCCCAGCGCCATTGATTTCACGATCGACTCGCGAATCATCGACGGCGATCCGGCGCTCCGCGCAACCGGCACCTATCCGACCTGGACCGTCAGTTTCGAGGACGGCGCCGATGAGGACTTCAACGACATCGTCCTGACGGTAGAGGCGATCGCCGCCGCGCAGTGAACCCACACCGGTAAACCGGCAAAGCAGAACGGGCCGCCCGACATCGGGTGGCCCGTTCGTTTATTGGCCCTGGTGGATTCGAACCACCATTCTCGGATCCAAAGTCCGATGTCCTGCCGTTGGACGAAGGGCCAGCTTCGGAAATCTACACGCTACGCACCGGTTCCCACCTGCACGCTGCTGATCTTTCCGTGCTTCGCCCCCAACATCATCGCCGCATCGTCCCGCTCACCGGGCGTGCGATACACCGCGACCAGCGATGCGCCGGTGCCGGACAGGCGGCACAGCATCGGATGGGTCCCCGCCAGCGCTTCGAAGGCCTGGCGAAGGTCCGGCCTCTGGCCGAACACCACTGACTCGAAGTCGTTGCCGGACATGCGGGCGACGTCGCCCCAAGACGCCAGCGCCTGCAGGTCCAGGGCCAGCGCCCCACGCCGGGGCGCGTGCTCTCGCGCGGCGACGAGCCAGCCGTACGCTTCGGCCGTGGCCACCGGCAACGACGGGTGGAGCAGGAGTCCTGGCGCCGGCGGAAGCGCTGGCAATCGCAGGAGCCGGTCGCCGCGGCCCCACGCCAGCGCCAGCGGCGCTCCCGTGAGAAAGAACGGCACATCGGATCCGAGGCGCGCGGCCAGCTGCAGCAGTTCATGCTGGGGAACGGCGTTGTTGGCGAGCTGATTGGTGGCCTGCAGCGCCGAGGCGGCATCGCTGGAGCCACCACCCAGCCCGGCGCCGGCGGGCACCGACTTGGTCAGTTCGAGATGAATGCCGAAGGGATGACCGGTGGCGGCCAGCACCAGCTCGGCGGCGCGCAACGCGAGGTTGTTCTCGGGAGGCCCGACTACGGCGCCCAGGACTTCGATCGATACGCCTGGCGCATCCCGGCGGGTGGCGACCAGCCTGTCGTGCAGTGTGGTGAGCGCGAAGAGGGTTTCCAGCTGATGGAATCCCGAATCTTCGCGCGCCAGCACCCGAAGGAGCAGGTTGACCTTGCATGGCGCCTTGACCTCGACCCGGCCGGTCACGCTGGCGGTGCCTCGCGCAACTCACCCAGGTGGAGCGAGGTCCGCAGCAGTGACCATGCACCCAGCGCCACGATCGGCAGGAACGTGGTGACGTGATAGGTGACCGCATACGCGATCGCCCGGTCGCCATCAACGCCAAAGACCAGCAGCACTGCCTTGATGGCGGCTTCAAACACCCCCACATACCCGGGCGTTGAAGGAACCGCGATCCCGAATACCACAACCCCCTGCAGCACCAGTGCTCCACCGAAGTTCACCGGAATATCGAACGCGGCGAACATCACCCAGAACGCCGCGGCGTTGACCAGCCACAGCACCAGTGACCACGCCACCACCTGCAATGCCCGGCTGGGCGAACGCAGCACGCCCAGGCCATGGCGGATTCCTTCGACCAATCCCACGATGCGGTCTGCCAGGCCATCGGATGGCACCAGCCGGCGCACCAGTCTCTCGGCGAGGAGGGGGAAGCTGACCACGAGCAGCCCGGCGACGAGTGCGGCAGACATGATCAGCCCGGACAGCGTCGCGATCCGGCTCACCGCCACCCCCGCCACTTCGACATTGGGTGGAAGGCCCGCCGTGAAGAGCCCGACCACCAGCAGCGCCACGACGGTCAGGCCGTCAAAGACGCGCTCCACGGCCACGGACGAGAGCGCTGCTGTAAAACGCGCTCCGGTCAGCCGGGTCGCCGCATAACAGCGCATGAGTTCGCCCATGCGGAAGGGCAGCACGTTGTTGCCCATGAACCCGATGGCGACCGCGTGCCAGAGCGGCGCGCGCGGAAATGCCTGGCCGTCGGAGGCACGCAGGAGCACCCGCCACCGCTCGAGCCGGACCAGAAAGGTGACGGTGGCGAGCACGACGCCTAGGACGATTGGCAGCAGAGAAGCACTGGCCAGCGTTTCACCCACCGCTGCCCACTCGACGTCGCGCAGGGCCCACCAGAGCAACAGCCCCGATACCGCCAGCCCGGCGAAGGCGGGCCACCAGCGTCGGCCCTGCGCGAGGGTGCTAATCGGCCGCTTCCAGCGCCAGTGGCACCAGGTCGAGCAACTCCTGCAGGAGTGGCTCGACGGACTCGAGCGCGAGTGAGCCTTCGAAGTGACGCGTCAGCTCGGCACCGACCTCGGCAGCCCGCGCCCGCGCAGAACGGCCGCGATAACAGAGGCTGGTGATGTCAACGACGCGAGCCTCGGCCGGGGTCTCCGCAACGGAGGCTTCATTGCTCACCAACGCGCGGTAGCGCGAGAACCCGGCTTCCAGTGGCAGCCGGCCGTCGGGCTCAAGAGCGCTGATGGGAACCACATCCGGCGCTGCCTTCG
>JAICQR010000045.1 GCA_025937755.1 Gemmatimonadales bacterium | reverse complement strand
GCCCTCGAGGGCCATGTGCCGGCTTCCGATATCGCGCGACTGCTCAAGGAGCGGCCCGCCATCGCCGGGCTGGCCGTCCCAGGCATGCCGGTAGGTTCGCCGGGGATGGAAGTACCAGGGCAGCCGGCCGACAAGTACGATGTCATGGCCTTCAAGGCGGACGGCTCCACCGAGGTGTATGCGAGCCACTAGCTGGGCACCGGCCGCACTGGCCGGCCTCATCTCATGTGCACCGCCGGCCAGCACGCCGGCGCCGTTGCCGCTGCTCGATCGCCAGGTCAGCGGCACCACTGCGCTGCTGCAGGCGGTCAGCGCACCGGCGCCCGACACGGTATGGGTCAGCGGGCATCGCGGAACCTGGGCACGGACCACCGATGGTGGCCACACCTGGCAACTGGGCACCGTGCCCGGGGCGGACTCACTCCAGTTCCGGGACGTGCACGCCGCCAGCGCTGATACTGCGTGGCTCCTGTCGGCCGGCAACGGCCCGATGTCGCGGATCTACCGCACCACCGACGGCGGGGCCAACTGGTCCGAGCAGTTCGTTAATCGCGAGAGCAGCGCCTTCTACGATTGCCTCGATTTCTGGGATACACGTCGCGGCATCGCTTACAGCGATCAGGTGAATGGCCGCAGCATGATCCTGATGACCCAGAATGGAGGAGACGACTGGCAGTTGCTGCCGCAGGCCCAGGTGCCGGCGGCACTTCCTGGTGAGGGTGCCTTCGCCGCCAGCGGTACCTGCGTCATCACGCGGCCCCAGGGGCACGCATGGATTGGCACCGGCAACGGCCCCACAGCGCGGGTGCTGCACACCAGCGATTATGGCAGGAGCTGGGAAGTCAGCCAACCGCCGATCGCGGCAGGCGAGGCGGCGGGCATTGCATCGGTGGCGTTTGCGTCGAACGACAAAGGCGCAACGCTGGGAGGACCGATCGGTGATCCCGGCGCGATCACCGACAACGTCGCGCTCACCAGCGACGGGGGCGAGACATGGACCGTGGGGGGACGGCCAACCTTTCCCGGGCCGGTGTTTGGTGCGGCATTCGTTCCCGGCACCGAGGAAACACTGGTGGCGGTCGGCCCGCGCGGCGCCAGCGCGTCGCGCGATGGTGGCCGCAGCTGGGCGCCGGTGGATACGGTGAGCTACTGGGGCATTGGGTTCGCGCCCGACGGCACCGGCTGGCTGGTAGGCCCCGGCGGGCGGATCACGAGGATTGGAGTTCGCTAGGCTTTCATACCATTCTTCAGCGCCAGCAGCATCTTCTCCGCAAACAGATCCACCTCATCGATCGTCGTGTACACATTGGGCGTGACCCGGATCCCCGAAAACTCGGGGTGATTGATCGGAGTGGTTACGATCCGGTGCTGGCTCAAGAGCCACGACACGATATCGTTGGGCGCCAGGCCCTCGAACGACACCAGCCCGATCCCGGCACCATCCGGCGAATCGAGTGGGGTCAGCACTTTCACCCGCCCGTTGCCTTCGTTGAGCAGCCGCCTGGCCCAGCGATCCCTCAGGTATCGCAGCCGGGTCACCTTCCGTTCGGCGCCGATCGCCCGATGGAACGCCAGCGCCGCGCTGATGGCGTTGTGGTTGGCAGCTGGATGGGTGCCGATCTCCTCATACTTCCGGATGTTGTCGGTCATCTCTGCCGGCGCTGCCATCTGGGGCCAGAGCTTCCTGATCTTGTCCCGCCGCACGTAGAGAAAACCAGTCCCGATCGGCGCCAGCAACCACTTGTGGAGGCTGGTGCCGTAGAAGTCGCAACCCAGCTCGTCCCGCGTGAACGGGAAGTGGGCAAACGCATGCGCGCCGTCCACGAAGACTTCGATGCCCCTGGGCCGAGCCAGGTCCACCAGTTCCCGCACCGGGAGGATCTGCCCCGACAGGTTGGTGATATGGGTGACTTCGATGATGCGGGTCCTGGGCGTGATGGCTTCAGCGAACCGATCGACTACTTCCTGACGGGACTTCGGGGGCAGCGGAAAGGAAATGCTCTTGACCACAATGCCGTCCCGGCGCACTCGCTGGTCCCATGACGTCAGCATCCGGGGATAGTTCTGGTTGGAGACGATCACTTCATCGCCGCGCTCGAGGTCGAGCCCGAAGATCATGTTCTCGAGGGCTTCGCTCGCGTTGCGGGTGATGGCCATTTCCTCCGGATCGCAGCCGAACTCCCGCGCCACGTCCCGCCTTACGCTTTCCAGCCGGGGCTCCAGCACTCGCCACATATGCTCCACCGGCAGCTCGTTGCTGAAGCGCAGGTCGCGGATCATGGCCTCCAGCACATGCGACGGGCTGGGCGACACTCCACCGTTGTTGAGGTTGACCATGGTGCGGTCGGCGTCGAAGGCACGCTGGATCGTGCTCCAGTACGCCTCGTCGTCGGCCAGGTCGATGGCGGAGCGGCGGCCTGCTACGGCCAGGCTGTCGCGCAGCCGCTGGATCGACCGCTCATGGAAGGAGGGCAGGAGAACGGCAGCGCCGGAGAGGGACGCGACAAACGAGCGGCGGGATGCGTGCATGGGCAGATCCGGGCGGCGGGGGATGTCAGTGAAAATGGCGCCGGTTCCCGCTCACCGCCACTCGGTGGCGGCACAGGCATGCCAAGCATAGACTTGGGACATGAGACCGATACTAGTGGCGGTAATTCTGCTCACCGCATGCAGCGAGCTGCGCACGCCCGACCCGGCGCAGCCGCCGACCGACTGGCAGTTCACGCCCGGCGCCAGCTTCGGGCCGTTGCTGGCTACGTCTTCCGAGCAGGACCTCGTGAACACATTCGGCGCCGCGGCAGTCGAGCCGACCCAGGTGCATCTGGGCGAAGGCACGTTCGCTCCCGGCACCCTGGTGTATCGCAGCGATCCTCTCCAGACCTTCCAGGTTACCTGGAAAGACACCATCGCCCGCCGGACGCCGGAATCGGTACGTCTCACCGGCGATACCTCCCGCTGGACCACCACCACGGGAATCGGGCTCGGCACATCGCTCAGCCAGCTGGAGAGCCTCAACGGAGCCCCGGTCGGCATCACCGGCTTCGGCTGGGACTACGGCGGCACCATCACCGACTGGCGCGATGGGAAGCTCGCTCCGCTGACCGGCCGCATGGTCATCGGCATGACGCCCTCCGATACCGCACTGGATACGTCGTCGGTGCAGGGCGACAGCGTTTTCACCTCCAGCGACACGGCCTTCGCCAGACTCCAGCCTCGAGTGACCCGTATCATCGTCTGGTTCGAGTGACGGCTGCGTGAGCGCGACGTCACTGACCGAGACCCTGTTCGCGTTCTGGCGCCGCCTCGCGCCCCTGCCGGGCGGCACCTGGGTCTTCAGCCGGATTCTGGGCCGGCTGGCGCCGTATACCGGGTCGATGGGTGCGCATGTGAAGCTGCTTGAGCCTGGCCATACCGTAGTGCAGCTGTCGGACCGCCGGAGGGTCCGCAATCACCTGAATTCGATCCACGCCGTCGCCCTTATCAACCTCGGTGAAGTTGCCACCGGGCTGGCCGTCATCTCGCTGCTGCCTCCCAGTGCCCGCGGCATCGTCACCGCGCTGAGCGCTGCGTACCACAAGAAAGCTCGTGGGCTGCTGACAGCAGAATGCCGCACCGACCCGATACCCGAAGTCAGCGCGCCGATAGAGCGCGAAGTCAGCACCGAGATCATCGATCAGGCGGGCGACGTGGTGGCGGTGGTGCGGGCCACATGGCGCCTCTCGCCGTGACTCAGCCCGATTTGCGCACCCCTCTGCAGCATGACGCCGGCATCGAGCTCCCGCTCATCGGCGGCGCGATGTATCCCTGCAGCAATCCCGAGCTCGTTGCGGCAGTGAGCGCCGCCGGGGGCCTCGGCGTGGTGCAGCCGATATCGCTGACGTATGTGCATGGTCACGACTTCCGCGAGGGACTCCATCTCATCAAGCGGCTCGCCGGGGGCCGGCCCATCGGCATGAACGCCCTGATCGAGCAGTCGTCGAAAAGCTACCGGGAGCGAATGGAAGCGTGGATCACCGTGGCACTGGAGGAAGGAGTCCGGTTCTTCATTACCTCCCTGGGCAATCCGGCATGGGTAGTACGGCAGGTGGAGCAGGTCGGAGGCTTCGTATATCACGATGCCACCGAGCTGAAATGGGGCGCGAAGGGCAGGGACGCGGGCGTGCACGGATTGATCGCGGTCAATCGCAATGCCGGCGGGCACCCTGGAAACCGCACACCGGAGGCGCTGCTGGATGAACTTTCGCCGCTGGGCCTGCCGGTGGTGGCTGCAGGTGGAGCGGGCGACGCCGCGGAGTTCGTGCGGCTCATGCGCATGGGGTACGCCGGCGTGCAGGCAGGGACGCGGTTCATTGCCACCACCGAGTGCCGGGCAAGTGAGGCATACAAGGAAGCGATCGTCGCGTCGGACCCCGAGGACATCGTGCTCACCGAGCGCATCACCGGCGTACCGGTGGCAGTGATCCGGACTCCCTGGGTCGAACGCACCGGGCTTCGGGCGGGACCGGTGGCCCGCTGGATGCTCCGACACCGCCGCACCAAGCATCTCATGCGCACCATTTACGCGCTGCGGTCGCTCTGGCAGCTCAAGCGGGCATCGCTGGACGAGTCGGGCAACCATGACTACTGGCAGGCGGGGCGCAGCGTTGAGGGTGTCGATGCAGTTGAGCCGGTCGCGGCGATCATCGGGCGCTTCCGGGACGCGTTGCGCGCAGCGGCGGTGGCTGGCGCCTGACGAGGCGGGCAGGCACGTTACAGAGGCAGCATTCACGCTGGTGACGAGGGAAACACGATGGTTACCGCACTGATCCTGCTTACCGTAGCGCGCGGGCGGGTGAACGAAGTTGCCGAACGGCTGGCTGCAATGCCAGGTGTCGCCGAGGTGTATTCCGTAGCCGGCCGGTATGACCTGGCGGCGGTCATCCGGGTAGAACGCAACGACGATCTGGCCGAGCTGGTGACGAGGCACATGGTTGACCTCGATGGCATCCAGGCTACGGAGACGCTCATTGCCTTCCGCGCCTTCTCCAAAGCCGACCTCGAAGCCGGCTTCTCCCTGGGCGGCACTGATTTGTGAGCGAAGCGCCTGAGGCGAAGCATCCCGGTATTCGGCCGCTCATCATTGGGGTGGCCGGCGGCTCGGGATCGGGCAAGACCACAGTCGCGCGCGCCATTCACGATGCACTGAGCGTGGACACTGCTTTCATCGATCAGGACGCGTATTACGTCGATCTGGCCCACCTCGAACTGGCCGAGCGGCAGCGGGTCAACTTCGATCACCCCGACTCAATCGACACCGAGCTGTTCGTGGATCACCTCACCCGCCTTTCACGGGGCGAGACCATCGAGAAGCCGACGTACGACTTCACGGCCCACACGCGCGCCGCAGGGAAGGTGACAATTCCCCGGCGGGACGTGGTGCTGGTGGACGGGATTCTGCTGTTCGTGGAGCCACGGGTGCGGGAGCTGTTCGACATCAAGGTCTTCGTGGATGTCGCGGATGATGTCCGATTCATCCGCCGGCTGGAGCGCGACCTCGCCGAGCGGGGACGCAGCGTGGCGATGGTGATCCGGCAGTACCTGGAGACCGTGCGCCCGATGCACCTCGAGTTCGTGGAGCCTTCCAAGCGATATGCCGACATCATCCTGCCCGGGGGAGGCCATAACCGGATCGGGGTGGAAATGGTGCTGGCGCGAGTGGAACTGGAACTCCGGCGGCGTCGGTCGAGTCGGGACACCGTTCCTGCATGAGCGACGAGGCCAAGGGCGCACTGCAGCAGAAAGTGGCCGAACTCGGTCTGGCGGGCACTCGGCGGCACATCTTTCTCTGCTCTGACCAGACCGAGCCCAAGTGCTGCCGGCGCGAAGACGGACTCGAATCCTGGAAGTATCTCAAGCGACGACTGAACGAACTGGGTCTCGCCGGCCGGGGCGGCATCCAGCGCACCAAGGCCAACTGCCTCCGCGTCTGCATGATGGGCCCGGTGGCGGTAGTGTACCCTGACGGGGTCTGGTACCACTCCTGCTCGCCCCTGGTACTCGAGCGCATCATCCAGGAGCATCTCATCGGCGGTCAGCCGGTCGCCGATCATGTCATCGCCACTTCCGGCCCCGGCACCTGATCGATCCTTTCGCAGTGCATCCCCGGCGCGCTTGTCCGTCTCCCCTCCCAGATGCCGTTGTGGTATTACACGTTTTCACTTCGCAGTACCGGCAATGCACATGCGCGATGACAACCGCCCCCGGCAGGAGCTGGTCAACGAGGTGATTGGCCTGCGCAAGCAGGTTCAGGATCTCAAGGACGCCGCCATAGCCCGCTGGCGGGCCGAACAGGCGGTACGCCGTTCGGAGGAGGAGTACCGAGCCCTGGTCGAGGAGGCACCCGGCGGCATATGCCGTCTGGGACCTGAGGGCCAGTTCGAGCAGCTCAACGTGGTGCTGGCCCGGCTGCTGGGCTACGACACCCGCAGCGAAGCGCTTGAAATCGCCCGCTCGTTCGGCGGGTTCGTGGACGAGAGCGAGCGGCAGCGGGTGCTCGATCACATCGCCACCTCCGGCGCGCCTCCCATCAGCGCACGATTCCAGCATCGGGTGGGCGATCCCATTTCGCTCATGGTTTCAGGCAGGCCGCTGCAGGATCCCGACGGCAGTCCGATCGGCTACATTCTGTTCGTGGTACCCACCTAGCGCAGTTCCCTGCAGCTTCCCGTCGTGTGCATCATCGACGAGCAGGCGCATCTCCCGGGTCAAGTCCGCGGTTGCGGACGATTCCCCAGTCCGGAGGTTCGCATGCCTCGTCTCACGTCGGTCCTGCTGGCGGCTGCACTCATGCCGCTGCCTCTCTCCACGCCTGATCCCTATCCCGAAAGACTCACTACCACCGGTGTCATCACCGGCCACGTTCGCGACAAGCAGGGCGTCGTCATCGCCAACGTACAGGTAACGATCGTCTCCACTCCACACCAGGCGCTGACCAACGCGCGCGGCGAGTATCGTCTGACCAGGGTTCCCGCGGGTACCTACCGCCTGCGCGCAGCCGCTGTCGGATACCGGCCAGCGTTGCGTGAGGGCGTAGCTGTTCACTCTGGTGATTCCATCGTAGTGGACTTCGCACTGATGGCGAGTACCGTGGTGGTCGAGGACATCGTGGTGACATCGGCCGCGCCCATTGCACCGCGCGACGAAACGGCAGTCCGGAGGCAGATGGAGGAGGCCGCCGTCGGTACCGGCAAGGCGGCTGCCCAGTACGGGAATGCGTCATCGGGCATTGTCAGTCCGAACCACCGTACTTCGTATCGTCGTCAGCGCGAGGCGTGGAACACCGAGGAGTATGCCTACATCCAGGAGAATCGCTGGCTGGGTGTAGCCAACAACCCGCTTTCCACTTTCTCCATTGATGTTGATCGGGCGTCCTATGCCAACGTCCGGCGCTTCCTGATGAACGGCCAACAGCCGCCGGTGGACGCGGTGCGGATCGAGGAACTGGTCAACTACTTCGATTATGACTACGCCGAGCCGACCGGCCGGCATCCCTTCCGCGTCACGACCGACATTGCGCCGGCGCCCTGGCGGCCGGAACACCGGCTGGTGCGGATCGGGCTGCAGGGCCGCCGGGGCGACCGGCGGGAGATGCCGGCCAGCAACCTGGTGTTCCTGATCGACGTCTCCGGCTCGATGCACTCGCCCGACAAGCTGCCCCTGGTGCAGCAGTCACTCGGCGTCCTGGTCAACAAGCTGCGGCCTGAAGACCGGGTGGCCATCGTGGTCTACGCCGGCAGTGCCGGGCTGGTGCTGCCTTCGACCAGCGGCGCGCATCGCGAACGTATCCGTCACGCCATCGACGGTCTCAGGGCCGGCGGTTCCACGGCAGGCGGCGCGGGGATCAAGCTGGCGTACCGCGTTGCGCGGGAGCAGTTCCTGCCGGAAGGCAACAACCGGGTCATTCTCGCCACCGACGGCGACTTCAATGTGGGCGTCTCGAGCGAGGGCGAGCTGGTGCGGCTGGTGGAGTCGGAAGGCAAGCAGGGCATCCACCTCACCGTCCTGGGATTCGGCACTGGCAACTACAAGGACTCCCGGATGGAGTCGCTGGCCGACAAGGGCGACGGCAACTTCTCCTACGTGGACAACATCCTCGAAGCCCAGAAGGTATTCGGCAACGAGTTGACAGGCACCCTCTTCACCATTGCCAAGGACGTCAAGATCCAGGTGGAGTTCAATCCCGCCCTGGTGCGGGCCTACCGGCTGATCGGGTACGAGAACCGGATGCTGGCCACCGAGGACTTCGAGGACGACGCCAAGGACGCCGGCGAGCTCGGCGCCGGGCATCGGGTCACCGCGTTGTACGAGGTTGTGCCGGTGGGAGCCGAAACCGATCTCGACCTGCCGGATGCGACTCCGCTCAAGTACCAGCAGCCTGTTGGAGCGCGCATCGGCCCGGCCGACGAGTGGCTTACGGTCAAGCTCCGGTATCAGCCCGCCAAGGGCGGGCGCAGCACCCTGCTCAGCCAGACTTTGCGGGCACGCGACGAAGTCAGCGAAATGCGTGGCGACTTTGCATTCGCAGCGGCGGTGGCGGAATACGGCATGCTGCTGCGGCAGTCGGAGCACCGGGGCGCATCCAGCTGGAAGGAAGTACTCCGGTTGGCGTCACTCGGCCGCGGCGAAGATCCCTACGGCATCAGGGGCGAGTTCATCCGGCTGGTGCATGCCGCGAGCGGAATGGCCGGGGAGGTGGCGCAGCGCGAATGAGGCGCCTACTCGTGCCGTATAGCCTCGATGGGGGATAGCCGGGCGGCGCGGAGCGCCGGGTATGCGCCGAAGGCCAGCCCGGTAGCCACCGAGATGGCTGCCGCCAACAGAAGAGTGCTCAAGCTGAGGCCGGCGTAGACGAATGCGTCGGCCTTGGCGCGCATGAGGGCAGTGGCCGTATACGCACCGCCGATTCCCAGTGCCGCACCCAGGATGCTGCCGACCGCCGAAATGGCGACCGATTCCGTGAGGAACTGCGCCAGCACGTCGCGATGACTTGCGCCAGTGGCCTTGCGAATCCCGATCTCGCGGGTGCGCTCGGTGACCGACGCCAGCAGCACATTCATGATGCCGATGCCGCCCACCAGCAGCGAGATTCCGGCAAACGCGCCCATCGCGAGCTTGAAGATCAGGATGCCCTGCTGCACCTGCTCGATGCGTGCCGCGCTGTAGGTCCGTACTTCAGCCGCCCCACCGCGCTCGGCCAGCCAGCCTTTCACCTGTGCTCGCATGGTGTCCAGGTCTTCTACCGCCCGCACCCGCACCAGCATCTGCGCGGCCCGGGTCGAGCTGGCGCGCGCGAGCGCGACCTCCCGGGTCGTGAACGGCACCACGGCTCGCAGCGATCGCGCTGCCGGCCCTTCCTGCGCCCGCTCGATTCCCACGATGCTGAAGTCCGCCTCGCCCAACCGCAGCTGACGCCCGACCACCGAGGCCGGCGCGACTGAATCCAGCGCACGAGCCAGCGTCCACGAGATCATCGCCACCCGGCTCGAGTCCCGCACGGCATCCTCGCCGAATTCGGTGCCTGCCGCGAGTGAGTCCATCGTTCGCTCAAACATCTCCGGCGTCACCGCGGCCACGACGGCGCCCCGGACCGAGTCGCCGGCAACGAGGCGCGAGCCTCCGGTAGTGACGATACCGACGCCGGCGGCGCCACCAAGCCGGTCCTGCAGCGTATGCCGGTCGGCGAGGTCGAAGCGGGCGAAATCGGTGCGGGGCACCGCGACGCCGTCCACCACATCCACCTCGGTCGGCTGCACCAGGATGGACTGGACGTCAGTGGTGCGGGTGAGCTGGTCGCGCGCGAATCGCTCGAGGCCGTCGCCGATGGAAAGCACGGCCACCAGCGAGGCCATGCCCATGACGATGCCGAGCGTGGAAAGCAGGGTGCGCAGCGGATTCGAGCGCAGGGTGGAGAGCGCCACTCCCAGCGCAGCGGCGTTGAGCGAAAGCACAGGAGTCCTCGTCGGGGAACGGCGCCCTGTACGGGAAGAAGGGTGGGGCGGTTTCAAAGGTTTCGCAGATAGCCGCCGAGCCGCCTCCCTATATTCCTCCCATGTCAGAATCCGACACTACCATCCGCGCGCTCCTCCGCCACGCGATCGACTACGCCGGCCTCTTTCCGCCGGCGCAGCTCGACATGGCCGGCGCCGTCGACCAGTTCGCGCAGTATCGCGCAGGGACCGATGCCTGGGCGCTGGGCCGCTTCATTGTCACCTCCGCCCGTCTCGATGAGTTCGAGGGTGCCGCGGCCGCGCTGCTTCCCCGCGAGCAGGACGCCGAGCCGTGGCCCGTCGCGCTGCTCAGCGGCCGGGACCCGGCGCACGATGCCGAGCTGATCTTCAACTTCAACGAACGCCATGCGAGGGCCGCAGCCGGCCATGCGGTGATCGACACCCTCGAGGCCCGCGCGGCCGATCTGGACGAGCTGGAGTTGCGGGTCCGCTCCGCTCCGGATGACGTGACCGTCTATATCGAACTTCCCTGGCAGGACGACCCCACCGACGCCGTCGCGGCGCTGGCCAACCTCGAGGCACGCGCCAAGATCCGCACCGGCGGCACCACCTCCGAGGCGTTCCCGCCACCTCACGCCGTCGCCCGTTTCATCCGCATCTGTGTCGATCAGGCGGTGCCGTTCAAGGCCACCGCCGGACTGCATCACCCGCTGCGCGGCGAGCATCGGCTGACTTACGAACCGGCCAGCGCGAGCGGAACCATGTACGGCCACCTCAACCTGCTGGTCGCCGCGGCGCTGGCCGATCAGGGACTCTCGCTGGAGGAACTGGAGGCGATACTGGTGGAACGCGAAGCCCGGGCATTCTCGTTCGACGCGGACGGCGTGCGCTGGCGCCACTTTCACGCGGACCGCACGTCCATCGACCGGATTCGCAGCCGGGTGGCGATTTCCTTCGGCTCCTGCTCCTTCACCGAGCCGCTGGATGACCTCCGCGCGCTGGGACTGCTTTGACATGACCATAGAGATCAACGAGACCCACGACCCGTCGCTGCAGAGCTGGATCGAATCGGCCAACGACCCGGCCACCGACTTCCCGCTGCAGAATCTTCCCTTTGGTGTCTTCCGCCGGAAACAGGGGGTTGAACCGCCGAGAGTTGGCGTGGCGATTGGCGACCGGATTCTCGACGTCGCACGGGCACATCGGTACTGGGACCTTGGCGAAGCTGGCGCCGCGTGCGATGCGCCGATGCTCAATCCCCTCATGGCGCTCGGTGCGCCGGCCTGGAGTGAGGTGCGGCGCGCCCTGCAATCGCTGCTGGGCACCCGAGGATTGATGGCCACGGCGGCCCGGGAGCATGCCGACGAGCTGCTGGTGCCGCAGGACCAGGCCGAGTTGCGGCTGCCGGCACAGATCGGAGACTACACCGACTTCTACGCATCGGTGCATCACGCCACCAACGTCGGCGCGATGTTCCGGCCCGACAATCCGCTCCTGCCCAACTACAAGTGGGTGCCGATCGGATATCACGGCCGGGCCTCTTCCATCGTGGTTTCGGGCAACCCGGTGCGGCGGCCCGCGGGGCAGCGCAAGGCGCCCGATGCCGCCGAACCCTCCTTCGGGCCGTCGCGCCAGCTGGACTACGAGCTCGAGCTGGGCGCGTTCGTCGGACCGGGCAACCCGCTCGGTGAATCAGTTCCGCTGGCCGACGCCGAGTCGCGGATCTTCGGTGTGTGCCTGGTGAACGATTGGTCTGCCCGCGATGTGCAGGCGTGGGAGTACCAGCCGCTGGGTCCCTTCCTGGCCAAGAACTTTGCCACCACCATCGGACCCTGGGTGGTGACGCTCGAAGCGCTGGCACCGTTCCGGGCTCCGGTGTTTCGCCGCGCCGAGGGTGATCCCGCTCCCCTGCCGCACCTCTTCGATCCATCGAACGAGACGCAGGGCGGGCTGGCGGTGACGCTCGAGGTCTGGCTCCGGAGTGAGGCCATGCGCGCGGCCGGCACCGAGGCCGTTCGGGTCTCGCATGGCAGCTTCGTCGACATGTATTGGACCCTGGCGCAGATGCTGGCGCACCACACCAGTAATGGTTGCAACCTCCGGCCGGGCGACCTCTTTGCCAGTGGAACCGTCAGCGGCGCCACTGCTGACAGCCGGGGCTGCCTGCTGGAGCTGACCCGGCGGGGCAAGGAACCCCTGGCGCTGCCGGGCGGCGAGCAGCGCGGCTTCCTGGAGGACGGCGACGAAGTGATTCTGGCCGGCTGGGCCGAGCGCGACGGATTTCGCCGGGTAGGGCTGGGACGGTGCGCCGGGCGGATCCTGCCTACCGGTGGCGCTCCCCAGCCAGGGGATGGAACGCCCGCCACGTCGGTACGTAGGGTAGAATCATGAGTTCGACAAAGCGGTCCACCGCCTGAGGGAAGGTCATCCGGGTCCGGAACTCGGACGATGTGATGCCCAGCATGGTGCGCAGGTGGCGGCCGAAACTCTGGGGTGAGGAATAGTCGAGCCGGTAGGCCACGTCCGCGATGGAGAGCCCCTGGCTCTCGAAGAGATGGGCCGCATGCAGCAGCCGCACCGACGCGAGATAGTTCTTGGGACTGGGAAGCGCAGCTCGCGCGAAGCGCGACATGAGCGTGCTGGGCGTGACGTCCAGCATCTCGGCGAAACGCCGCACGGTCGGTGTATCGGGAGCCACCCGGATCAGCGTCTCCAGAAAGAGCAGCGCATCGGGCGGAATTTCTCCCAGGGTGCCGAAGGTGGCGCCCTGGATCCGGGCCACGGCCCGGCTGGCGGGCTGGGCCACCACCTGCCGCAGGTGAGCCCAACCGACCGGCGACGAGACGTCCACCACCTGGCGGACACCCGATGCGCCGAAGGCCAGCAGCATCTCGGAGGCAGCGGCGTCATGCTGGGACAGCAGCGCGAGCGTCGGGACCCCGGGGAAATCGCGCACCAGGTTGCGGACTGCGTCCACCTGCTCCCGGCCACAGCGATGCACCGAAACCAGCACCGCGTCCACCGGCCGCTCCCGCACCACAGTTGCGGCGTCCCGCACCGAATCGCGGTGAACCAGCGAGAAGACGCCACCGGCTGCAACTTCAATGCGCTGGCGCTCGGACGAGGTGAGCACCGCTGCCACCGTAATGGCGCCGTTCGAGTAATGCATGGGGCCAACGTAGGCGCGCCGGCTCAACCGAGGCTCAACGCCAGGCGGTACCCGATGCAACCCCCACGGCTCCAGCCGCAACCTTTCGACGGCAGGCAGCATCCAACAAGGGGTTGTGCGGGGTTCTGTTCCACCTTCAGGCGGGCTGACCGTCAGGACGACCTGTGACCGACGACGCCGACGACCTGTTCCAGCGCCTGCGCCGGGCGCTCGGCACCCAGTACCGCGTCGAGCGGGAGTTGGGACGCGGCGGCATGGGCGTGGTATTCCAGGGCACCGACGTAACGCTGGACCGCCCGGTCGCGATCAAGGTCATCCATCCCGAACTGGCCGGCCACGAGACTCTCGCGCGGCGGTTCCTCTCCGAAGCCCGCACCATCGCCAGGCTGCGCCATCCCAACATCGTCACCGTCCATGCCGCCGGCACCGGCGAGGGACTGCTCTACTACGTCATGGACGAGGTGCCGGGCGAAACCCTTCG
>JAICQR010000059.1 GCA_025937755.1 Gemmatimonadales bacterium | reverse complement strand
TTTCGCCCAGGCCCCGCGACAGGTAATGCATCGCCCCGCCCATCAGCCGCCCGTCCGGCCGCACCACCCGATACTTCTGCCCCAGCGTGCACTCGGCGAACTTCGACGACATCCCTAGCAGCCCCGCCAGGATCATCCAGAACGTCGCCCCCGGCCCGCCGATCGAGACCGCGATCGCCACCCCGGCGATGTTGCCCAGCCCCACCGTCGCCGACAGCGCTGCGGCCAGTGCCTGGAAGTGGCTGACCTCGCCCTCGTCCGCCGGGTTGCTGTACTTGCCCCGCGTGACGTTGATGGCATGCTTGAACGCCCGAAGGTTGATGAACCCCATTCGGAATGTCAGGTAGGTCGCACCCAGGATGAGCCACAGCACCACCAGCGGGAACGCGTGCTCCGGGTCCCAGAACATCACGTCCCAGAAGATCACCGCACCGACAATGCTGTTGATCACGCCCACGAACCTGTCGGCCGCCGCCATCAGCCCCGTCTGCTCTCCCGCCGTCTCGGCTGAGGGCGCCAGGATGACTGTGTCCTGGGCGGACATGGTTGGGACGGCCTGTATTCCGCCGGTATCCTGCGCCGGCAAGGTGGACGGAGTGGCACCCAGCAGCAGGGCACCGGCCAGCAGCAGCCTGGCAGCAGCGGTGAGAAAGCGCGGCATCGTCATCCCGGGATGGAGGGAGCAGGCACGGCTATGCCGGGGGGCGTGACCCCCGAGCCGGCGAATTCCACTATATGCGCAACGAGAGAGCGTCAGGCGCTGTAGTTCGGCGCCTCACGCGTGATCGTGACATCATGCGGGTGTGATTCCCGCAGCCCTGCTGACGTGACCTGGAGAAACTCGACATCGCGCTGCAATCCCGCAATGTCCGGGGCACCGCAGTAGCCCATCCCGCTGCGGAGCCCGCCCACCATCTGGAACAGCACATCGGCCACCGGCCCCTTGTAGGGCACCCGGCCCTCGATCCCTTCCGGCACCAGCTTGGAGGGCGCCATCTCGCCCTCCTGGAAGTACCGGTCCGCCGAACCGTCCTGCATCGCGGCAAGACTGCCCATGCCCCGGATCATCTTGAACCGGCGGCCCTCTGCCAGCACGCTCTCTCCCGGGCTCTCCTCGGTGCCGGCCATCATCGAGCCCATCATCACCGAGGCTGCTCCTGCGGCCAGCGCCTTCACGACATCGCCGGAATACTTGATGCCGCCGTCGGCGATGACCGGAACCTCGCCCGCGCCCCGCACTGCATCGAGGATGGCCGTGATCTGCGGAACACCCACGCCCGTCACCACCCGCGTGGTACAGATGCTGCCCGGCCCGATGCCGACCTTGATCGCATCGGCACCTCGCCGCACCAGTTCCTTCGCACCGTCTTCGGTCGCCACGTTCCCTGCAACCAGCTGCGCATCAGGGAAGGCCTCGCGCAGCCGCGCCAGCGTCTGCAGTACGCCCTCGCTATGGCCATGCGCCGAGTCAATGACCAGCACGTCGGCCCCCGCGTCCAGCAGAGCCTTTGCCCGGGCCTGGTCCTTGGGATTGCCTCCCACCGCCGCGGCTACCCGCAGCCGCCCGTGCTGGTCCTTGTTGGCCGCCGGGAACTCGCGCCGCTTGAAGATGTCCTTGACGGTGATCAGCCCTTTGAGCACACCCTGATTGTCCACTACGGGCAGCTTCTCGATCCGGTGTCGCGCCAGGATCCGCTCGGCCTCATCCAGCGACGTCCCCACCGGGGCCGTCACCAGGTTTTCCCTTGTCATCGCCTCCTGGATCGGCTGATCCAGGTTGTGCTCGAACTGGAGGTCGCGGTTGGTGATGATGCCCACCAGCCGGCCCGACCCATCCACGATGGGCACTCCCGAAATCCGGAACCGCCGCATCAGCACTGCCGCCTCGCGCAGCGGCCGGTCGGGACCCAGCGTGATCGGATTGAGAATCATCCCGCTCTCGCTCCGCTTGACCCGGTCCACCTCGGCGGCCTGACGATCCACCGACATGTTCTTGTGGATGACACCCATGCCTCCGGCCCGGGCCATGGCAATAGCCATGTCCGCCTCGGTGACGGTGTCCATTGCGGCCGAAATCAGCGGAATGTTGAGCGGGATGGTGCGGGTCAGGCGGGTGACGGTCGAGACGTCGCTGGGGTGAACCGCCGAGTGGCGGGGCACCAGCAGCACATCGTCGAAGGTAAGGCCAGGCTCCGGTCGGAGTCGCTTCATGCCACCGGGCCTCGCCGATACAGCAAGGCCCCCGGGCGCGGCGCCAATGCCGCGAGGGGGCCGATAATCATGGTTCCCATCCCTGATTTTAGGGCGCGGGACGCCCGAAATCAAGCGGCAGGCCCGCCGCCGCCGGTCTTCTTCTCGATCCGCGGCGCCGGAGGACGCGCTGGAGGCGACTCGACCGCTTTCACCGCTTCCTCTACCACTGCCTGCCCCGCGGCGGCCAGCCCCTTCATCACCTTGCCGGCGCCGTCCATGAGCCCGGTCGTGGTGCTGATCGCCTTGATAGGGATCTTCCCGGCCCGCATGGTGTCTTCGACCGCGTCGCTCAGCTTGGCCAGGATGTTGGTGGGCCGCTGCCGCTCGGCGTACCGGCTCTCCAGGAACTCGGCGTAGTCGAGCACCTGATATCCCCGTTCATCGCTCAGCGCCTCGAGCGCCCGGAGGATCCGCTGTTTCAGGACGTCATTCATGTCAGAAAACTGGGGCATTCCCCAGCCGGAGGCTAGGGGCGAGGCCACTTCCCACTTCCCACTTCCCACTTCCCACTTAGATGTCCGACATCAGCTCCCCTGGCCGATCACCCCCGGCGGGCGGCCGCGCCCCCGAGTCGCCCAGCATTGCCTTGAGCACCGGTGGCGCCACGAACGTCGTCACCATCACCATCAGCGTCAGCGCAGCATAGAGCCCGGCGTCCAGTACCCCCGAGGCCAGACCCATCTGGGCGAAAATCAGCCCCACTTCGCCCCGCGGAATCATCCCCACCCCGATCACCGCCTTGCGGCCCTTGAACCATACCGGCGCATACCCGGCCAGGAACTTGCCCACAATCGCCACCAGAATCAGCAGCCCACCGATGGCCAGCACCTGGGGATCGGCGAACGTGCGCACATCCACCGCCGCACCCACCGATACGAAGAACACCGGCACGAAGAAGTGCCCCAGCCGCACCACACCTTTCTCGATGGCCGCGGCGTGTTCCGTGGGGGCGAACAGCAGCCCGGCGCTGAAGGCGCCGATGATCATGGCGCTGCCGACGGCATCAGCCGCCACCGCCAGGTACAACGCCACCACCACCCCCATGATTGCGACGGTCGTCTCGTCACCCAGCTTGTCGATCAGCTTGAAGAGGGGGGGAACAATCACTCGTCCCAGCAGCAGCGCCGCCGCCACGAACCCGAACGCAATGAGCGTGGTGATGCTCACGCCGGTCACCGTCAGCTCGCCCCCCGCCACCAGCGTCGTCACCACCGCCAGGATGACGAGCCCCACGATGTCGTCGATCACCGCCGCGCCCAGCACCACCTGGCTCTCGGCATCCTGCAACCGTCCGAGGTCGCTGAGGACCCGTGCCGTAATGCCCACCGATGTCGCCGTCAGCGCCGCTCCCAGCACCAGCGCCTGCAGGTCCGTCAGCCCGAAAATCTCGGACACGAGGTAGCCCAGGCCGAACGGCAGCGCCACGCCCACCAGCGCTACGGTGGTCGCGGTTCCGCCCACCGACAGCAGCGACTTGAGCTTGGTCTCGAGACCAATCTCGAACAGCAGGATGATGATGCCGATTTCGGCGACGATGTGTATGGAAGGAACGGAAGGATCTACGGCGGCAAGTACCGACGGCCCCACCAGCACGCCAGCCACAAGTTCGCCCAGGACCGCCGGCTGCCCGATGCGCTGCGCCAGCTCGCCCAGCAGCTTGGCGGCCGTGAGTGCGCCCGCCAGCATGAGCAGCACCGCGGGAACCGAATGCGGCTCAATCACGCCACATCTCTACTTCCCACTCCCCACTTCCCACTTCCCACTACTCATCTGAGCACAGGACTCAGCAGTGCCTCCAGCTGCAGCACCGGCGTCGCCAGGAAGCGGCTCCGTGCCGCCCTGACCCGGGCCCGGACCGTCAGTTCGGTCAGCGCCGGCAGCGCCTGGATTCTGGCAGCATCCTCTCGTGAAAGCATCAGATAGACAAATCCGGTCTCCGGCAGCGGACCCCGCGCCAGCAGGTAGGGTTGTCCCGGCGGCATCTCCGGCCGCAGCTCATCCGCCACGGCGCCCGAGATGTACTGCAACCGCCACTCCAGCATCTGTCCCACATAGCGCTCGGGATTGGCCCGGATCTCGGCGGCCGTTACGCCCACCAGCGCGCCCGACGCCGACTTGAGGTCCTCCTCCCGCACCCAGCCTTCCACCTGCACCCGCACCCAGTCGCCGGTGCGGCCCACCACCTGACCGGTCATCCCCGAATTGAGCGCAGCCAGCTGCACCCCTTCCGGCTGGGACAGCAGCGGCGCCGGCCGCAACAGCTCGATGCGTTCGTTGGTGGACTCGGCGACGCCACTGGCAGCAGTTGGGGAAGCCTGCGGCGCAACGTAGGCCTGCACCGAATCCCGGGCTCGACTCTCGACTTTCGACTCTTGACTATCAACTCGCGACTCGTGACTCGCGACTCTGGACTCACGAAGTGCCTTGCTATCCGCCCACACCATCCGCCGCACCCGGGTCCAGTTGCCCTTTTCCTCCAGCTTGTCGAGCAGCATGCCCTCTTCCAGCTGCGCGATCTCGCGTCCGGACGGCTCCTCCCGCAGTCGCACGTTTTTTGCCCTCACCGCCACGTCGAAGCCGTTTCGCTTGTCGGCCTTGAGCAGTGACGACGACACCCACCCTTCCAGCCGGAACTGGCTCCACCCCGTACGTGCGTCGCGCACCACCACCGGCGACGCCGATACCGTACGAGCAAGCAGCAACCCCTTGGGTTCACGATGGATGGTAGTTGCACCCAGTTCACGCCGCGCCTGGGCCGCAAGCGGGGCGGTGAACATCACGGTCCACAGCAACACGCAGGCTGGAAGGCGAACCAGTGCGGGACTACATTGCGGCACGAATCGAAGCATGACGGCATTGTAGACCGCGCGGAGAACCATGTCAAACAAGCGGGGCCCCCGCGCACCTGTCGCGCTCATTGTGCTGGATGGCTGGGGCCATCGGGCCGAGCGCGAGGGCAACGCGATCGAACTCGCCCGAACTCCCGTCTGGCACAGATTGTGGGAGCACGCACCCCGTACGCTGCTGGACGCCAGCGGTCTCGCCGTCGGTCTCCCCCCCGGCCAGATGGGCAACAGCGAAGTCGGCCATCTCAACCTCGGTGCCGGCCGCGTGGTGCCGCAGGACCTGGTCCGCATCTCCCAGAGCATCGCCGACGGCGATTTCTTCTCCCTCCCCCCGTTTCTCGAGCTTGGCAGCCGGCTCCAGCGCACCGGCGGAACGCTCCATCTCCTTGGTCTCCTTGGTCCCGGCGGCGTGCATGCCATCGATAGTCATCTGGTGGCCTGCATTGAACTCGGCATGCGACTCCGCGTGCCTCGCATCGCCGTGCAGGGATTTCTCGACGGACGCGATGCATCGCCCACCCTGGGCGCCAGCGTGGTGGCGCGCCTGGAGAGCGATCTCGCCCGCCTGACCAATGGCAGCGGAATGATCGCATCGCTCACCGGCCGCTACTACGGAATGGACCGGGACCGCCGCTGGGAGCGCACCCGGGTAGCATATGATGCACTGGTCCATGGGGTTGGTGCGCCCATGGTCGATCCGGTCGCGGCGGTGGAGGCCGCATATGCCCGCGGTGAAACCGACGAGTTTCTTCATCCGATGGTGCGCCAGGTGGATGGCCGGGCCGTGGCTCCCATTCGCGATGGCGATGCGGTGCTCTGCTTCAACTATCGCAGCGACCGCATGCGACAGGTCGTACGCGCGCTGGTCATCGAGGGATTCGACGGATTCGACGTGGGCGATCGGCCGGACATCAGCTGCGTCACCATGACCCGCTACGATCAGACGTTCGGCCTGCCGGTGGCCTTTCCGCCATTCAGCATGGCGCGGATCATGTCCGAGGTGCTCGCGGCGGAGGGCCGCACTCAGTTCCGCACCGCTGAAACCGAGAAGTACCCCCATGTCACATACTTCTTCAGTGGTGGCCATGAGCCGCCCCAGCCGGGCGAGGAGCGTGTGCTGGTGCCCTCGCAGAAGGTGGCGACCTACGACCTGGCGCCTGCCATGAGCGCCGCCGGCATTACCGATGCGCTCTGCACCGCGCTCGAAGCCCGCGATCACGACTTCCTGCTCTGCAACTTTGCCAACGCCGACATGGTGGGCCACACTGGCGTCATGCCCGCCGTCATCCAGGCGGTCGAAACCGTCGACCAGTGCCTCGCGCGTATTGTTCCCGTGGCCGAGCGCGCCCGCACGCCGCTGTTCATTACGGCCGACCACGGCAACGCCGAGCTGATGGTGGACCCCGTCACCGGTGGCGTGCACACCGCGCACACCACCAATCCGGTGCCGCTGGTAGCTGTCGGCGCCGATGTGGACGGGTTCCGGTCCGGCGGCGCCCTCTGTGACGTCGCCCCGACCCTGCTGCGTCTCCTTGGAATTCCCCAGCCCGCCGAGATGACGGGCCGCAACCTCAGCGAGGCCTGATGCGCAAGCCGTTGACGCTCCCGTTCACGCAGTCGCTGTTCCCGTTCACGCTGTTGCTGCTCGCGTGGACCACGCCTAGCGCAGCGCAGGTCGGCCATCCCCCCGATGCCAGCCCCTTCCGCGATCTCAAGGCCGGGCACAGCATCACTCCGCTCTTCGGCTACGTCGGCGGCAGCGGTGGTCCGCTGGGCGTCGGGCCCCACAAGGGCACCACCATCGGGCTTCGCTACGACCTGCGCACAGCCAGCACCATCCAGTTCGGGCTCGGCTACGCCCGGGGCAATCTGGAGCGGCTGGTGGTGAACCCGTTCGTGGCGCTGGCCAACCGCACGTCCGGCCCCTTCGAGCAGACCACGTCGTTTGTGGACCTGTCGGTGCAGCTCAACCTCACCGGCGGAAAGAGCTGGCACCGGCTGGCGCCCTACGCCTCGCTCGGCGCGGGTCTCGCCTTCGGCAACGCGGATGTCGCGTCCGATTCCAGCGGTTACGAGTTCGGCAACAAGTTCTATGTCGCGCCCGCCATCGGCACCCGGCTCTTCATTACCGACGCCCTCCATCTCCGGGCCGACGTGCGGGGCCTCTTCTGGAACCTCAAGTACCCCGACAGCTACGGCCGCGAGCCGGTCGAGGAGCCGGGCACGCCGGAGGAGCCCAACGCGGTAAAGCCCCAGGGCAGCCTCTCCGAATGGACCCTCACCCCCATGCTCCAGGTCGGTCTTGGCTACGTCTTCAGCTGGTAGCAGTGGCCCCGCGGCCCCACTCGCCGACGAGCAGATCGCCCGCATCCTCCGGGAAGCTCGGCGGATCGCGGTAATCGGTCTGGGCGACAAACCCGAGCGCCCCGCCTATCGGGTGGCGTGGTACCTTCAGCGTGCCGGTTACGACATCGCCCCGGTCCATCCCGAAGTCACCGAGACGCTGGGCGTCCCCGTCTTCCGCAGTCTCGCCGAGGCCCATGCGGCCGCACCGGTCCACATTGTGGATGTGTTCCGCCGGTCGGATGCGGTAGACGCCCTGGTGCCGGAATGTGTCGCCATCGACCCGCTGCTCGTCTGGCTACAAGTAGGAGTGACCAGCGATGTGGCCAGAAGCGCCCTGGGCGCCGCCGGCATTCCCTTCGTGCAGGACCGCTGCCTCGCGGTGGCTCACGCCCAACTGGTGGGACGGTAATGCGACGCCTTCTGCTCTGCCTTCCGATGTTGCTCGCCGCCGCGCCCGGGCTGGAGGCACAGGGCACCCGCGACCAGGCCAGCCTGATCATCAACCTGTTCACCGGCTACGCCATGGGAGGGTCGCTCTGGCGGGTGCCGGATCAGCCCGTCATCGATGACAACTTCGGTGAGCCTCTGGTCGACAACTTCTCGATCAGCCGAAGGATTCGTGGCAACCTGATTTTCGGTGGCCGGGCCATTTTCTTCCCCGGCGACAACTTCGGCTACTTCGGCGAGGCCTTCATGCTGGGCCTCGGGTATGAGGACGGCTGCGGGATCGCCACTCCCAGCGGATCTGAACGCAATCGCGATGTCTGCGCTTCGATCAACAACAACGCCACGCCCGCGTCCGCGGTCCAGGTGACGGCCGGCGTCATGTACCGCGTCAGAGCCAACCAGCTCATCTCACCCTATGCCCGCCTCAGTGTTGGCGGAGCATTGAGCAGCCGCAGCCCCATTGCGATGACCGGCAGCTTTCCCAGCGCGGCGTCCGGTGGCCAGCTGGTGGATCTCGATATTTATCCGGCCGAGGGCAGCAACACCCAGTTCCATCCCGCCATCGGCATCGGAGCGGGCTTCACCACCCAGATCGCTCGCGGGTACCAGATGCGCTGGGAGGTGCGTGACAATATCATCGGGATCGAGTCGGTCACCGGGCCGACCGTGCTCGAGGGAGTGGACCCGCCCACCGGCATGAAGTTTCGTCACCGCTTCTCGATCGAAGTCGGCTTCGACGTGGTGCTCGAGCGCAAGCGCGGACGCCGGTACTGACCCGGTGGACGTCGCCGGCGCAATCCTCGCAGGCGGCAGCGCTTCACGCTTCGGCGGCGTGGCCAAGGGCCTCGCTCCCGTCGGCGGCACGGCCATCCTCGCCCGTCTCCGCGCCGCCTTCCGTACGGCACTGGGCCATGAGCCGGTCCTTATCGCCAACACCCCCGACGCCACTACCTGGGCACCCGGCCTCACCCTCTATCCCGACGTGATCCCCGGACTCGGCGCACTCGGCGGGATCCTCACCGCGGTTCGCCTGGCGCCAGCCCCAGTGGTCGTGGTCGCGTGGGACATGCCCTTCGTTCCTGCCGCGCTGATCCGGGAACTGGCCGGGCACCTGCTGCACGCCGACGCTGTGCTCCCCGAGAGCGAGGGCCCCCGCGGCTTCGAACCGCTGTGCGCCGCGTACGGACCTGCCGTCGCTCCTGCCATCGAGAGCGCCCTCGAGCGCGGCGACCGTCGCGCTGTGGCGTTTCACGATGACGTAGTGCTCCACCGCGTGCCGCTGGCGCAGGTCGCCCGGCACGGCCCGCCGGCCCGCAGCTTCTTCAATGTCAACACCCTGAAAGACCTGGAACGAGCGGAGGAATTGTGGCGCGCCTCATCGCAGTAGTTGGCCGCAAGAATGCCGGCAAGACCACCATGGTCGTGGCACTGGTGCGCGAACTCCAGCGCCAGGGCCGGCGGGTCATGACCATCAAGCATGGCCACCACCCCGCCGACGTGGACCAGCGCGGCACCGATACCTGGCGCCACTTCAATGAGGCCGGTGCTGAACGCACCCTCATTGCGTCACCCGAGATGCGGGTGCTGTTCGAGCGTACTCCGGACGACTACGACCCCATCGGACTGGTCCAGCGCTACATGGCCGACGCCGACATCGTCGTGGCCGAAGGCTTCGCGAAAGCCCCCATCCCCCGCATCGAAGTCTGGCGCAAGTCACTGGGCCAGGAGCCGCTGTTCAAGGACGCAACTCTCGCGACTCGTGACTCTCGAGTCGTGGCAGTGATTTCCGACGTCCGGATCGACGCGCCAGCCCCGATCCTTCTGTTCGGCGACACGGCCTGGCTCACCACCCTCGCCGCGCTGGCCTGGGAGAACGCGCTGGAAGTGCCTGCATGAGTGTCGAAGGGCTCTCCGCCCGGGAAGCGGCCCAGCTGATCCTCCGCCGAGTCGAACGCGAACCGGCGTTGCGGGTCCCGCTCGACGACGCCCTCGGGTCGGTCCTGGCTGATGACGTCGTCAGCCCGCTCGACGTGCCCGCCGTCGCCAACGCTGCCATGGATGGCTACGCCGTGCGGTCGGCCGACGTGCGCGGCGCCAGCGTGGAGCATCCGGTGCGACTGCGGGTGGTCGAGGAAATCGCCGCGGGAAGCGTGCCCTCTCACACCCTTGGCCCCGGCGAGTGCAGCCGGATCTACACCGGCGCCCCTGTGCCTGACGGTGCCGATGGTGTCATTCGGCAGGAAGACACCGATCAGGGGTCGCCCGAAGTCTCCGTCGCCAGCGACCGCGACGCCGGCAGCAACGTGCGCCCCGCGGGCGAGGACATCCGGAAGGGCGACATCGTGCTCCGTGCCGGCACCGAGCTGGGGGCCGCTGAACTGGGCGCGCTGGCATCGGTCGGCCGGGCGCACCCGCTGGTGTATCGCCGCCCCCGGGTCGCCATCCTCGCCACCGGCGACGAAGTCGTGGACCTCGACCAGACCGAGGAGATCCTCTCAGGACGCAAGGTCGCCAGCAGCAACTCCCACACCCTCAACGCCCTCGTCCGCCAGGCTGGTGGGGAGCCGGTCATGCTCGGCATCGCCGGTGACGACCCCGCCAGCATCCGTCGCCGGATCGGGACCGCTTTCGACTGCGACCTGCTGGTGACCACCGGCGGAGTCAGCGTCGGCGCCCACGATCATCTGCGCGACGTCATCGCATCCCTGGGCGCAACGCTCGAGTTCTGGCGCATACGCATGCGGCCCGGTGCACCCGTCGGCTTCGGCATGCTGGGCGAGATTCCCTGGATCGGCCTCCCCGGCAATCCCGTCAGCGCCATGGTGACGTTCGAGCTGCTGGTTCGTCCCGCCATCAGAAAACTCATGGGACACGACGCCGTCTTTCGTCGCGGCGTCACCGTTCGGCTCATGGAAGCCGTGACCGTGAAGCCTCGGCTGCAGCATTTTCTTCGGGTCGTGGTCACCGAAATGGGCGAAACCCTGGAGGCCCGCCTTGCGGGCCCCCAGGGTTCGGGAATGCTGATGTCGATGGTCCGCGCCAACGCCCTGCTGGTACTACCCGAAGGTCAGCTGGAGGCTCCCAAGGGCGCCGAGGCGACGGCCATCTTGTTCGACGAGCACCGCCACGCAACCGCGCCGAGCTTCTAGGGCCGCGACCGGTCCGTATCCCGAAGGCGTGACCGCGGTGGCCCGAAAGCGGTCTGTCCCTTCCTCCAGCGGCACGCCAGCGGGAGACGGAGCGGAAGCGGCCATGCGCTAATGGAGCCCGTTAAGGTGCCACTCCTACCAGCTCGTCAGCCAGCCACCCGGCATCATAGACTCGCCGCAACGCCTCGATGATCCCGGCGCTGTGCACCGCCACTGAACGGGCCACTTCATCCGTGTAGATGAACCGGTTGGGCAGCATCTCGA
>JAICQR010000009.1 GCA_025937755.1 Gemmatimonadales bacterium | reverse complement strand
CTTGCGCGCCATGGCGCTGGTGCACCAGTCGGGCGGCGGCACCGGCTTCGGCTTCTCCCGGCTCCGGCCCAAGAACGACATCGTCCGCTCCACCATGGGCGTGGCGTCGGGTCCGGTGTCGTTCATGTCGCTGTTTGACGCCTCGACCGATGTCGTCAAGCAGGGTGGCACCCGCCGGGGCGCCAACATGGGCATCCTCCGGGTCGATCATCCCGACATCATGGAGTTCATCACCTGCAAGGACGACATCACCAAGGTGACGAACTTCAACATTTCGGTGGCGGTCACCGACGCGTTCATGGCGGCGGTGGAGGAGAACGGCGACTACGACCTGATCCACCCGTCCACCGGCAAGGTCACCGGCCAGCTGCGGGCCCGCGCGGTCTGGGAGAAGATCATCCACGGCGCCTGGAAGACCGGCGAGCCGGGAGTCTTTTTCGTCGACCGCGCCAATTACTACAACCCGGTGCCGGCGCTGGGCTCGTACGAGGCCACCAATCCCTGTGGTGAGCAGCCGCTGCTGGCGTACGACGTGTGCAACCTCGGCTCCATCAACCTGGGCGCGTTCGTCAAGGATGGCGCCATCGACTGGGACGGACTGCGGCGCGTGGTGCACCTCTCGACCCATTTCCTCGAGAACGTCATCGACGCCAACCAGTATCCACTGCCCGAGATCACCGATCTTGCCCAGCGAATCCGGCGCATCGGACTCGGGGTGATGGGCCTGGCCGATCTCTACATCCGGCTGGGTATCGCCTACGACTCGGCCGAAGCGGTGGAACTGGGCGGGAAGATCCAGGCCTTCGTGGACGACGAAGCGAAGGTCGAGTCGGAGCGGCTCGCCGGCATTCGCGGGCCATTCCCGGAATGGGAGCGGAGCATCTGGGGTCCGGACGCCACTGCGGCGCGCGGTCCCGACGGCGAGCGCATCCGCCCCATGCGAAAGCTCCGCAACTGCAACGTCACCACCGTGGCACCCACCGGCACCATCTCGATCATCGCGGGATGCAGCTCCGGCATCGAGCCGCTGTTTGCCGTGGCCTTCATGCGGAATCAGGCCGGCGTGCTGATGCCCGATGTCAACGACGATTTCGTCGCCATTGCGAAGCATGAGGGCTGGTACTCCGACGAGTTGATGGAGCAGATCGCCGAGGCGGGGCACATCAACTTCGATGCGGTGCCGGAGAAGTGGCAGCGGGTGTTCGTCACCGCCAACCACATCAAGCCCGAGTGGCACATCCGCACCCAGGCGGCGTTCCAGGAGCACAACGACTCGGCCATCAGCAAGACCTGCAATTTCGCCCACGACGCCACGGAGGAATACGTCGAGGAGATCTACCGGCTGGCCTACTCGCTCGGCTGCAAGGGCGTCACCGTCTACCGCGACGGCAGCCGCGACATGCAGGTGCTGTCCACCGGCTCCACCGCCAAGAAGGTGCAGGAGCAGGCGACCTCCACCGGCAAGTCGGAAGCTCGGGCAGATCTCGGTCGGCTCGGCGGTTCGGCGGCTCGGGAGGCAGCAGCCGACATGCAGGGCGAGCTGGCCGAGGCGCACAGCGAACTCGAACGCCTGCGGAAACTGGTCCACGAGCTCGAGGCCGAGAACCTCAACCGCCGGCTCAAGCGGTCGCGGCCCGAACTGCTGCGCGGCACCACCCGCCGGGTGGAGACGCCCCTGGGTACGCTCTACGTCACCATCACCGAAGACGAGAAGGCCCAGCCGTTCGAAGTCTTCATGTCGCTGGGCAAGGCCGGCGGGGCGCTGATGGCGGATGTCGAAGCGGTGGGCCGGCTGATCTCGCTGGCGCTCCGGTCGGGGATCCCGATGAAGGAAATCCATCGCCAGCTGCGCGGCATCAGTTCCGACCGGGTCATCGGCCTGGGACCCAACAAGGTCATGTCGGTGCCCGACGCGGTGGGCATCGCCATCGAGCGGTGGATGAACGAGAAGCAGGGCATTCAGCAGGAGCTTCTCCCCGGCGCGGCGTCCGCGATCACGGGCGCGGCACCGTCGCCGGAACCGGTCATGGTCACCCGCGGCGCCGAGCAGATGCAGTTGGGTGGGATGGAGCATACGCTGTCCGGGGCCTGCCCCGATTGCGGTTCGCAGCTGGAGTACGCCGAAGGCTGCGCCAAGTGTCACGTCTGCGGGTTCTCGGAGTGCGGGTGAACTGACCCCGCACCGGCGCGTCGTGGCGCACCGGCCCCCGCAGACGACGAAGCCCACCCTGAGAGGGGTGGGTTTTCGTCTTGCTGATGTGCGCGTCCCCGTTGTCTTCCCGTCACCAAGGCAGCTACGTTGCTCCGGTCCTCTTCGGGAGAACCCCCTCTTCATGCGTTCGTATTGTCTTGCCGCTGCCTCGCTGGCAGTGACGCTGCTTCTCTCGGCGTGCAACAGCACCCCGATCCAGCGCAACACCGGCTTCGTGCCCGCACCAATCCAGCCGGTCGCCATTCACAACGACTCGGTCCCGGCCATCCCAGGATTCAGTTCTGCGGTGAAGCGCGGTCTGACGCTCTTTCTCTCGGGTCAGGCACCGCTCGATTCGGCCGCACGCCTCGTGGGCGCCGGCGACGTCGCCGTCCAGAGCCGGCAGGCCGTCGGCAACCTGCTGCGGCTGGTTCGCTCGGCTCGGGGGCTTCCCGGCGACGTCCTCAAGCTCACGTTCTACGTGACCGACCTCACCGATACGGACGCCCAGGCAGTGCGTGACGCCGCGAGCTCTGCGTTCCCGGAGAGCCCCGCGCCCGCGATCACCATCGTGGGCGTGGAGCGGCTGCCAGGCGAGGGGATGCGGGTGGCAGTGGACGGCATTGCCATACTGCGAAGCGAGTTCCCGGATCGCGAGCGGGCAGCTGCAGGCCCGCCCTGATAGCGTTGCTGCTTCTCACTGAGCCGCCGAGCCGCCGAGCCGCCGAGCCTCCGAGGCCCTCCGCCGCCTAGCCGCCCGGCGGACAGGCCGACTATGTTCCCAATGACCCAACCCCTGTCCGCATGTCCGACGCCTCATCATCTGCTTCCGTCAAACGCCTGGCCGCCACCCGGCACGCCATGATGCACCTGCATCGGGCCCTGCTCGAGTCCGAGCGGGTGCGGTACGAGCGCCTCAACGGGCGGGTGGCGTCGAGCGCGGATTTGCTGCAGCTTGTTCTGCATGATCCGTGGTTCGCTTGGCTGCGGCCGATGTCGGCGCTGATCGTGGCGATGGACGAGCGGATGGACCCGGACGCGGAGCCGGGGGTGCCGGCGCCCGAGTCGCTGCTGGAGCAGGCCAGGGAACTCATGCGGGCCGACGAGGAGGGGGGGGACTTCCCGTCGCACTACCACGACGCGCTGCAGCGGGACCCGGCGGTGGTCATGGCCCACGCCTCGGTCCAGCGGCTGCTGGCAGCGCCCGCTTGATGCCCCGGTCCGGGCGGGAGTATCTTGGGAATGTACCCCACGACAATTGGCGTCCTCGGCACCACGGAAGCGACGGCACAGCTCACCACGCGCCAGCGGGAGCGATGATGCAATGTTCCATCCGGGAAGCCCGCCTCAAGGCTGAATTCGCGCACCTCTACCCGCCGGTTTCGGCTGGCGTGTGGACACCGGCGGCCGAGGTGGGCGCGCGCATGCTGTTCTGGCATCTCCAGCTCACGGGAGTGGTGCGGCTGGGAGAGCGCCTGCTCGCTGAAGAGCACTTCGAATTCAGGGGGGGCTGGACCCGAGGCGATACCTCGGACCTCCGGACCCGGGCGGGGGACGCCAATGCCGCCGAGCCGCGCCGGGCGCGATCGGCATAACCGCAGTAGCTCGATGAGTTGACGGCCGGGCTTCGGCTCCACGAAACTTGGGAGCCGGTCCGGCCGGTGTCTTTTCTCTTTTTGGGAGTCCGACATGTCGAATGAACCCAAGGGCGCTCTCAAGCCGGTGCCCGCAGCGCGGGTAGCGGAGGAGCTCCGCCGCCTCACCGAAGCCCGCTCGAACGGCGAGCTCGAGCGCGACGAATACGAGCACCGCTTCGCACGGATGGTTTCGGAGTTGCGCGACCGCCGGATCGAGGGCAGCAGGGCCGAGATCATGGCCGCGCTCACACCGCTCAAGGACAGCGGCGAGATCGCCGCACCCGAGTTCGAGCGCCTGGTTCAGCAGCTGGGATTGACATGAGCCGCGCGCCGGATCTTGCACCGCTGACGATGACGGTGCTGGCCGGCGACGGGCTGCTTCTCGCAGGACGCCTGGACTATCCTGCCGGGGTGCCGCCCGCCGGCGGCTGGCCCCTGGCGGTTCTGGCTCATCAGTATCCCGGCACCCGGGATACCTGGGCGCCACTCCGCACCGACCTGCTGGGCCTCGGTGTCGCGGTGCTGGCATTCGATCAGCGTGGGCATGGCGAGTCGATTCGCGGGGTCGGCGGGCCGGTCGTCATCGATACGCCTCGCGATTTCGACGAGCTGGCGTTCTACCACGCCTTCGTCGGCTCCATCCAGCGGGTGGAGTTCAGCCGGATTTCCGACGATATCCTGCGCGTCGCTGCATGGGGCGCAGTCCAGAATTTCATCGACGGTACTCGCCTGGTCCTGGGCGGCGGCAGCGTCGGCGGTACCGGGGCACTGCTGGCGGCACCCTCGGTGAAGGGACTGCGAGGGGTGCTGACGCTGGGCGCAGCGGGCGCGGCGGCCCACGGGGACGACGCCCATGAGCGAATCCGCGCCGCACTCTCCGCCGCCGCGTGGCCCGCGCTGCTCACATCGTCGGCCGACGACGCCTTCGAGGGCGCGGACAACGTGCGTCGATGGAGTGTCGGGCTGGCGCATGTGATGACCCGCATCGTGCCCGGCTCGGCCCACGCCATGGGCATCTATTACGATGTGCGCGAGGACGTGCTGGGCGCGGTAAGGGGCTGGGTGAGCTGAATTCCATGTGCCGGGTATGCAGGGTCGGTCGCTTGCACGCCCGACATCCCGTGCGCGGTCTCGCTCTCGCCCGTTGTGCGTCCTGCGGCGTGACCTGTCTCGAGCCCGAACCCAGCCGGGATTCGCTGCTCGACACCTTCCAGGATTCCTACTTCCAGGGCGGCCACAGCGACGGCTATCGCGATTACCTCGCGATCGAGCCGGCCGTACGGCGACAGGCGCGGCGCTATCTTGAAACCGTGACCCGGCTGGACCCGGGAGGCCGCACCCTCCTGGATGTGGGGTGTGCCGCCGGATTCCTGCTGGCGGAGGCCGAAGCGGCGGGCTGGCAGGTGTCGGGAGTCGAGCCCTCGCCGGGCATGGCCCGGGAGGCTCGGCGGAGGATAGCGGGTGCGGTAACCGTGGGAGATCTCGCGGCCCTTCCCGCCCGCACCACCCCGGTGCACGTGCTGACGATGGTCAACGTGCTGGAGCACCTCACCCAGCCGGCCGAGGTTGCGGCGCGGCTGGCGCAGTTGGTGCGGCCTGGCGGCATCCTGCTGATCGAGACGTGGAACGTGGAGGCACTGGCGGCCCGGCTGCTGGGCGCGCGCTGGCACCAATGGTCGCCGCTGGTGCCCTACTACTACACCCGCCGGGCCCTGCATGTCCTGCTGGGCAACGAATTCCGGGAGGTCCGCTGGCGTCGCGTCGCCAAGTGGATTCCGCTGGCGCGCGGCGCCGAGATCCTTGGGTCGTCGATCGCCCGGCGCCTCGGTCGGGCGGGCAACGTGTGCGTGCCGTACTTCACGGGCGATCTGGTCGCGTCGTACTGGATCCGATCCACAGATGAAGTAGACGTGAACTGCTGATGACGCCGATGGTGCCGGTGAGCGACGAACTGCGATGAGCGCCCACAAACGAACGTAAGGGGCCGCTCGAGGCGGTACCGCCAGGTGAGGCTCCGGTCCATCAGCGTCATCAATTGTCATCAGCTTCATCTGTGGATTGCTGTCTGTGGAGCTATATTTCACGGATGTCTGCCACTCCTCGCCGGCGCACCACCACGGTCTCCATCGGAGGCGTTGCCGTCGGCTCGGACCACCCCATTGTGGTCCAGTCGATGACCAACACCGACACCGCCGATGCTGCCGCGACCATCGAGCAGGTGGCTGCGCTGGCGCAGTCTGGCAGCGAGCTGGTGCGGGTCACTGTCAACACCGATGCCGCGGCGCGCGCCGTTCCGGAGATCGTCGAGGGCCTGGACCGCGTCGGCGTCTCGGTTCCGATCATCGGCGACTTCCACTACAACGGGCACCTGCTGCTCACTCGCCACCCCGAGTGCGCTCGCGCGCTCGCCAAGTACCGCATCAATCCAGGCAACGTCGGGGGCAAGCGCCAGGACGAGCATTTCCGGACCATCATCGAGGTGGCACTCACCAACGACAAGCCGGTCCGGATCGGCGTCAACTGGGGCTCACTGGACCAGAATCTTCTGACCTCCATGATGGATGCGAACGCCGCCTCGGCTGAGCCGGCCGATGCGCGCGATGTCATGATGGCGGCCATGGTGGAGAGTGCCATGCAGAGCGCTGCCTTCGCTGAATCGGTCGGCATGGCGCATGACCGGATCATCCTGAGCGCGAAGGTGTCAGGTGTGCAGGACCTGGTCGACGTCTACCGCGCACTGGCTGGACGGGGCGACTATCCGCTGCACCTGGGATTGACCGAGGCCGGGATGGGCGCCAAGGGCATCGTAGCGAGCGCCGCCGGCCTCGCGATTCTCCTGCAGGAAGGGCTCGGCGATACCATCCGCGTGTCTCTGACACCGGAGCCGGGCGGCGACCGCAGCGAGGAAGTCCGGGTGGCACAGCAGATCCTGCAGAGTCTCGGGCTCCGGAGCTTCACCCCCCAGGTCACCAGCTGCCCTGGATGCGGTCGCACCACTTCCACCTACTTCCAGCAGCTCGCGCTGGATATCCAGGGTCACCTCCGCGAGCGGATGCCGGTGTGGCGCTCCGAGTACCCTGGCGTGGAGGAGCTCAAGGTGGCGGTGATGGGCTGCGTGGTGAACGGGCCGGGTGAAAGCAAGCACGCCGACATCGGCATCTCGCTGCCGGGAACCTTCGAAGACCCCAAGGCGCCGGTCTTCGTCGATGGCCAGCTGCGCGTCACGCTCAAGGGCGACCGCATCGTGAACGAGTTTCTGGAGATCCTGGACGACTACGTGCAGAATCGCTATGGGAACGGGGTGGTCAAGGCGGCTCAGGCGGTCAGGGCGTCATGAGGTTGCGCGTGAGGGTCGGGGCCTGCGTGGCGGTGCTGTTCCTGGCGGTGACACCACTGGCCGCGCAGGAGGACGCTCTGGTAGCGGTCGGCGACATGGCTCCCGTGGTGGTTGTCCCTGATCTCGACGGGGGCAGCTATGATCTGGCGGATGTGTTGGGAAAGCGGCCGGTACTCGTGGAATTCTGGGCGACGTGGTGCACTTCCTGCGAGGCGATGCTGCCGCGCCTCCGGGCAGCCCACGCAGCCTACGGTGAGGCCGTGGAATTCATTGGCGTCAACGTGACCATTGCCGAAACTCTCGACGGCGTGCGTCAGTACATGAAGGACGAAGCCCCGCCGTTTCGCGCCCTGTACGACTCCAGTGGTGTCGCAGCCCGGGCCTACGGCCCGCCCGCCACGTCCTGGATCATGATCGCGGATGCCGAGGGCCGGGTGATATACACCGGTCTGGGCGGCACCCAGAACCTTGAACCTGTCCTCCGCCAGGTGGCGGCGCGGCAGACTCCCGGCAGGAAGGAAAACTGAGATGCGTAGCATTGTGTTCTCGTTGATGCTCTCGGCAGTCGCGGCTGGCTCCCTTGTGGCCCAGGGACAGTCGCAGCAGCCGGCCAAGGGGTCGAGCCAGCCCGTCGCTCGTATTGAGTCAGGCCCGGGTACAGGCGACATGGCCCCCAACTTTCGCCTGCCATGGGCCAGCAGTGACTCAATCGGCCCCATGGCGGACGACTTCATTCTGCAGCGCCATGTCGGCAAGGTGGTGGTGCTCGCCTTCTACCCCAAGGACTTCACCACCGGCTGTACTGCCGAGATGAAGGCCTTTGGCGAGCGGTTCGAGGAACTGTTCGGCGATGCGGTCGTGGTAGGTATCAGCGCCGACTCGCTCGAGAGCCACCAGCGGTTCGCGGCCAGCCTGGACCTCCCCTTCCAGCTGCTGAGCGACCCGAACCAGCGGGTGGCCAGGCTATACGGCAGCCAGGGAGAGAATTACCCCCGCCGGACCGTCTTCGTGATCAACGCCGAAGGCCGGGTGACGTACCGGGACATGCGATTCGGGGCTCTTGACGCCACTGCCTACGACAAGCTCAAGGCGGCGGTCCAGGCAGCTGCGAAGGGGTGAGGCTCACCGTTCGGGGCCTCGCTCTCGCGGCCCTGGGGACATTCCTGGCTGCCGGGTCGCTCCCGGCCCAGGACGCCGCCGCGCCATGGCTACTCGAATCCGTGCGCGGCGGCTTCTGTACCGACTTCCTTATCCATCCTGACAGCCTGCGGCTGGCGCCGCCCACCAGAACGCAACTGGCGCCAATATCCGCCTCCCGCTCACCCGAACCGGTTCTGGCTCGGCTGGTCGATGGGGAACCGGAGTTTGCCGCCTGGGTACCGTCCCGGCTCTGCCTGCTCCACATCGGCACCATCTGGGCGGGGGGACGGCGCTATCACGACGACGACAAACTTCAGGGACTCCTGCTCTGGAGGCTGGGTGCCGGTGACGACCCCGGCGCCCGGACCATCCTGTTCGCCACCAGCGGCTCGCTCCTGAGGCGTACCGGACTCTCCGACCGGGCCGTGGTCGAGAGCTTCGAGGCCGACTACCAGGTGGATTCGGTGAGTGGCACCACCCTCAGCCGGTCCCGAATCGACGAGACCTACCTTCGCTGGGACGGGACGGTGTTGCCAGCCGACTCGGCTGCCGACTTCGAGTCTGAGTGGCGTCTCCTGACGCCGCCAGCCTCTCCCACGCTGGTCACGCTCACGCTTCCCGGCAACGGGGGAGGCCGCATGTCCGGGAGCATCACCGTCACTGGTGACGGCCTCATGGCCGTGCTGCTGCAGGCGTCTCCCATCCGCTGGGCCAGCATCTGGTTCTCGGCAGAGCGGGGCACCGTTGAGGTGCGCCACCCGGAGTGATCAACATCGAGTTGTGGATGGGCAGAATTAAGCAGAAATCACTGTTGATTCCGTGGAAAATCCATGTTGGTGTCGCCTAATCCCACCGGTGTCGCCACTGTCGCAACGCGAGAAAGTTTGTGGTGTGATGTGCTTCAAGCTTCAGATGTACAACCTGTTGGAAGCCTGACCTGATGTGAAATGTCACATAGTGGCATCCTTGAGTCCGCTGCGTGGCCACCGCCCGTCGAACGCCTCGTTGACTTTTCCACAAGCATCGAATCGTGCCCGAATATAACCCGAAGGACGAGCACGTCCCCATGTGGATAAGCCAGAAGGCGATGATGTTTCTCGCTGGGCTGTTTGCGCTCGTCGCGGGGGCGCTCAGTCTGGCGGTCGGCGTGTGGGGAGACGAGGCGATGGCCTTGGCGACGACGGGCCATGGCCCAGTCGAGGCAGCGGTCCGCGCCAGGGACTTCGAGCTGCAGCCACCCCTCTACTTCGTTCTGCTTTCGATCTGGCGGTTCATTTCCGGCAGCGTCTTCTGGGCTCGGATGCTATCGGTGGTTGCGGTCGCGGCCGCGGTGGTGGTTGCTGCCCGCCACTTCCATCCAGCCCGAATCTCCAGGAGTGACGGCCCAAACCAGCTGCTGGCGCTGTTGCTCGCCAGCAGCCCGGTGGCGCTCTGGGCCGCCGCCGAAGCCCGGGTCTACGGGCTGACATTGCTCCTTGGCGTGAGCTGGATGTGCCTGCTCTGGCGCGTGTTGCTTGTCCCCGCGCCGCTTGGCGGCAAGGCCCTGCGCGGTGGGGTCGCCGGGCTGGTGGTGGTTTCGGCGCTGCTGCTGGCCACCCAGTACTACACCGGATTCCTCCTTCTGGCTGGGGCTCCGGCAGTGCTCGTCGCCAGGGGCTGGCGTCCTCTGGGTCTATATGTGGCGCTGATGCTGGCGGCGGGCATCCTGGTCTCGCCCCTGTTGCTCAACGTCCCGGACCAGATGCGGCGCCACGGCGCCAGTCCCGCGCCGGGTGCCGAGCCCACAACTGTCGCTGTGGCCATGGCCTTTGCCATGCACCGGGTGGAGACGCTGGCGCTCCCGCCGGTCGAGGCTGTCAGCACGGCGCTGCCGCCAGGGCTTCCCCGCCGCGCCGCTGTCTGGGGCGTGCGGCTGGTCCTTGCGCTGCTGTTCGGCCTGTCGCTGCGGCAGGCGTGGCGCGCACGATCACGCGAACTGGCCGGGCTGCTCGTGCTTCCGGCGGCGCTCGCGGCGTTGTTCCTGCTGCTGCGATTCCGGATCCCGGAGCACCTGCTGGCGGACCGCCACCTGGTGATCCTGCTGCCGGCATTGCTCGGCGCGATGGCGGTGGTGCTCACGAGCGCCGCACCCTGGGTGAAGGGTGCCACGCTGGCGCTGCTGGTCGCGGGCGGGGTGGGAGTGTCGGTGCGGACGTGGCAGCCGCTGGCCAAGACTGGTTATGCCCGGCAGGTAGCCGGTGTGCTGGAGCGGGGGGCGTCAGCGGGCGACGTCGTACTGGTTTACCGGCCGAGTCTCGCGGAGGCCCTGGCGCTCGAATATCACGGCCCTGCTCGCATGGTTTCGCTGCCGCGGCCCCTGGACATGCGCCGTGCTGATATGACATCGGAAAGCGGCCAGTCGCTGGCCGATACCGCCGCGCTGGCCGCACGTATCGACTCGGCCGTGGCAAATGCGCGCGGCGCCTGGCTCGTGATTGAGCTGGCGCCGGACGAGGCATTTGGCCGGGTCTATCTGGACCGCTTTGAGCGGCTCATCCGGCGGCGGTTTCCGCCGAATCTTCCCGTAGCCACCTTCCCAGGAGTTGAGGTACGCCGCCTATCCGGTCGCTGAACCGCCGACGGCGGCCCGCCCGCACGGCAATGCGCACCAGCGACGGCACCCAGCCGTCGTACCCGGCGATCTGGTATACCGGCCCCGGCTCCGCGATCGCGCACCCCGTGACGCAGGTGCCCGCCAGCAGCCGGACCTCTTCCAGTGTGGCGCGATTGTACTCGTCGGCAGTGTAGTGCTCATTCAGGAAGCGCACCGTCGCCAGCAGTTCGTTGGCCAGGCCGCGTTCCATGGCCCGGAACGCGTCCAGAGCGAATGAGATGAGGTCCTGACCGGGTTCAGTCCGGCCCCGCCCGATACCCGCATACGAGACACCCAGCGACTCCGCATCCTCGCGCCGGAACACATTGGCGCCATCAAACACCGCCTCAGCTGATGGGGCGTCCGCCAGGATGTCCGCCAGCGAGTCGCGATAGCTCGCGTGGGCGCTGCAGAACACCAGGACCTCGGCCTCAGCCACAGCAGACGCGAGCTTCCGAGTGAACGACTCCGCCATCCCGGACCGCACCAGGTTCTGATCGCGCTCGTGCACGTGGGGATCGTGCATCGTGACGATCGCGCCGCGCGCTTCCAGCCGGCGTGCCAGCGCCAGGGTGGGCGAGTTGCGGGTGTCTTCCGAATCGAAGCGATAGGCCACACCGAGGAGGGCAACATGCCGGCCTCGCAGCGGGCCGACCTGCCGCTCCATCATGTCGATCGCCACCTGGGGCGCGGCATCGTTGATCCGCCGCGCCTGGAGGATGAGGCTGGAACGGGGATCGTGTCCCGCTTCCCGCCGCCGCCACCAGAGCAGCACGCCATCCTTCGGCAAGCAGTGGCCGCCCACGCCGATCATCGGCACCAGAAGTGCGCCGCTGGGCACCGCGCCACCATCCCATGACGCCGCATCGGCCTGCTCCATCCGGGCGTTGACGGCATCGCGCAGTGAGAAGAAGTCGATGTCACGTTCGTCACACCACCGCACCAGCTCAGCGGCGAAGGCGATGCGAACGTCGCGATAGGCGTTCTCCAGCGTCTTCACGATCTCGGCCGTGAGGCTCGAACACTGATGCAGGGTTCCCCCGCGCACCACGTGGCGATACAGCCGCGCCACCAGCGCGGTGGTGCGGGGGTCGGTGCCTGCCACCAGCTTGTCGGACTCTGCCACCCGCTGCACCAGCCGGCCCGGCATGACCCGGTTGGGGCTGTTGGCGAGCAGCACGTCCACGCCGTCGTGGAGTCCATGTTCGGCGAAGAGGTCGCGAACGATCGTCGACATTGACGAGGGCGCCAGGGTGGACTCGATGATCACCAGCGGGAGCTGGCCGGGTTCGCGCCGGGCCAGCTCGCGTGCCGTCGCATGGAGCGCGTCGAGCAACGGGCCGTAGTCCGGCCCCCAGCCCTTCTTGTCGGTCTGGACGCAGACCAGCACCACGTCTGCGTCCCGGAGGGTGCCGTAGTCATGCGTGGCCGAGAGCAGACCGGCCTTGACGGTGTCACGTATGATGGCGTCGAGTTCGGGCTCGACACCCCCGATGGGCGAACGCCCCGCGTTGATCGCCTCGACTTTCCAGCCGGAGGTGAGCGAAGCGCGCTGCACCACAACCACCTGCGCGGGTGCCCTGGTTCCTTCGGTGATCCGCGCGTGCGCCAGCAGCGCCGCCATCGGCGTCCCGACAATGCCGGGACCGATGACGACGATCTTGCGAAGCGACCACCGGGCGCTACCGTCGGGTGCGAAGGAAAGCGGCATTCCGTCCATTCCTGAAATAGGAGGTCAGGCGAGTGATCAGTGCAACCCGTGCGCCATCCTCCCTGCAGGCGCAGGTGTCAAACTTCCGGTCGAACCGTACGATTCCAGGTCAGGCTGCCGCCATCCGCAGGCCGAGTCGCGCAGGCGCCTGCGCCTCGAGCGCGGCCGCATGTGTGGCCATCGGGCCCAGCGTGAAGTGTTGCCGCAACAGCAACAGGATCCGCACAAAGAGGTCCCGCTTGCGCGCCGCTGGCAGATCCATGCCCGGGAAGAACCGAAGCTCAGGAACGTGCTCTCCGCTCAGCAGGTCGAGCGGGTGCAGCAGAAAGCTGGGTCCGGTGTCCAGCAGCTGGTGCGCTGCGATCGCGCTCCGCAGGTAGCTCCACATCAGCCGCTCGGAGACGCGGCTGAGATAGAGCAGGTACGTCAGGTGAAACGGTGCCTTGATCAACGGAATCGTGGAGACCGGGATCTCAAGGAGTCTGCGTCCGCTCGCGAGTTGCCAGCGGTATGGCCGGGTCGGCCGGAATCCCTCGCGGAAGCCGCCGAAGAGCGCGGAGCGCTCTGCGCGCTGTTCGGGCGTCAGGCTGGTTGAGCGAAAGTAGTAGGCGCGCGCCAGCGGCCCGACGTAGGTCGGCAGGGTGGAAGCGTCATAGCGATAGCCCCGTTCGGCCAGCACATCGAGCACATCGGCGCTCCAGCTGAACCCCGGCCCGCGAAACCCGCCCGGTCGCTCGCCGGTGCAGCCGGCGATGGCATCCTCGGCCCGGGCAATTTCGGTGGCAACAGCTACGCGAGTGTACCGGTGCAGCCACGGTTCGTGTTCGTAGCTGTGGTTGCCGACTTGATGTCCCGCTTCGACCACCGATCGCAGCACATCGCGGTCGGGAGCCAGTTCTGCGTCCCGGCCCACGATGAAGAAGGTGATCGAAAGCCCGGCTTCATCCAGTGCGTCGAGTGCCAGTGGGATGAACCGGTCCAGGTACGAGGGCCAGTGGCGCCACGCGTCATCGCCGTGGGTCTTGAGGTAGGACCACAGATTGTCGGTGTCGAGGGAAACCGATCCCACCGGCCGTGCCTGGCTCAAGCGGCGGCCAGCGCTTCTCCGGACCACTCCGCCGCGAGGGCAGCTGCCTGCCGCTCCGCCAGCGCGAGCGTCTCGTTGACGTTGAGGGTGCCGTGGGCGATCTGGGCTGAATTCACCACGTAGACGCCGGGCAAGGACGTGCGCAGGGGAGGCAGGCACCGACTGGAGTAGTCCAGTGTCGTCACTGCCAGCACGTCTCGCGCACGCGAAACGTTGGCGGCCACGACATGCTCCTCACGGAGGTCGGGGTACATCCGCTGCAGCCCTGCAAGGAACTGTGCCCGGTGCCACGCATCATCCTGGGCCCATCCCGGGGCATTCTGGGCGAGGTAGCGCGGCAAGTAGACCAGCGTCCGCCCGCCGAAGGTCGCCGGGTCCACCAGCGACGTCATCTCGATCACACCGGTGAAGGGGAAGCCCTCGTCCACGATGTTGGTGACGTAGTACCCCCCGAGCGGCCGGGACAGCAGAAACGACCCACAGATGATGCCCTGGTACACGACCGCGTTCAGGCGGTCATGTTCGGCCTGGCTCAGTCCAGGACAGATGCGGGCCACCGTGGGGCAGGGAACCGTGAGCACGACGCGATCGAACGCACATGTCTCGCCACCGGCCAGCTCGATGACCGGTTGGCGGTCCACCCGCCGGACCTGCTGCACCCGCGCGCCGGCGCGGGTGGTAACGCCAGCGGAATCCAGCCGGCCCGCGAGCGCCGCAAGAATGGTGGCATAGCCGCCGTCCACGTGGCCGAAGAGTTCCCGCTTGAGTCCCGAGCGGCGGGCCGCATACAGCCGGGCGATGATGGCCCACAGGAATGCCGCGCTCGCTATGCGGTAATTCTCGCCCAGCTTCGAGCGCAGCAGGGGAAGCCACATCCGTTCGAAGACGCGATCGCCCGACCAGCGACGCAGCCATCGCTCGACCGGCTCCTGCTCCAGCGGCATCGGATTCCTGACCCGCGACGCGTGCAGGATGGTGGCGGCGAGCCGCGCCTTCTCGGCCAGCGTCAGCAGGGGAAAGCGGGCGAAGTCGAGGCTGGACGACATTTCGTGAAAACGGCCGTCGCCATAGAACCCGGTTCGGGTGTCGCGCCAGTGCGCGTTCTGCGCCAGGCCCAGCTCATCCAGCAGCCCCACCAGATGGCGGTCGGACAGCAGCATGACGTGATAGAATCGGTCCCAGGTCGCATCGCCGATGGCTTCGGGCGACGCGAGGCCACCGATGGACGGTGCCGATTCCAGCAACGTTACCTGATGCCCCTGTTGGGCCAGCCGGAGCGCCACGGTCATGCCGAGCACGCCTCCGCCCACCACGCCGACGCTAGAGCCCGCCATCCGCATGCAGCGGCTCCTCCACGCATCGGAGTATCCGGCCGAGTCCCGTCCGCCTCCAGAGCGCCATTCGGGCCCGCTGGGCGAACAATTCGCCGCCCAGCGCGACATGCCCGGCAATCGTGCGCGCCACCTTGAGCTTGGAGCGGCCCAGCACCCGGACGTTGAGCGTTTCCGGATGCTCGACGATTCGTCCCCCCGCCAGCACCATCCTGCCGGCCAGCTCTGCAATTCCGAGAAACCCACCGCGGTCCACGCGCAGCGCCACCACCGACCGGCGTCGGTATACCCGGAAGCAGCTGGTCCAGGTGGCGATGTTCTTGCCCAGCACCGTCTGATAAATCCTCGAGAGACCCCGCGAGAGCCCCAGTCGCCACGCAGGCACGTTCTGGACGGCACCGTCGGCGTGGTAGGGAGAAGCCGTGACCATGTCCACGCCTGGGCCCAGCAGCGGAATCATCCGGGCCAGCCCCACCGGATCGTAGCTGCAGTCGGCATCGATGGAACAGACAATATCAGTGCGGGCCCGCAGGATGCCGCTCCGGATGGCTGCGGCGATGCCGTGGTTCCGGGGGTGCCGCATGAGGTAGACGTCGTCGCGGCCGCCGAACTGGCGCTGCAGCTGCTCCCAGGTGCCATCGGTCGAGCCGTCGTCGACAAAGATCCAGCGGACGTCGAAGGAAGAAAGCGAGGACGTAACCTCGCCCATGCTGTTGGCCAGGAACGAAATCGCGCGCTCCTCCTGGTAGCATGGCACCACGATCGTGACCGGTGTCCGCCCGTCACGTGGCTCGGGTAGAGTCAGCGCCGGCGGGGTCATGGCCGCGACAGCCGGCATTGGTGGGCTGGCGGGCCCGCACTCGAGCCCCAGATGTTCCGCCGCACTGCCGAATGGAGCCTGCTGGAGGACGTCCGCCAGCATGCCGCGCATCCGGTCGAGATTGCGGTAGTGGCGCACCCGCTGAAGCAGCGGCGCAGCCACTTTCGGCTGGTCCAGGTCCAGCTCCCAGGCGTGGAAGTACATCACGAACGGATCGGCCCGCTCCCGCATCCACCGTGAGATCTCGCGCCGGACAAATCCTTCGGGCAGTTGCCGGAAGTAATTCCCGCCCGCCACCGGAATTCGCTGTCCCAGCACGGTCGCGGTGCTCACCGGAAGCTCGTCGATACATCCGAAGGGCGTCGCATGCGAGTGCACCACTTCCCGCCACGACTGGTCTGCGAATTCCCGGAAGAGCGGCGCCAGGCTCGAGTCGTACTGGTAACCTTCGGCGGCCAGGACGTCGAGCGCCCACAGATCCGACTTCCTGTACCAGAGCCGGGCGGCACGATGGCCCAGAACGGGACGGCCGGATGCGTGCTCAATGGCTTCGCGAGCGCGTTGGAGGTCGTCGCGAAACTCGGCAGGGGTGAGCCGGGTGCTGCTCCGGTGGTCATAGCCACGGCTGGCCACCTCATGGCCCCGGTCGGCGATCTCGCGCACCAGTTCCGGAGCCACCTCGGCAATCCAGCCCAGCACGAAAAACGTCGCCTTGGCGCCGGTCTCGTCGCAGAGATCAAGCGCGGCGCGGGTACTTCGCTCCAGCCGTCGCTCGAATCGATTCCAGATCCGGGGCTGGATCATCTGGCCGAACGCATCGGCATGGAAGAAATCCTCCACGCCAACGGTGAGGATGTGCCGCACGCGGGCCTCGGGAGCGAAGGTCACGACAGGAGCAATGTGATCAAGGTCACATTTCAGGGCGCAAGAGCGGGGCCAGCCTGTGTCGCAGTTGCTGCAAGTGGCGGAAGGGGTCAACAGCTTGGTAAATCCCATCTTCCGATGCGCCGGGAAGGTGCGACACACCGGTGCCAATGTGGCGAGTCCGCAACACTGCTGTCGCGGGGGGTGCGGCCCGTCCCCCGGGTGGCTAAACTGCGCACCGACCCCTCGACCTGTCGCCAAGGAGTGCTGTGAGCCGCACCCGATACCGCCGCACCAAGATCGTGGCCACGCTTGGTCCCAGCTGGGAGAGCAGGGACGGCATGATCGCGCTGCTCGACGCCGGCGTGGACGTCGTTCGCATCAACGCATCGCACGGGACGCCGGAGATTCGAATCGGCTGGATCCGCCAGCTTCGCGAGGTGCTGGCCGAACGCCAGCAGAAGGGCAAGGCCGGCGCAATCCTGGTGGACCTCCAGGGGCCACGCATCAGGGTGGGGCGGCTGGATGCGCCGGTCCAACTGGAGAAGGGGCAGCGGGTCGTGTTCGCCCCTGGAGCCAGCGCCAGCACCGGAGAACTGCCTACGACCTACGACGCGCTCGCGCAGGACGTGCGGCCCGGATCTCGAATACTGCTGGACGACGGGCTGCTGGCAGTCGAAGTGACCGGCACCCGGGGCGACCGGGTGGACGGCGTGGTCGTCTTCGGCGGCGAACTCCGCAGCAACAAGGGGATCAACCTGCCGGGCATCAATGTCAGCGCCCCCGCCATCAGCGAGCGCGACCGTGAAGAGGTCGCGCGCCTGGCGGACGTGGGCGTGGATTACGTCGCGATGTCGTTCGTGCGGCGTCCGGAAGATCTCGTCAACCTGCGGGCGCTGCTGCCGAAGACGGTACGACTCATCGCCAAGATCGAGAAAGACACGGCCCTGGAGAATCTCTCCGGCATCCTGGCGGTTTCGGACGCCATTATGGTGGCGCGCGGCGATCTCGGAGTCGAGCTTCCGTTCGAGGAGGTCCCGCTGGCACAGAAGCGCCTCATACGCGAGGCCAACCTCGCCGCGAAGCCGGTGATCACCGCGACCCAGATGCTGGAGTCGATGATCTACGCACCGCGGCCCACCCGCGCAGAGGTCTCCGACGTCGCCAACGCCATCCTCGACGGGACCGACGCTGTGATGCTCTCGGCCGAAACAGCCATCGGCGAGTACCCGCTGGCGGCAGTGCAGGCCATGACGCGAATCGCCGCCGAGCTGGAGCAGCGCCGGCCGCCTCGCAGCACCGCGCTGGACCTTGCCGCCGGACGCTTCGTCGAAGGTGATCCCCGGCTTGGCCGGCGCGAGAGCGACCGCGGCGGCGCCCGGACCGAGACGGCGATCGCGGTGGCCACCTGTGCCGCCGCCGATCTTATGCGGTCCCCGGTGATTGTCTGCTTCACGTCCAGTGGTTTCACCGCGCGCACCGTGGCGTCCTACCGTCCCGGTGTCCCGATCTTCGCACTGACCACCGAGCCCGAGACGTTCCGCCAGCTCGCACTCATCTGGGGTGTGGTACCGGCGCTGGTGGACCACCTCCCCACCTACGAGGACATGCTGCCCGAGGCGCGGAAGCGATTGCTCGAGGCCGGTCTCGCCGAGACCGGTGACCGCGTCGTCGTTACCGCCGGTGTGCCGTGGGATCGGCCTGGCACGACCAACCTGCTCAAGGTCGAGACGGTCTGACCGTGCGGCTCCGATTTCTCGGGACGGGGACGTCCTTCGGTGTTCCCCAGGTCGGGTGCGATTGCGTGGTCTGCCACTCGACCGATCCTCGCGACCGTCGCACCCGTTCGAGCGTGCTGTTCGAGCTGGACGGCGCCACCCTGCTGGTCGACACGCCGCCGGAACTCCGGCTCCAGCTGCTCGCGGCTGGCGTGCACAACGTGGATGCGGTGCTGTACACCCATGAACACGCCGATCACATCACCGGCATTGACGACCTCCGGGCCTTCACGTCGCGCCTGCGGCGGCCGCTGCCCATCCATGGCCCGGCGGAGACGCTCGACCGGATCCGCACGGCCTTCGCCTACATCTTCGATGATGCCGTTCAGCCGCCCGAGGGCACGTCCAAGCCGCTGCTGGCGCCGGTCGCGCTGGAGCCCGGTGTCGAGACCGTCGTGGCTGGCGTGCCAATACTGCCACTCGCCGTGGACCACGGCGACCTCCGGGTGTTCGGCTACCGGATCGGGGCGTGTGCCTACATTACAGATGCCAAGCTGGTCGGGCCCGACGTGCGGGCGCACCTGCTTGATCTGGACGTGCTGGTGCTGAATGCGCTCTGGTGGCGGCCGCACCCGAGGCATCTCAGCATTCCCGAGGCGATTGCCGTGGCCCAGGAAGTAGGCGCCACGCGAACGCTGCTCACTCATCTGACGCACGAGACCGGCCACGCCGAGCTGGCGGCGGCGTTGCCGCCCGGCATCGAACCGGCCTGCGATGGTCTCGTGGTGGAGGTCGCGTGATCCGGCTCCATTATGGGCGCATGCTGCAGGACGGACTGGACGGCGGCGTGGATGGCGAGCGGGGCATAGCGCGAGAGCGGCTGGCGGAGCTGGCTCGCCGTTTTCCGGCGGTTCAGGGTGAGCTCCGCACCCGCCGCACCGCGGGCGACTACGGCTTTTACGACCTGGTTCACCAGGAAGCCGCTGTCCGTGAGATCTCGGCCTTCGCCGAAGGTCTGGGTCAGGCCCACGATCACGTTCTCGTGCTCGGCATCGGCGGCTCGGCGCTGGGCACCAAGGCGCTGCTGAACGCGCTGCGTCCGCCGGAGTGGAACGAATTGAGCGACGAGGCCCGCGAGTTCTATCCCCGCCTCACAGTGCTCGAGAACGTGGATCCCACGTCGGTGGCCGGGGCATTGCGCCGGATCGACCCGCGCCGGGTGCTGGTCAATGTGATCAGCAAGTCGGGTGGTACCGCCGAGACCATGGCCCAGTATCTGGTGGTCAGGCAGTGGCTGGAAGAGGCACTTGGTCCGGCAGCCGCTCGGCACATCGTGTTCACCACGGATCCCGAGAGGGGAGCGCTCAGGGAAATCGCCGAGCGCGACGGCATCCCCGCGCTGGATGTGCCCTCCGCCGTTGGCGGGCGCTACAGCGTGCTCTCGCCGGTGGGGCTGCTACCGGCGGCGCTGGTCGGCATCGATATCGAGGGACTGCTCGCGGGCGCCGCCCGGGCTGTCGAGCGCGCTGAGCCGGACGAGCTCATGGCCAACGCGCCGGCACTTTTCGCCGCGCTGCTCTGGGCGGCCGACACGTGGCATGGCGGACGCATCCACGTGCTCATGCCCTACTCCGACCGGCTGCGCGAGCTTGCCGAATGGTTCCGGCAATTGTGGGCCGAGAGTCTGGGCAAGGCGCGCGACCGCCGAGGTGCCCTGGTGAATGCCGGGCCCACGCCGGTCGGCGCAGTGGGGGCCACCGATCAGCACAGCCAGGTGCAGCTGTTCATGGAGGGCCCCTACGACAAGGCGATCACGTTCGTTCGGGTGGAAGACCCGGGTGAGGACGTGACGATCCCCGTGATCGACGGGATGCCCGAGGATCTCGGTTACCTGGGTGGGCACAGCCTGGGCGAGTTGTTGTTGGCCGAACTGGATGCGACCTCGTCTGCCCTGGCGCGGATGGGCCGCATGAATCAGATGCTGACCATGCCTGACCTGAGCGCAGGCAGCGTGGGCGAATTGCTGATGTTTCTGCAGGTGGCGTGCGGCTACGCCGGCATCTGGTACAATGTCGACCCGTTCGACCAGCCGGGCGTGGAGCTGGGCAAGCGTCTCACTTTTACCGCGATGGGGCGTCCCGGCTTCAGTGAGCCGCTCACGCCGCGGGGTGGCGGCGACCAGGTCTGACGCGGCTTGGCTCGCCGTTGCCGCGGGCGTAGTTTCCCTGCAGCGGATACTGGTTCTCAATCAGACATGGGTGAGTCATGGCGTCGGAACTGATGCAGAATATTGCGGGCTTGTTCGGTGGCGCGGTCACGCTGGCACAGAGCGGCGTGGAAGTACACGACGAGAAGCCGCTGCGTGGTGCCGCGATGGACCAGTTGGTATGGAAAGCGGTATTCGCCGAGCCGGACGAACGCGAAGCGGCCCGGTGGCTCCTGTGGGAAATCGGCCAGGCGCGCGGCGTCCGGCCGGCGTCGATCCACGAGCTGTACATCGCGCGGGGCAGGGGCGAGTGCGCCGGCTTCACCGTGCCGGCCATGAACATCCGCGCCATGGCCTACGACAGCGCACGGGCGGTGTTCCGGGCGGCGCGGGCCGGCCGGGCCGGCGCGATCATTCTTGAAATCGCCCGATCCGAAATCGCCTACACCGATCAGCGCCCCGCCGAGTACGTCTCCGTCATGATTGGCGCCGCGTTGCGCGAGGGCTGGTCGCAGCCGTTGTTCATCCAGGGCGACCACTGCCAGGTCAACGCAAAGAAGTACGCCGCCGACGCCGAAGGTGAGGTTGGCGAGGTCAAGAAGCTCATCGCCGAGGAAGTCGCCGCGGGCTTCTACAACATAGACGTCGACACGTCGACCCTGGTGGACCTGTCGCACGACACTCTGGCCGAGCAGCAGCGCGCCAACTACGAGCGCGCCGCCGAGATCACCCAGTTTATTCGAGAGCGGGAGCCGGCCGGCGTCACCGTGAGCATTGGCGCCGAGATTGGTGAGGTCGGCCACAAGAACAGCACGGTCGAGGAGCTCCACGCCTTCATGCAGGGTTACGAAGCCGAATGTGAGCGGCTCGCCATCACCGATGGCATCAGCAAGATCTCGGTCCAGACCGGCACGTCGCACGGCGGCGTGGTGTTGCCGGACGGCAAGATTGCCGACGTCAAGCTGGACATCGATGCGCTCCGGGACCTCTCCCGCGTGGCCCGCGAGCGATACGGGCTGGCCGGCGCCGTGCAGCACGGTGCGAGCACGCTGCCGTCCAACGCGTTCGGCAATTTTCCCCGGGTGGAGACCGCCGAGATCCATCTCGCCACCAACTTCCAGAACATTGTGTTCGACCACCCGTCACTTCCGGCCGATCTCAGGCGCCGGATGTACGCCTGGCTCGACGACAACGCGCAGAGTGAGCGCAAGGCTGACGATTCGGACGACCAGTTTTACTACAAGGCCAGGAAGAAGGCGATCGGCCCCTTCAAGCAGGAGCTGTGGTCGCTGCCCGAGAAAGTCAGGGCGGCCATCGCAGCGGACCTGGAACGCACCTTTGCGTTCCTCTTCGAGCAGCTCAACGTCAACGGCACCGCCGACCTCGTCGACCGGTTCATCCAGGCTCCCATGCTGCACCACGCCGCGCTGGACCAGGTGCTGGTGCGGGCTGTGGACGACGCCGACGCGGGCGAGTAGGAGGACATACATGCGACGGAACGAACCGCGGGATATCGTGCTGGTGGAGCGGGGCGATGCCTCCGCCAAGTGGCTTTTCTGGGGCGCCCTGCTGGGTGCGGGGCTCGCGCTCCTGTACGCTCCCCGGAACGGCGAGGAGACCCGCCGGGGGCTGCAGCGCCGGCTCTGGAAGCTGCGCGCCATGACCGAGGAGAAGATGGACGAACTGGTGCATCGGTTCGGCCCCGGTGAGGATGCCCCGCTCTCCAGCGGCGAGTACGCGTTCGACGAGAGCATGGACGAGTTCGACTCGTCGGAGCCGGTCGATGAGCTTCCCGACGCGGACGACGCCGAGGAACCGTCGGCGCGTGCCGAGCTGGAGCGGCGGCTTGCCGATGCCCGGGCCCGTCGCCGGGCAGTGGCGACATCGGGCGAGCACGAGGAGCCGCTCGCCTGAGCGGACCTCGTCCTCCCGGCTGGCACCGCTCGCCGGCAGGCTTCTTCAAGCGGGTCCTGCAGGCGGCCGACGAAAGCAATGTCCCGTTTCTGGCGAGCGCGCTCACCTTCGATGCGCTGCTCGCCGCGGTGCCCTTCGTGGTACTGCTGCTGGTCGGGCTCACCCAGCTGCTCGAGGCGCTCGCCCGTGCCGGCCCCGATCCCCGGACCATCTTCCACGGCTTCCTGCCACCCCACTCGTCGGGGACCGACGACCCGTTCGGACTGGTCGAATCGATCCTGAATGGCATCGCCGCCAACCGCGGTACGGTATCGCTGGTGGCGGTTCCCACGTTCATCTGGTTCGCCACCCGGCTCTTCGCCGGGGTGCGTACCGCGCTCAATCACGTGTTCGACGTAACCATACGTCCGCGCCGGCACCGCAATTTCCTGGTGGCGTTCGTCAAGTCCAAGGCGCGCGACGTGCTGATGGTGATCATCACGCTGTCGCTGTTCCTGCTCAATGCAGCGCTGACCGCCGGCCTTTCCTACGTCGCGGCCAGGGAATACCGCCTGGAAGCGGTCGAATTCCTGTTCGGCAGCGTGGGACGCCTCCTGGGCGAGTCGCTGACGGTGCTCTTTTCCGTCAGCCTGTTTTTCGTGGTCTACAAGTATGCATCCGCGCGCCGGCTCCCCTGGCGTACCGCGCTGCTCGCGGCCACGTTCGCCGCCGTGATGTTCGAGCTGGCCAAGCGGGGATATGCGTTCTACCTCGCCAACTTCGCCGCGGCCCGCTCCGCCAGCGGCGACGCCAAGATCGCCGCGGTCGTGTTGTTCGTGCTCTGGATCCACTTCACTGCCATCGTGTTCCTGCTGGGTGGTGTGGTGGCGGAAACCTGGGAAATGCGGCGGATGCGGAGCAGGCAGCGAGCGTTGCTGGAATAGTGCAGTGTCGGAGTGTGGGAGTATTGGAGTCTTGAGCAGTATTGTGATTCACACTGCCCAAGACTCCCACACTCACACACTGGCAGACTTCAAGGGCCCTTCCAATGGCGCCGTCCTCACACTAGCTTTGATGTGCCCCAGGTCCGAAGGGCGCTGGCGCGCGAACCGCGTCAGGACCTCGCCGGTAGCAGCGCTAAGCGATGTCCGGTGTCGCTTCGGGGTGCCTGGGGTATTTTCTTTCTACATGACTATCAGTCTCGCCCGCCGTTACCGTCCCAAGCGTTTCAGCGATCTCCTGGTTCAGGACCACGTGGCTGCCGTGCTGCGCGGTGCCGTGTCCCGGGACCGCATCGGTCATGGATACCTGCTGACCGGCCCGCGGGGCGTGGGCAAGACCACCGCGGCCCGGATTCTGGCCATGGCGCTCAACTGCCCCAACCGCACCACCGAGGGCGATCCCTGCGGCGAATGTGAGAGCTGCGAGCGGATCTGGTCGGGGGGCGCCAGCCTCGATGTGGTCGAGATCGACGCTGCCAGCAACCGGGGCGTGGATGACGCGCGCGACCTGCGCGAGCGGGCCATGTACGCGCCCTCCGAGGAGTCGCATTACAAGGTCTACATCGTGGATGAGGCGCACATGCTCACCCGCGAGGCCTGGAATGCGCTGCTCAAGGTGCTGGAAGAGCCGCCGCCGCGAGTGGTGTTCGTGTTCGCCACCACCGAGCCGCAGAAGATCGCCAACACCGCGGCCCCGGTGCTGTCCCGGCTGCAGCGGTTCGACTTCCGCCGGATCGGGCCCGCCGCCATCCGCGACCGCCTTCGGGCGGTGCTCGATGCCGAGGGGATCTCGGCGGATGACGATGCCCTGACGCTCATCGCCCGCCATGCCGATGGCGGCATGCGGGACGCGCTGTCGGTGCTGGACCAGTGCCTGAGCCTGGGGGAGGGGCAGGTCACGGCTGCGCGGGTCCGCGAGACTCTGGGCCTCGCCAGTGACGAACTCCTGACTGATCTGCTGATGCTCATCGCCGAGCGGGACGCAGCGGGGGTGTTCCGGCTGGTGGATGCGCTGCTCGAGTCGGGCGCTGACCTGGGAGAATTCCTGCTGGCGGCCGGCGAGATGCTTCGGGCGATGCTGCTGCTCAAGGTCGGAGGAACTCCAGAAGGGCTCACCGAGGCCGTGCGCGCGGTGCTCGACCGCAACATCGATGCGCTGTCCGCGGGTGACCTTCTCCGGATGCTGAAGCTGCTGGCGGACCAGGAGGAGTCGCTCCGGCGGAGCGCCAGTCCCCGGTTGGTCACCGAAACCCTGTTGTTGCGTTGGGTGATGCTGGATCGCACCGTGGACCTCGAGCAGGTGATTGCAGGCGGCCGGACCGGTGGTGGGGAAGGGCAGGGCGGACGGACAGGCGGACAGGGCGGTCGGACCGGAGGCCGGGACGAGCCGGGCGGACAGACAGGCGGTCAAGGCGGTCAAGGCGGTCAGGCGGCACCACCCGCCGAGCCGCCGAGCCGCCGAGCCGTCGAGCCGGCCACGCTGTCTGCTCCCTTCACCCTTGCCGGCGCCCAGTCGGTCTGGCCGTCGGCCATCGAGGCGGTGCGGGAGCAAAGCCGGTTCCTGGGAGAGGCGCTGGCTGGCACCCGGGTCGTCGAGGTCGAGGCGCCGGTGGTGCGGCTCGAGTTGCCCGAGGCCAACCCGATGAATCACGAGAATATCGAGCGGCAGGCGCGGATGGTGGAAACGGTGCTGGCGGCGGCGCTGGGCGCGCCGGTTCGGCTCAAGGTGCAGGGCCCCGGCAGTCAGGGCGATGCCCCCAGGCCCAGACCCATCACCGAGGCCTCCGCCAGGGCCGACCGGCTCAGCGGGCTGCGCCGGAAGGATCCGGCGCTCGATGTAGCGGCGACTGAATTAGATTTGGAGATCGTGGACTAGCACGCATGACGCAGGAGACCATGGCAGACCTCAATCAATTCCTGCAGTTTGGCCAGCACATGCAGGGCCGGCTGCAGCAGCTCGAATCTGAACTGGCGGGCCGGGTCATCGAGATCTCGGCCGGCGCCGGGATGGTGCGCGTGACCGCCGACGGGCGGGGCACGGTGCTGCACATCAGTATCGCGCCCGACGCTTTCGAAGGCCGCGACGCCGAATTGCTTTCTGACCTGGTGCTGGGCGCGGTGGCGGAAGCCCAGCGCCGGGCCGCAGAGCTGATGCAGGCCGAGATGCGCAGCATGCCGCAGTTGCCGCTCACGCCCTGAGTTGTGGACGCCATCGAGCGGCTCATCGGCGAGTTCGCACGGCTTCCCGGAATCGGGCGCAAGACGGCCAGCCGGCTCACGTTCCACCTGTTGCAGCAACCAGCGGACCAACTCCGACTCCTGGCACAGGCGCTGGAATCGGTGGCGGAGCAGGTGCGCCCATGTGAGGTGTGCGGCAATCTGACCGAGCAGCAGCCTTGCAGCATCTGCCGGGATCCCCGACGCGATGCGGCAGTGCTGTGCGTGGTGGAGGACGCCTCGGCGGTGCCGGTGGTGGATCGTGCCACCGACTTCCGGGGCAAGTATCATGTGCTGGGCGGCCATCTCTCGCCCCTGGACGGCATCGGCCCTGAAGCACTCCGGATAGCAGGGCTGCTCGAACGGGTGCGGAAAGACGGCGTGCGCGAGGTCATCCTCGCGACCAACCCATCGATGGAAGGGGAAGTGACGGCCACCTACATCCAGCAGCAACTCGGCGGAGCACCGGTGCGGGTCACGCGCCTGGCCCGGGGCCTGCCCATGGGCGGAGATCTGGAGTACGTGGACGGCGTCACGCTGGCCCACGCGCTGCTGGCGCGCCAAGAGGTGCGCTGATGCGCTCACGCGGGTGGTTCTTCACCGGCGCGGCGATGGCCGGCGTACTTGCAGGGTGGAGCCTGTCGCAGCAGCGCATTCTGGCCCATCGGCGCGATCTCTTCAGCAAGCACCCGATCAAGCGGCTGGCGGCCCTGGGTTACCTGGCCGGCACTCATGGCCCCGACACGGTGCGCCTGCTGCGCGACTACGTGGCCTGGGAGCCGCAGCCGCTGCTGCGGCGCCGGGGCGAAAGCATCCTCCGCAAGCTTGAGGTCGCGCTCGCGTGAGCGGCGCATCGAGCTGGTCCTTCCGCGAGGAGGACGCCCGTCGCATCAACGAGATCCTTTCCGCCTTCCTGGGCGAAGCAGGGGCGCGCACGGCCCTGATCGTGGACCGGACCGGCCAGCTGATCGCCACGGTCGGCGAGGAAGTCCAGTTCGACCCCACCGCGTTCGCATCGCTCACCGCCGCCGACTTCAGCGCCAACGACCAGCTGGCCCGGATGCTGGGCGAGCCCGAATTCGGCGCGCTGTTCCATCAGGGGGAGCGCGAGTCGATGTATCTCGCGGATATCGCACGGCGGGTCATCCTCGTGGTGCTGTTCGACAACTCCACCACCCTGGGGCTGGTCAAGCTCCGGGTGCGGACCGCGGCGAAGGAACTGAATCAGGTGTTCACCGAGATGTTCGAACGCACCGACGACGGCACCGCACCGCCGGCAGTGGAAGGCGGATTCCTGGGTGAGGCCGAGGATGAAATCGACCGGCTCTTCGGAGCCTGAGGGGACCCCCTACGCATGTCGATGATCAACTACGCGTCCCGCGAGATCAACTGCAAGCTGGTCTATTACGGCCCCGGGCTCGGCGGCAAGACCACGAATCTCGAGTTCGTGTACAACAAGGTGGCGCCCGGTGCGCGGGGCAAGATGATCTCGCTGGCCACCGAGACCGAGCGGACGCTCTTCTTCGACTTCCTGCCGGTGGACCTCGGCACCATTCGCGGCTTCAAGGTCAAGTTTCACCTCTACACCGTGCCTGGGCAGGTGTACTACAACGCCTCGCGCAAGCTGATCCTCAAGGGCGTGGATGGCGTGGTGTTCGTGGCCGACAGCCAGCTGGAGCGGATGGAGGCCAACGTGGAGGCGATGCAGAACCTCTACGACAACATGCAGCAGCACGGGTACGACCTCACCCGGATCCCGTTCGCGATCCAGTACAACAAGCGCGACCTGCCCAACGCCTCGCCCATTGCCGAGCTGCAGGCGGCGCTCAATCCCGGCTGGCCGGTGGAAGACCCCGCCCGGCAGCGGATGCTGCCCGATCCCGACCGCCCCGGCGAATTCCTGGTGTGGCAGGAAGACGGGCAGTGGTACGAGCGGGCCCCTTACTTCGAGGCGATTGCCGCGACCGGCGAGGGCGTGTTCGACACCCTCAAGTCGATCAGCAAGGCCGTGGTGAAGACGTTGGGGTGATAAGTTGTGGTAGCGCTTCGCCTGCGGGGACCCCATGACCCAGCCCAACCAGCCACCTGATCCCGCGCCCGACGTCATCCTCGAGCGCAGGGCCCAGCCGCGCACGGTCTGGACCCTTCCCAACATCATCACTGTTGTCCGGATCTGCTTCACCCCGGTCATCGCCCTGCTGCCGTTCATCGAGGGGTACTGGCCCAAGCTGATCTGTTTCGTGGTGTTCATCATCGCCGCCGTAAGCGACGTCTTCGACGGCTACCTCGCCCGCACCCGGGGGCAGGTGTCGGACCTCGGCAAGCTGCTCGACCCCATCGCCGACAAGCTGCTGCTCTTCGCGACGCTGATCCCGATCTACTGGATCTCGCGCACCAGGCACGATCTCTACGACATCCCCGTGTGGGGGAGCATCCCGCTCTGGGTCTGCCTGCTGCTCATCGGCCGGGAGCTGGCCATGACCGGCTTTCGCTGGTACGCCCAGCGCAAGGGTGTCGTGATCGCTGCCGGCAACGAGGGCAAGCTCAAGGCGGTGTTCCAGAACATCTTCATTGGCGCCATCATCCTGTGGTTCGCTTTTCGCGACGCCCGCCGGCCGCTGGGCTGGGAGAAGAGCCGGCTCGCCGATTTCTGGAACACCTTCCACGGCACCTTCGTCACCGTGGTGCTCTTCATCGCCGCAATCCTGACCATCTACTCCTTTGCGGTGTACATGTACCGCTACCGGCGGCTCATCAGTGAGCGGCTGCGCTAGGCTGGCATTGAGCGAGTGTCACCACACTTCTCACTTCTCACTTGTTACCTACGTGTCTTCGTGGTGAATGTCTTCCTCCAGTGCATACATGAACGTTGAACTGATCACCATCGGCACCGAGCTCCTGCTCGGCTTCACGGTCGATACCAACGCCGCCGAGCTGGGCCAGCAGCTGGCCGCGGCCGGGCTCCGCATTCCCCGGCGGACGTCGATCCCCGACACCCCCGACGCCATTCGCGACGGCGTGTCCGAGGCGATTCACCGTACGGGCGCCGTGATCACCACCGGCGGGCTCGGCCCCACCCGGGACGACATGACCAAGGGCGTGATCGCCGAGCTGTTCGGCCGACCGATCGTGTTCCAGGAAGATCTCTGGCAGCGCCTGCTGGAGCGCTATCGGCGGGTCGGCAGGACGCCGGTCGAAAGCAATCGCACCCAGGCCGAGATTCCCGATGGCGCTACGGTGCTGCCCAACCAGTGGGGCTCCGCACCGGGTATCTGGCTGGAAGGGCAACTGCAGGACGGCACCAGCGGGTTAGTGATCATGCTGCCCGGCGTTCCCGTCGAGATGAAGAATCTGCTCCAGGTCGAAGTCCTTCCCCGGCTCGCATCGCGCGGTAGCGGGCGGATCATTCGCTCGCGCACCCTGCGTACCACTGGCGTCTCCGAGAGCGTGGTGGCCGAACGACTGGGTGAGGTGGATCGCGAAATCAGCCCGCTCACCCTCGCATACCTGCCCAATGTGTCCGGAGTGGACCTCCGGCTGACAGCGTGGGACGCGGCGCCGGGCGAAGTGGACCAGCTCCTCGAGCAGGGCGCGGCGCAGGTCCGGGGTCGCTCCGCAGATTCCATTTACGGAGAGGGCGAGGATGACCTTGCTGCGCTGGTGCTGGCGTGCGCTCGGGAGCGAGGAATTCGACTGTCCGTTGCCGAGTCCTGCACCGGCGGGTTGGTGGGTGCTCGGCTCACCGAGATTCCCGGCAGTTCCGACGTGTTCGAGGGAGGCGTGGTGTGCTATTCCTACGAATCCAAGACCACGCTGCTCGACGTGCCCGCCGACATGATCGTGGAACATGGCGCCGTGAGCGAGCCGGTCGCCCGCGCGATGGCAACAGGGGCACTCACCCGTCTGGGTGGGGATCTGTCAGTTGCCGTGACCGGCATCGCCGGGCCCGGCGGCGCCACGCCCGACAAACCGGTGGGAACCGTGTGGTTTGCAACCGCTCTGGGAGGCGATGTGCAGGCGTCCAGGAACCTGTTCATGGGTTCGCGCTACGAGGTGCGGGCACGGGCGGCGCAGCGCGCGCTGTTCCTGCTATGGAAGCGGCTGCTGGATCTGCCTCGCACCTGAAGCCGCCCCCGCCGCCGTCCCCCAATCCCCCGAATCCTGCTAAATTCCGGCCACTCCGAACCTCGAGTGAGCCGTGCAGGATGACTTTCTGAACGACATGCCCGATCCAACCGAAGCGCCGCCCGCCTCTGTGCCCATGGAGCCGGCGGACCAGGCTGTGCAGCGCCTTGAACGCGAGTTGGACGACGTGCGCGACCGCCATCTCCGGCTGGCCGCTGAGTTCGACAATTTCCGCAAGCGGGTGAGCCGGGAGCGGGTGGAGCTGAGCGACCGGGCCCAGGCTGCCTTCATCAGCCGGCTGCTGGACGTGCTGGACGACCTCGACCGACTCGCAGAGGGCGAAACCGCCACATCTGCCGAGTCGCTCCGGGAAGCCGTCACGCTGATCGACAGGAAGTTCCGCAAGGAACTGGAGTCGACTGGCGTCGAGCGGATCGATCCGGCTGGTCAGGCCTTCAATCCGGAAGAGCACGAGGCGGTGTCCACGCTTCCTGCACCCGACGCCAGCCGGGATCACGAAGTGAGCGCCACGTTCCAGCCGGGCTACCGGTTCAAGGGTACGCTGGTGCGGCCCGCCCGGGTGCAGGTGTTCGCGGACCAGGGCCAGGCGTAGCGTGGCTGCGAAGGACTTCTATCAGGTCCTCGGCGTCCCCGATTCCGCCAGCGCCGCCGATATCAAGAAGGCGTACCGGAAGCTGGCCAAGCAGTATCACCCCGACGCCAATCCCGACAACGCCCAGGCGGCGGAGCGCTTCAAGGAAATTTCCGAGGCGCATGCCACCCTGTCCGATGCGTCGAAGCGGAAGCAGTACGATCAGATGCGGCGGTTGGGCGCATTCGACGCCGCCACACGACGTCCCCCGGCGGGCGCCAGGGGAGGATATCAACAGGAAGAAGTCGAGTTCGGCGATCTCGGCAACTTCGGACTGGGCGACATATTCTCGTCCATCTTCGGCAAGGGCCGCCGGGAGGACGTCCGGGGCGAGACGCTCGAGGCAGTGGTCGAGGTGCCCTTTCGGGTCGCGGCGCTGGGCGGAAAGGTCCCGGTTACGCTCCCCGTGACCGAGCCGTGCGTCACCTGCAAGGGCAGCGGCGCTGCACCGGGCGCCACGCTCGACACCTGTCCCGAGTGCAAGGGCAGGGGCACGATTGCGTTCGGGCAGGGCACTTTCACGGTCAACCGACCGTGTCCCCGCTGCCGGGGCAGGGGCAAGGTGCCGTCGGTACCGTGCCCCACCTGCCGGGGCGCGGGACAGGTGCGGACCGAGCGCAGGGTGCTGATCACGGTGCCTGCCGCCACCGAGCCGGGCGACCGGGTCCGATTGAAAGGCCAGGGTCAGTCCGGCCCCAGTGGCACGCCGGCGGGTGACCTCATCATCACCTTTCAGGTGCAGGCAGATCGGTTCTTCCGTCGCGACGGTCTCGACGTCCACTGCGAAGTGCCACTCAACATGGCGCAAGCGATACTCGGCACCCGGCTCAAGGTCCGAACGCTCGAGGGGAAACAGGTGCTGCTTCGGGTACCGCCCGGCACCCAGCCCGGACGGAAATTCCGGATCAAGGGCCAGGGGATCGAGAAGAACGGACGTCGGGGAGACCAACTGGTGGAAGTCACCGTTGCACTGCCGGAAAAGCTGTCAAACGAAGCAGAGGCGGCACTCAAGGAGTTTGCCGAGAAGGCGGGTCTGCCGCACTAGTCGTGTTTCTCGTCCTCGTGGATGACGAGAGACAGCGCCAGGCTCACCAGCCCCACGATCAGCCCGCCGAAGAACGCCGACCAGAAGCCATTCACGTGGAAGCCCAGCCCCAGCTGGCCGCTCAGCCATCCGGTCAGCATGAGCATCAGCGCATTGATGACGAGGGTGAAGAGGCCCAGCGTCAAGAGGATAAGCGGGCAGGTCAGCAGCTTCAGCAGGGGCCGCAGTATGCTGTTGACCAGCCCGAAGAGCAGGGCGACGATCAGCAGGCCGATCAGGCTGCCGTCATGCCGTATGCCCGGAACAAGCCAGGCTGCAACGAACAACGCCGCGGCATTGACCAGCAGGCGCACGAGAAACGTCATGTGATCACCCCCCCACCCAGTACCCGGTCTGCAGCGTCGAACAGCACTCCCGACTGCCCTGGCGTCACGGCCCGGATCGGTTCATCGAGCGCGAGTCGCAGCTGGCCGTCGCCTGCCTCGACAACGACAGCCGGTACGGCCCGAGCCCGGTGCCGCGCCTGAACCTGGCAGTGATCGCCTGCCGCCAGCGGTTCTGCCAGCCAGTTGACCTCATCGAGGCCGACGCTCCAGCCCTGGAGATCATCGGCACCACCGATCACCACTTCCCGGGTATCGGGACGGATCTCCACAACGTAGCGTGCCGCATCGCCGCCGCCGGGCAGCCCGCGCCGCTGGCCGATGGTGTACCGGGCGAAGCCGTCATGCTCACCCACGATGTCGCCGCCGACGGTGACCAGGGGGCCGGGGATGAGCGCCGGGGCATCGGCGGGCAGGTGCCGTTCGAGTACGCCGGCGTAGTCATCATCGGGGACGAAGCAGATTTCGACCGACTCGGGCTTGTCCGCGGTGGAGAGTCCCAGCTGGCGGGCGAGCGCGCGGGTCTCCTGCTTGGAGAGTTCGCCCACCGGCGTCAGCATCCGCGCTACCACCGCGCGGTCGATGCCCCACAGGAAGTAGGCCTGGTCCTTGGCCCGATCGGCCCCCCGGTAGAGCGCGCCATCGCGCGCAATGGCGTAATGGCCGGTCGCGATGTGGTCGCATCCCAGCGCATCAGCGTGGGCAAGCAGGTCGCGAAACTTGGTGAACGAATTGCAGCGCACGCAGGGAATGGGGGTACGGCCGCGGGAATACTCGCTCACGAAGTTCTGGATGACGTGGAGCGAGAAGCGGTCTTCGAGGTTCAGTACGTAGTGCGGAATGCCGAGCTTGCTGGCGACGTCACGCGCATCGTTGATGGAATCGAGCGAGCAGCAGGGCCGGTCGGGCACGTCGCTGCCGTGACAGAAGAGCTTCATGGTGGCGCCCACGACGTCGTAGCCCTGCTCCACCAGGCGCGCGGCGGCCACCGAGCTGTCCACGCCGCCACTCATCGCGACCAGCACCTTCTCAGGCACGGCCCAGCACCTCCGACAGCTTGCGCACCTTGCTGACCACACCGGGAAAGACGTCGGCGGCGCGCTCGATATCCGCCACGGTGGAATCATGCCCAAGGCTGAAGCGCAGCGTGCCCAGCGCGAGCTCGCGCGGCATTCCCATCGCCAGGAGCACGTGCGATGGCTCGACCGCCCCGGTAGAGCACGCGGATCCGCCCGATACCGCCACCCCGGCCAGGTCCAGGTGCATCAGCATGGCTTCGCTCTCGGCGCCGGGCACCGACACGCTCACGATGTTCACCGCGCGGGCCGACGACTCCACCGCAACGTGAATATCGGGCACCGCCGCCCGGAGCCGCGCGACGAGGTCATCACGCAGCTGCGAGAGGCGGGCACTCTCGGCCTCGCGCTCTTCCACCGCGAGCTGCGCTGCCCGGCCCAGCGCCACGGCACCAGCCACGTTTTCGGTGCCCGGCCGGATGCCGAATTGCTGGCCGCCGCCGTGGATGATGGCTTCCACCGCCTTGCGGTCCTTCACTACCAGCGCGCCAATACCCTTGGGCGCGCCGATCTTGTGGCCGGAGATGGTCAGGAAAGTGCACTCGAAGTCGGTGACGGAGACAGGCTCCTTGCCGAAGGCCTGGACGGCGTCGGTGTGGAAGGCGCAGCCCGCATCGCAGCATCGGTCGGCAATCGCCTTGACCGGCTGAACCACGCCGACCTCGTTGTTCACCCACATCACCGATACTACCGCGGGGCGCTCCGACAGGGCGCGGTCGAGCGCGTCGAAGTCGAGCACGCCATCGCTCCCCACCGGCAGGATTACTTCCTGGCCGCCCAGATGCACGACGTGGTGTGCCGCCGCCAGTACAGCCTTGTGCTCGATGGCAGAGACGCACGCCACCATCGGCTGGCCCCGGTCGCGGGCCGCGAGCGCGGACCCCACCACTGCGAGGTTGTCAGCCTCGGTGCCGCCCGAGGTGAAGATGATCTGGTTGGGCTCGGCGCCCAGCGCCGCGGCCACCTCCCGGCGGGCCTGTTCCAGGCCGGCCCGGGCCGCACGGCCGAAACGGTGGGAGCTGGATGGGTTCCCGAAGCTCTGGCTGCCGAGGTAGGGCAGCATCGCGTCCAGCACCTCGGGCCGTACCGGGGTGGTGGCCGCGTGATCGAGGTATACGTGGGTTGTGGGCATGGCTCCCGGAATATAGCGCTACATACTCTGGACCTGGAGCCCGACGACGTCATCCACCAGCATGGTCTCCGGGGTGAAATAGGGCTCGCCAAAGGCCCGCCGGATGAGCGACCCGTAGCGGCGGCCCTGAGCCTCAACCAGGGAGTAGAGGTCCTGGCCGGTGGGGAAGATCTCACCGGCCGCCTTGGCCCCGTCAAACTGGCTGGCGTAGCACCGGATCGCCTGCATCTTGCGCTCGAACTGCTCGGAGATGTCCACCACAAACGTGGGCGTCACCGGGTCCTCGCGATAGGCGAGCGCATAGAGGATCTTGTGCGGCCGATGGGGGTCGCCCCCGGCGTCGTAGCGGGCCAGGCCGGCCAGGAAGCAGGCGTCCCGGCCCAGCTCGGATGCGATACGATGGTCGGGGTGACGGCCGACGGCGTAGGGCAGGATCACTGTCCGCGGCGCGAAGTGGCGGATGTGCTCGACCACCACTCGTCGCATGGCGTCGGTATTTGCCAAATGGGCGTCGGGGAGCCCGGCGTTGCGTCGCTCCGTCACGCCCATCACCTTGGCCGCCTTCGCCGCTTCCGCGGCGCGCAGTTCGGCGCTTCCGCGGGTGCCGGTCTCGCCCTGGGTCAGGTCGAGGATGCCGGTGGTATAGCCCTGGTCGACCGCGCGGAGCAGGGTACCACCACAGGTGAGCTCCACATCGTCGCGATGGGCGGCGATGGCCAGCAGGTCAACGGTCATTCTCGGTCATACTCCTGAGTTGGGAGACCCACCACGAAGAAACGAAGGACCCCTTCGTGTCCTTCGTTTCTTCGTGGTGAAGCTATTGACTCCGATGCCGGGACCGCCACCAGCGGACGCCCGAGACGACTCCCGCGCCGATGATCACCAGCGGAATCCAGACGCCGGCGCTGGCGATGAACGCCGCCACAAACCGCACGAAGTTGCGCCACGCGCTTCGGAACGACTCCACCAGCATGCCCCCACCGCCGCTGCCGCCGATGATGGGCGCCGGCTCATGCAGCCGCACTGTCAGGGTGCTGAGCGCCACCCGGTTCCGCAGGTAGCGCAGCCGGCCCTCTGCCGTCTCGATTGCCTCGCGGACCCTGGCCAGCTCACGCTCCACCGCGAGAACATCCTCCAGCTTGCCGGTGCGGGTCGCCAGCAACTCGACCAGCCGGCGCTCCAGCCGCCGGCCATTCTCCAGCCGGGCGGACATGTCGACGTACTCCTCGCCCACGTCCTGCACCGAGACGTTGAAGTATTCCACCGTACCAATGTCGCCCAGCCCGGCCTGGACTTCCTCGAACCGCTCGGCCGGGATCCGCAGCTGAAGTGACGCCTCGCGTATCTGGCCCCGGCCGCCGCTGTATCCAGTGTTGCCCACGTGACCGCCCACCCGCGCGACCAGCGCCTGTACCGCGGCGACACCGACCTCGAGCGAATCCACCTCGACGCTGGCATCCCCGGTGCGAATCAGCATCTGTGGCGGCAGCGAGTCGCTGACCGGCTGTGACGCCTGCGATGGCACTCGCACGGTCTGGAATCCCTTCGGCGCGCTGCCGCTCTCCACCATGTCGTCCGGCATCGGTGGCGGTGGTGCCGCCGGCTCCATGCCCTGGCTCATATCTGCACCGGCGTTGCCGACTGATGAACGCTCCGGCGCGCCGTCGCATGCCAGGGCGAACACCAGCAGGCCTGCAAGCACTACGCGCATTCGACGCTCCGGTTCAGGTCCGGGTGGAGATGCCCATCGCTCGGCTTCGTGCACATCCTGGCATCGCAGGGTAACCACGAAGAGACGAAGGACGCGAAGGGAAAAAAATAACCACAGAGCCACAGAGCCCACGGAGATGCACGGAGAACTGCTTGTTGTTGTGGATGCCATGCCGAGGGACTGGAGCTTCGCGGCACTCCCACATACACAAAGGCTCTTGCTCTCCGTGTTCTCCGTGGCTCCGTGTTTAATGACGACTCCTTCGCGTCCTTCGGCGGCTTCGCAATGACGTAAGGGGCCGCGCCTACTCGTGCCGCAGCGCCTCGACCGGGTCCATGCGCGCGGCGCGATTGGCGGGGAGGATGCCGAAGGTGAGCCCGATCCCGATGCTCACGCTCACCGCCACGACCGCGCTCCAGAGCGGCACGCTCGACTCGAGTCCCAGCTGTCCCTTGAGCAACTCGCCGGCGCCCAGGCCCACGAGGACACCGAGCAGCCCGCCCATCAATGTCAGGGTGGCGGCCTCGACCAGGAACTGCCAGAGAATCTCCCGCCGAGTGGCGCCCAGCGCCATGCGGACGCCGATCTCGCGGGTCCGGTCGGTGACCGAGACCATCATGATGGCCATCACCCCGATGCCGCCCACCAGCAGCGCCACCCCGGAGAGCGCCACCATCACCAGGAAGAACACGGAGGTGAGCCCGTTCACGGTCTCGAGGATCTTCTCCTGCGACAGGAGGTCGAAGTTGTTCTCCTGGCCGGGCCGGAGCTGGCGCGCCCGGCGGAGCGCCACCGTGGCCTCGTCCTGCGCCAGTTCGACCGTGACGCCGGCCTTCGGCTTCACCGTGAGCCAGAGCGCGTTGG
>JAICQR010000204.1 GCA_025937755.1 Gemmatimonadales bacterium | reverse complement strand
CGGCGGAGGTTGCGCCGCGGCACAAGGGCGCGCCGCAGATCGTGCTGCGCGGCAATTCGCCGGCGTTCCGTACGGCGCTCGAGCTCGCGCGCAAGGTCGCGCGCAGTAACGCGTCGGTCTTCCTGACGGGGGAGAGCGGCAGCGGCAAGGAGCTGTTCGCGCAGTTCATTCACTACAACAGCCGCGCCGCGTCCAAGCCGATGGTCGCGGTGAACTGCGCCGCGCTCCCCGAGCCGCTCCTCGAGTCCGAGCTGTTCGGCCACCGCAAGGGCGCCTTCACCGGCGCCGACCGCGACAAGCCGGGCCTGCTGGAGACGGCCAATCTCGGCACGCTGTTCCTGGACGAATTGACCGAGATGTCGATGCCGCTGCAGGCGAAGCTGCTTCGCGTGATCCAGGATGGTGTGGTGCGGCGGGTCGGCTCCGAAACCCAGGACGCCGTGGTGGATGTGCGCTTCGTGTCCGCCACCAACCGGGATCCCCAGGAGGCCGTCGACCAGGGCATACTGCGCAGCGACCTGTTCTACCGGCTGCGGGTGGTCCCGATCAAGCTGCCCCCGCTTCGCAAGCGGCAGGAGGACATTCCCCTGCTGGCCAACCACTTCCTGACCCACTTCTGGCAGCGCCACCGGCAGATGGGCGACCGGATGCCGCGGCTGAGCGAGGCCAGCGTCGCCTTTCTGCGTGCCCGCCCCTGGAGGGGCAACGTCCGCGAGCTGCAGAACGTGGTCGAGCACATGGCGGTGCTGGCGGAGCCGGATCAGACCATCGAGCCCAACGACATTCCGCTGTATGATGAACAGGGCAGCTGGCCCAGCGACTCCGCTCCCAGCGGGCCGAACGGGCTGATGGACGAGGCGTATCACTCCGCCAAGGACCGGGTCATCGCCCAGTTCGAGAAGGACTACCTTGCCCGGCTGGTCAATCGGGCCGGCGGTAACATGTCGAAGGCGGCGCGGCTGGCGAGCATCGATCGCACCACGCTGTACCGGCTGATGGACAAACACGAGTTTCAGCGCAACGATGGTGGCGTGAACGAGTGACGCCGGAAGCCCTCCGCACCGGCCTGGTGGCGAACGAGCGCCGGCAGGCACCGGTCCCGGCCAGGCACCAGCACGCGTGGGACCCTGACGGGCCTCCCGCCGGAACCATTGCGCCCGCCCTGTGGGCGGCACTGCAGGGTGCGGTGGAGGAAGTGCGCAGCGAGTGGGACCGCATCGTCGAGCATGCTGCGTCGGTGGAGGAAGTCACTTCACACCTCGCCGAACTGGGCAACGCCGTGCGCGGCGCGGCACTGGGCGAGGAGCCCGACCTCTCCGCTCTCCCGCACAGCCAGCTTTCCCGCCGGATCCTGGCACTGGTCCGCTCCGGGTTCATCGAGCGGGTCTCGCCTCCGGCGCCCTCACCCGATATCGGCCAGTTGCTGGCGGTGCTCCGCGCCATCGAGCAGGTGGCGCAGGGGCTCGAGCCCGACTGGGCGCAACATCTGTCAGACCGGCTCTCGGGACCCGATGGCCTCGAGCTGGTGGTCGAGGTGGCCCACGACCTCCGTTCGCCGCTCACCTCGATTCTCTTCCTGGCCGAAACTCTGCAGCGGGCCCGGAGCGGCCCGGTCAACGAAGTGCAGGAGCGCCAGCTGGGCCTGATCTACAGCGCCGCGTTCGGGCTCTCGTCGATGGCGAGCGATGTCATCGAGCTGGCACGTGGTGGGGACCGGCTGGTGGACCTCGACCCGCTGCCCTTCTCGATGGTGGACATCTTCGAGTCGGTGCGCGACATCGTGCTGCCCATTGCCGAGGAGAAAGGCCTGGAAGTGCGGCTGGGATTCCCGGCACATGATTTCCGGGTGGGTCATCCCGTCGCGTTGAGCCGGGTGCTGCTTAATCTCACCACCAATGCCCTGAAGTTCACCGGCGACGGCCATGTCGAGCTCACCGGAAGTGACCTGGGTGGCAATCAGGTCGAGTTCAGCGTGCGCGACACCGGCCGGGGGATCCCGAGCCAGAACATGGCGACGCTGTTCGAACCTTTCCGCCGGCGGCAGCGCGAGGGCGAGTACGCCTTTTCCGGCTCCGGATTGGGGCTGTCCATCTGCAGGAAGCTGGTCGAAGCGATGGGCTCGGCGCTTCAGGTTGAGACCCGGCAGGACATCGGCACCCGTTTCTACTTCGTGCTGACCCTCCCGCCGGCGGGCCAGGACCTTCTGGGCTGAGGCGGGCCGACCCTACCAGCCCCCAGCGCACTTGCCTAGATTCGTCTGGCTCCCCGAATGGTCGGGGAGCGCCGTGGACTCCGATAGCGGCGGGGGGGAGCGGTCGGTGCACCTGGAGCATCAGGGTGCGCGCCGGCCCGCTGCCCGCCCCGAGGCTCCGGCGACACGGCCGAGACATAACCTGCCGCCGTCCGCGTACCCGTCGCCGGACCGCCGCGCCCTGGGCCACGCCCTG
>JAICQR010000090.1 GCA_025937755.1 Gemmatimonadales bacterium | reverse complement strand
GGGGCGCCTGGCGCTGCCCGCCTGATTGGTCCTACCGGTGGCTATCTGCTGGCGTTCCCCATCGCGGCTGCGATCGCGGGCTGGAGCGCCGCGCGGCCCGGAGTGGTACGACTGGTGGCGGGCCTCGCGCTCGCGATGGGAGCGATCCACGCTGGGGGATTTGCCTGGCTGGCGCTGCTGGGTGGCGATACGAGCCGCGCGTTCGACATGGGCTTCGTGCCGTTTCTCACGGGCGACCTGCTCAAGGTCGGGCTGGCAGCGTTGCTCGTGCTGGCGGGCTCGCGACTTCGGCCGCGCCTTTGAGCGCGGCCCAGGGCGGGCTTACCCGCGCCGCCGCGATCGGATGGTCGGTCGCCTTCCTGGCCCTCACGTTCCTGCTGGTCGCTGTCCTCGGATTCCTCGCCGCACTCGCCGTTACCGGATCAGTCTCCGCCATCCCCGCCTGGGCCGGCACCGTCACGCCGGGTGCACTGTTGATTCAGTCTTCCGTCCTGCTGGTCTCGGGCCTCCTGGCTACGTGGCTCATCGGAGTGCGGGCGGCCAGGCTTTCGCTGCGTGACTTGCGCTGGCACGGCACCGGTTCCGCGCGCGCGGGCGTCGGCATCGGGCTCGCCATCGGCGTCGTGGCCGCGGGCGGGGCGCTGCTGCTCGCGACGCTGCTGGGATCCGCGGCCTGGGTTCCCGACGGCGGTAACGCCGCGGCATGGGGCGGGAGTGTGGGCCGGACCATCGCGCTGCTGGCACCCGCCGCGATGGCCGAGGAGATCATATTCAGGGGCGTACCGCTGGTGCTGCTGGCGCTGGCATTCGGCCGCTGGCCGGCCATGATCGGGCTGGCACTGCTGTTCGCCGTGGCGCACGCCAGCAACCCGGGCGCCACCCCGCTCGGTCTTGCCAACATTGCGCTGGCCGGCGTCTGGCTGGCACTCGCGTTCTTCGCGCCGGGCGGAATCTGGACCGCGTTCGGTGCGCATCTTGGCTGGAACGGCACCCTGGCGGCACTGGACGCGCCGGTCAGCGGATTGCCGTTCCGCATCCCCTGGATCGACTTCGCACCGGGCGGACCCGCCTGGGTCACCGGCGGTCTGTTCGGTCCCGAGGGAGGAATCGTCGCCACGCTCACCATCGCGGTGGCGTCAGCGGTATTGCTCATCAAAGGTGGGAGTAAGGCAGCATGACGCGTGCAGCGGTGATCGGGGCGGGGACCATGGGCAACGGGATCGCACACGTCCTGGCCCAGCACGAATGGGAGGTGACACTGGTGGACACCGCCGCTCCGGTATTGGAACAGGCCGTGGCAACCATCCGTGCCAACGTCGCCCGGCAGGTGAAGAAGGGAACGCTGCCCGAAGGAAGCGTGGATGCGATCACGGGGCGCATTCGCCCGGTGACGACGCTGGACGCTGCCAGCGACGCGGAGCTCGTGGTGGAGGCGGCGAGCGAAAATCCGGGGGTGAAGTTCGGCATCTTCCAGGCGCTCGACGGCATCTGCGGGCCGGACGCAATTCTCGCCAGCAATACCAGCAGCATCTCCATCACCGAAATCGCTTCCCGTACCCGCCGCCCGGAACAGGTCATCGGGATGCATTTCATGAACCCGGTGCCGGTGATGAAGCTGGTTGAAGTCATCCGGGGACACGCAACCAGCGATGCCACAACCACTCGAGTGATGGAGATCTCGACCGCACTGGGAAAGGTCCCGGTCGAGGTGAACGACTACCCGGGATTCGTGGCCAACCGGATCCTCATGCCGATGATCAACGAGGCCGTGTACTGCGTGATGGAAGGGGTCGCGACCCCGGACGCGATCGACACGGTCATGAAACTCGGCATGGCGCATCCGATGGGGCCGCTCGCGCTGGCCGATTTCATCGGACTCGATGTGTGCCTGGCCATCCTCGAGGTGATGCACAAGGGTCTCGGCGACCCGAAATACCGGCCCTGCCCGCTGCTGCGGCGCATGGCGGCGGCCGGCCACCTGGGGCGGAAGTCCGGCAAGGGCTTCTTCGCCTACGACTCCTGACTCGCGACTCTCGAATCGACATGGACCTCTTCAGCGACATCAAGGACCTTGGGCACGAGCAGCTGGTCGTGTGCCACGACCCCTCGTGCGACTATCTCGGGATCATCGCGATCCACGACACCACCCTCGGCCCCGCGCTCGGGGGCACCAGGTTCTGGAGCTACGACTCGAGCGAGGCGGCCATCACCGATGCGTTGCGGCTGTCCCGAGGCATGACCTACAAGGCCGCGGTGGCCGGGCTCAACCTGGGCGGCGGCAAGTCGGTGATCGTGGGCAACAACAAGCGCAGCGACCGCGAGGCCATCTTCCGGGCCCATGGCCGCTTCGTCGAATCGCTCAACGGTCGCTACATCACCGCCGAGGACGTCGGCACCAGCCCGATGGACATGGAGCATGTGCGGCTGGAGACCCGCCATGTCGCCGGACTGGTCGGGCTGTCGGGCGACCCGTCGCCGGTGACGGCGTTCGGGGTGTACATGGGAATGAAGGCGACCGCCAAGGCTCACTGGGGCAGCGAGGACCTGCACGGGCGCACGGTGGCGGTGCAGGGTGCGGGCAAGGTGGCCTATAACCTGTCCCGGCACCTCCACGCCGAGGGTGCGCGCATCTACATCACCGACATCGACGCGGACAAGGCGAATCGCGTGGTCACTGAATTCGGGGCGCGGGCAGTGGCGCCAGAGGACATTTACGACCAGACGGCCGACATCTACGCGCCCTGCGCGCTGGGTGCCACCATCAACGACGACACCCTCGAGCGGCTCAAGGTCGAGGTCATCGCGGGCGGCGCCAACAATCAGCTGGCCGCAGAGCGCCATGGCGACGAACTGGATCGCCGGGGGATTTCCTACGCGCCAGACTATGTGATCAACGGGGGCGGGCTCATCAACGTGTACGGCGAACTGCACGCGTGGCCCGAGGAGCGCTCCCGCAAGAAGGCGGGTGAGATTTACGAGACCATCCTGCGGATCTTCGAGATCGCAAAACAGGATGGCATCCCCACCTACAGGGCGGCAGACCGGCTCGCCGAGCAGCGGATTGCTGCCGTGGGCGGCCTCGACCGGCTCTGGTTCGCCAACCGCCAGTCCACCTGATTTCTGGTAGATTTCGTCATGGCTGAAGTGATACCTATTGCCGCGGACCACGCGGGCTACGAAATGAAACAGCGTCTGGTGGAGGAACTCCGCCGGCTGGGGTACGAACCGCTCGACCTTGGTACCCACAGCAGTGAATCCACCGACTACCCGGCCTACGCCCACGACGTGGCGGAACGGGTCGAGGACGGTACGGCGAAGCGCGGCGTGCTGCTGTGCGGCACCGGGCTGGGCATGTCGTACGCAGCCAACCGCCACAAGGGTGTGCGCGCCGCGGTGGTCTGGAACGACGAGGTGACCCGCCTCTCGCGCGAGCACAACGACGCCAACGTCCTGGTGCTGCCCTCCCGTTGCATTGGCGACGACGAAGCGGCCCGGATGCTCCGCACCTTCCTGGACACGCCATTCGCCGGCGGCCGCCACATTCGCCGGGTCGAAGGGATCGACGCCGAGGGGGGCGCGTGACGCTGGACCTCAACGCACGGCTGCGCTCGGCGGACCCTGAAGTCGCCGGGCTGGTGGACCGTGAGCTGGCTCGCCAGCGCGACGGCCTCGAGCTCATCGCCAGCGAGAACTTCGCCAGCCGCGCAGTGCTGGACGCCGCCGGCACACCGCTCACCAACAAGTACGCCGAAGGCTACCCCGGTCGCCGCTACTACGGTGGTTGTGAGATCGTGGACCAGGTGGAGCAGCTGGCGATCGATCGCGCGAAACAGCTGTTCGGCGCCGATCACGCCAATGTCCAGCCCCACTCCGGCGCCCAGGCCAACTTCGCGGCGTTCATGGCGGTGCTGAAGCCGGGCGAAACGATGCTGGGCATGTCGCTGCCCCACGGCGGCCATCTGACCCACGGCGCGGCAGTCAGCCACAGCGGCACCATCTGGCGCGCGGTCCATTACGGCGTGAACCCGGGCACCGGAACCATCGACTACGACGTGGTGCGTGAACTCGCGCGGCGCGAGCGGCCGAAACTGGTGATCTGCGGCGGCAGCGCCTACTCCCGGATCATCGACTTTTCAACCTTCCGGAACATCGCGGACGAAGTGGGGGCCACACTGGTCGTGGACATGGCGCACTTCGCCGGGCTGGTGGCAGGAGGCGTGCACCCCTCGCCGGTGCCGCACGCCCAGCTGGTCACCAGCACCACCCACAAGACCCTGCGCGGGCCCCGCGCCGGCCTCATCCTCTGCCAGGCAGATCTGGCCAAGGCCGTGGATCGCTCGGTGTTCCCCGGCACCCAGGGTGGTCCGCTGGAGCATGTGATCGCGGCCAAGGCGGTCGCATTCGCCGAGGCGGCCACCCCCGAGTTCCGCAGTTATGCTCGCCAGGTGGTGCGCAACGCGGCGGCGCTGGCCGAAGGATTGATGGAACGTGGCCTCGCCATCGTATCGGGCGGGACGGACACCCACCTGATGCTGGTGGATCTGCGACCCAAGCGGATCACCGGCAAACTGGCAGAGCAGGCGCTGGGACGCGCCGCCATCACCGTCAACAAGAACACGATTCCCGACGACCCCGAATCGCCCTTCGTCACCAGCGGCATCCGGCTGGGTACGCCGGCACTGACCACGCGGGGAATGCGCGAAGGCGAGATGCGCCGGATTGCCGACCTCATCGACCAGGTGCTCGACGCGCCCGAGGATGATGCCGTGCTCGGCCGGGTCCGCCGTGATGTCGAGGCGATGGTGGTCGACTTTCCGCTGTATGCCCCCGCCATGGCCGGAGCAGGCCGGTGAACGACCTGGTTTTCGCCGACGACCTGCTCGAGCGCATCCGTTCCAGCGGCGCGCCCTACCACGACCGGGCCTATCTGTTCGTGCTCGCGGCCATCGAATACCTTCAATCCAGGCTCGATGTCCGGCGGCATGTCACCGCCGCGGAACTCTCATGGGCCTGCCGGGATTTTGCGCAGGAACAGTACGGGCTCATGGCGCGATCGGTGCTGGAACACTGGGGCATTCGCCGCACCGACGATCTCGGCCGCATGGTATACATCCTGGTGGAGGCGGGGCTGCTGGTCACCCAGCCCGGCGACCGCGAGTCCGACTTCACCGCCGTCTATGATTTTCACGACGCCTTCTCGGCATCGTACAGATGGCCGGGCCTGGCGCGGCAGCAACGGGGCTGAGGGACTTGAGCGGGAGGGGATATGGAAGACAAGGACTGGCCAGTATGCCGCAAGTGCTCGTCCGGGACGCTGATTCCACTCTCTGATTACGGCCGGGACGGCGCGCCCATCACCTACAAGGCGTGGGTCTGCACCAATCCCGACTGCGGGTTCAACCTCCGGATCGACAACGGCGAGATTTCGTTTGGCCGCACCATCGCGCACGGCATGAAGTAGCCCGCGAGGTCAGGCAATGAGTGCCGTGCCGGTACTGTCGGCCGCAGACGCTGCCGGGCTCGATGCGCGGGCGGAGTCGGCGGGCGTCGCGCTCGCCACGCTGATGGACGCCGCGGGCCGCGCGGCCGCCGCGCTGCTGGCCGATCGGCTCGCGGCAGCGGTCGCCGGTGGTGTGCTGATCGCCGCTGGCCCCGGCAACAACGGGGGCGACGGATGGGTCCTGGCCCGCGCGCTGCGCCGCGCCGGCGCTCGCGTCTTCGTGGCCCCGCTCGACTCTTCCAATATTTCCCCTCTCAATACTGCGGCGCGCGACCTCGCGCTCAAGGACGGCGTGCGTCTGCTCGAGGCCGAAGGCCCGTGGCCGGCGGTCGGCCTCGCCGTCGATGCCATCCTCGGCACCGGAGCGCACGGTGCGCCCCGACCGCCGGCGGCGGCATTGCTCGACCGCCTTCGGGAATTGTCAGTGCCACTGGTCGCACTCGACGGTCCCACCGGCCTGGATCTCTCGCTCGGCACCGCCCACGGTCCGGCGCAGGCCGACCTCACCATCACCTTTGGCGGCGTGCGACGGGGACACCTCCTCGCTCGCGACGAGTGCGGCGATGTGCTGGTGGCAGACATCGGGCATCCCGAGGCGGAGAGCAACATCCCGCTGCTGGTGGATGACGGATGGGCAGCGGCGCGCTTTGCCGATTTGCCGGCAGCCGCCCACAAAGGCACGCGAGGACGCATTGTCTTCGCCGGCGGCGCGCCGGGCACCAGCGGAGCGATTCGCCTGGCCGCTCGTGCCGCGCTTGCGGCCGGCGCAGGGTACGCTCATGTAATCACGCCGGAACCCTCCGCTGCCGAGCTCCGCCAGGCCGACCCGGAACTGCTGGTCACCGCCGATCCACTCACTGGTGCCCCGGGAGAATCACTGTCGGCGGTGCTCGCCGACGCTGACGTCGCGGTCATCGGACCTGGACTGGGGCGCGGGCCGCAACAGCGCGAAGCGGTGGCCGAGTTGATTGCGCAAAGCCGGGTGGTAGTGCTCGATGCCGATGCCCTGACCGTCTTTCAGAACGCGGTGCCACGGTTGGCGGAGTTGCTCGCCGGCATTCACGCGGTGCTGACGCCGCATCCCGGCGAATTCCGCACCCTGTTTCCTGATCTGGCCCAGCAGCGCGAGGTGGATCCCTGGGGAGCAGCGAAGGAAGCCGCGAGCCGGGTTGGCGCGACGATCGTGCTGAAAGGTGTGCCCACGGTGATCGCGACTTCCGGCCGAGTGACGTTGACCGTTGCCGCGGGTACCCCCGGGCTCGGCACTGCGGGAAGCGGTGATGTGCTGAGCGGAATCAGCGGGACGCTTCTGGCGCAAGTCGACGACGTCCATGTGGCCGCCTGTCTCGCGGCGCAGGCCCTGGGGCGGAGCGGGGAGCTTGCAGCACGCCGATACACCGCCCGTGCGATGCGACCGGCGGACACCATCGACGCCTTGCAGGATGTCTGGCGCGAGTGGCAGCGGCTGCGCCACGCCGGGCTAGCGCCCCGGCCGCCACTTTTGCTCGAGTTGCGCCGCCCCCGATCATGACCGCGCGTGGAAAGTACTTGAAGTGATGCGGGTAACCTGATGCGACATCTTGTTATAGCCGTGCTTCACTCGCTCATCTGGGTGCTGCCTGTCGGCGTCGCGGCCCAGTCGCCGTCGCGGGACTGGCGACCTGACGAGCGCGTGGTCATCGGCGACTTCCGCACCATCAACGCCGTGGCAGCGTCGTACGACCGGCTGTTCGCGGTCTCCCCCCAGCAGTTGCTGATCTGGCGTCCTGGCTTTCGGGAATGGGAAGGGCCGTTCGATCCTCCCGATCGACGGTTCCTTCAGGGCGTCACCGCTGCGCTGGCTGATCCGCTGGATAATTCGGTGTGGATGGCGCGCCCCAACGGCTGGACCCGCTATGAGCCCGACCTGCGGCTGTGGTCGGCCGGGGACGTTCCCGCGGGCGTGTTCGCCATCGCGTTCGACCTCAGCAATCCCACCGGCGGCCTGCTGATGCGGACCCGTGAAGGCTGGCTCGAACTTCCGCGCGGTGGACTATTCCCCGTCCCTGCGGCTGCACCACGCGAGCCGATCACATCACCCTCGGTTGAAAGTTTTCTGCGCGATCACCCCGCTGTAGCGGGCCTATCCGCCGGCGTACTGTCCGACGCGCGCCTCCGCCGGGCGCGATTCACGTCGGTCGCTCGCAGCTTCGACCGGATGGGCTGGTATCTCGGCACCTCCGGTGTGGGCCTGTTCTTCCTGCCTGAAGGAGCGGCTGTCCCGGAGC
>JAICQR010000057.1 GCA_025937755.1 Gemmatimonadales bacterium | reverse complement strand
CGAAGGAGTTCCAGGCCCAGAAGGCGGTGAGTGGCAGTGGGCATGTCCACGGGTAGTGCTGGCCAGACCAGCGTAAAGTCGGAGCCCAATGTTGTTCCGATGATTGATATCATGCTCGTGCTGCTGATCATCTTCATGATTGTCACCCCGCTGATCGCGGCCGGCTTCACTGCCACGCTGCCCAAGGGCGACAATCTCAAGCCGAGCCCCGAGCAGGAGGATGAAGTTGTCGTGGGTGTCGATGTCAACGGCAACTTCTTCCTCAACACCCGGCCGGTCACGGCGGAAGTGCTCGAAGAGACGCTCCGGGCGATGTACGCCGCCCGCACCGAGGACAAGATCATGTACCTCAAGGCCGACCAGAACCTGAAGTACGGCCGGGTGCAGGAAGCAGTCGAGATCGGACGCCGGGCGGGTGCCCGGGTCGTCGCCACCATCACTGAACCCCTCACCCAGGGTGGGCTGTTCGACCTCGACGGGGAGGAGTAGACCATGGCGTTCTCAGTCGGTAATGCCGGCAACATGAACGCGGAACCCAATGTGGTTCCCATGATCGACATTCTGCTGGTGCTGCTGATCATCTTCATGGTGGCCCAGCCGATGAACCGGAAGGCGCTGGACGCGAACGTGGCGCCTCCCGACACCCGGACCGCCAGCGAATCGGCGAGCAACAACCAGATCGTGCTCGAGCTGCCCGACGCGGGTGGATACCTGATCAACACCCAGCCGGTGCCGGAAGGCCAGTTGTCGCAGCAGCTGCATACGATCTTCGACCCGCGTCCGGCCAAGCTGCTGTTCATCAAGGCCGGCCAGAATCGCATCTACCAGGATGTGGTCGAGGCCATGGACGTGGCGATGGGCTCGGGCATCCAGATCATCGGATTCACCCCGATCGAGGCCTATCGCTGAATCAGGGCGCAGTGTTTGCATGTTGCGGGGCCCACGGCGGAAGTCGTGGGCCTCGTGACGTTGGGGGCGTCTCCCTGAAACGAAGGAGGGTGTTCCCCGCGTTATGTTGACCATGATGAGCGAAGGTCCTGTGGAGACTCGGCTGCATACCACGCGGCGCGGTCCTCCGGCACTCCAGCTGCCGCGGGAGCGGCGAAGTGCGTCCGGCCTGGTCGTCTCGCTGCTGTTTCATGGTGCGCTGCTGGCGCTGATCATCCTGGGTGTGGCGCGCGGCGGTGACATGCCGGTGGGCTCGGGGCCGGGATTGGGTGGTCTCGCGGGCGGCGGCGGCGGTGGCGGGGGTGCCGAGGTCACGTATATTGACTTGCCTCCGCTTGCAGCAAGTGCCCCGGCGGCGCCGGAAGCCAGCGTGGCCGAAGTGCCGGTGGAGATTCCGCCTCCGGTCGAGGAAGCCGAAGAAGCCGAGCCGGTCCAGCCCGTGCCCGCCGAGAAGCCGCCGCAGGTCGCGGTGGTCACGCCCGCGCCCGGCACGGCCCAGAGTGGTGAGGGTGCGGGGACGGGCACGGGCTCGGGTGCCGGCAATGCAGCCGGATCCGGTGGCGGCAGCGGCGGTGGCATCGGCACCGGCATCGGGACGGGCGTGGGCGCCGGAACGGGTGGCGACAGCACCGGCATCACCCCGCCGTCCTGGCGCTTCTTCGCGCCGCCGCTCGAGCGGCCGCCGAAGGAACTGCGGGGCCAGACCATCACCGTCCGGTTCTGGGTGCGCGCCGACGGTACGGTCGAGCGCTACGAGACCGATCCCGAAATCGACGACGACGACTATCGCGAGAAATTTTCCGAGATCGCCCTCGGAACTCGCTGGCGGCCCGCCCGCCGGCGCGATGGCACCAAAGTGCCGGCGATGGCCGAGATGCAAGTGACCTTGCCCAGCGACAATTGATCCCGGCGCCGCGCGCGCCCAGGCCTTCCCCTATCTCCCTGCCTGATGAATCAGCTCTTCCAGCGCAAATCCGTCGCCGACTGCGAGAACGACATCGCGGAACGGGGCGGACTCAAGCGGACGCTTACCAAATGGCACCTGGCAGCGCTCGGCATCGGCGCCACCATCGGTGCCGGCATCTTTGCCACCACCGGAACTGCCATCGTCGGTGACCCGCTCCGTCCCGGGGCTGGCCCGGCCATCATTTTCTCCTTCCTGCTCACCGCACTCGCCTGCGGCTTCGCGGCGCTCTGCTACGCCGAGTTCGCGTCGATGGTGCCGATCGCGGGGTCGGCGTACACCTATGCCTATGCCTCGCTGGGTGAACTGGTGGCGTGGATCATCGGCTGGGACCTGATCATCGAGTACGCGGTGGGGAACATCGGTGTGGCCATCGGATGGTCGGGCCACTTCCGGGTGCTGCTGGAACACCTTGGCATATCGCTGCCTGCCTGGCTTGCCACCGACTATCGCACCGCGTTCGAAGCCGCCGCCAATGTGGCCTCCGGCGCCACCGACAGTTCCATGGCCTATCTGGCTTCGGCGGTTTCCGAGGCGCCGCGAATCGGATCGTTGCCCATCATCTTCAACCTGCCTGCATTCCTCGTGGTCATGGCGCTGACGTGGCTCCTGGTGGTGGGCATTCGTGAGTCGGCCAACGCCAACAAGGCGATGGTGATCCTCAAGATCGGGATCATTCTCTTCTTCATTGCGGTCGGCGCCTTCCTTATCGAGCCGTCCAACTGGACCAACCCCGCCACTGGTGGGTTTGCTCCCAACGGATTTGCCGGCATCAGCGCCGGTGCCGCGATCATCTTCTTCAGCTACATCGGATTCGACGCCGTCTCGACCGCCGCCGAAGAAGCCGAAAATCCGGCCCGCGACATGCCGTTCGGCATCATTGTCAGCCTGGTCGTCTGCACCGTGCTCTACATCGCCCTGGCCATCGTGATGACCGGTATCGCGCCCTGGCCCACGCTGGGCACGCCCGAGCCGATGCTGACCGCCCTGGAGCACGCCCAGGGACCACCGATGCTGCTCAACGCCTCCAGCTTCATCGTGGCCCTCGGCGCAGTCATTGCCATGGGAAGCGTGCTGCTGGTGTTCCAGATGGGCCAGCCGCGGATCTTCTTCTCGATGGCGCGCGACGGGCTGCTGCCGCCTGTCTTCTCGAAGGTGCATCCGAAGTACAAGACGCCCCACGTGGGCACCATCCTCACCGGCATCTTCGTCGGCGGGTTCGCCGCGATCGCCAACATCGCCGAAGTGGTGGACCTCACCAACATCGGCACCCTGTTCGCCTTCGTGCTGGTATCGCTGGGCGTGATCGTGCTGCGCTACAAGGAACCAGATCGGGTGCGTCCCTTCCGGGTGCCCTGGGTGCCGATCACGCCGCTGATCTCGATTGTGGCGTGCCTGTACCTGATGTTCCAGTTACCGTGGGTGACGTGGGTTCGCTTCGGACTCTGGCTCGCGGCGGGACTGGTGATCTACTTCCTGTACAGCATGCGGCACAGCAGGCTGAGGCGTAAGGCGTAAGGCGTAAGGCATGAGGCGCAGGGCGTAGGGCAATTTGCCTTGCACCCTACGCCCCACGCCCAATCCTCAATGCTCCCCCCAGTGCATCCGGGACGCCATCCAGCACGCTGAGCTTGCCGGCGGCGAGCCGGGTGGCGATTTCCGTTCGCATCAGGTCACTGCCGACGAGGCCGCCGGCGATTGCCACCTGCTTTACGCCGGTGCGCCGGGCGAGCGCCATCGCGAGGCCGGCCAGCTCGTCAGCAGACGCCTTCAGAATCTCCAGCGCCACGGCATCCCCCGCCTCGGCGGTGCGCACCGCGGCGCCACCCAGCGCCGCGACTTCGGCCACTCCGGCAGATGCGGCCCAGCGGATCAGCGCAGGGAAATCCTCCGCTCGCGCCAGGTCGCGGGCCGCCTGCTCCAGTGCCGTCGCCGGACCCCGGCCGTCGGCTGCGCGTCCCACTGCGCGCAGCACCGCGCGCCCCATGTCGTAACCGCCACCTTCGTCACCCATCTGCCAGCCATGGCCTCCGGCGCGCTCGATCTCGCCCGACGCGGTGCGCGCCACAGCCACCGAGCCCGTGCCAGCGGCGAGCACCAGCCCGGGGCCATCGGGGAAGGCGCTCTCGAGCAGCAGTGCGAGGTCCGTGGTTACCTGTACTCGCGCCGCGACGTCCTCGTTGCGAAGCGCGCGGGCGAGGTCGCCGGCTTCGGGCTCACGTCCGGCGCCCGCGGCGCCCACCACCAGCAGGTCCGCACGCAGCAGCCCCGCCGACGTCAGCGCCCGGCGCACCAGCGTGGCGATGGTGGCCGCCGAGCTGAGCGCCCGCCCCGGCCGCACCGCCGCGCCGATTCCACTCACCCGTGCCACCTCGGTGCCGTCCTTCCACACCGCCGCCGCCGACTTGCTGCCGCCGACGTCCGCGCCTGCGAGGATGCTGGTCATCGCTCATCTCCATTGCGCGTTCTACTTCCCACTTCCCACTTCCCGCTTCCCACTTGGAGCCTCGACGCGACCAACCCCGTCACCACGGCGACTACCGTCCCCAGCGGCACGTACCACGGCCACGCCAGTTGGCCGATCGGCTCGAGCCACGCCATACCCGTACTTTCGGCGATTCTGCGCGCGAACACCACCAGCAGCATGACCGACACGGTGACCAATACCGCCGCGACCGTATGCGGCCCGCGCACCGACCCAAACTGTCCAGCCAGGACATAGGTGCCCAGCAGCGCGCCGTAGGTGATGGACGCGATCGAAAGCGCCAGCACCACCACCGGCGTGTCGGTGCCGCTGGCGTAGTAGTAGAAAAAGAGCGCCGCACCGATCAGGCTGAGGCCCCACACCAGCGAGAACACCCGGCCGACCCGCAGCAGGTGCTGCGGATCGCGCTTGTTGGTCCAGCCGGCGTAGAGGTCGTGGGTGAGCGACGATGCCAGGGCATTGATGGACGAGCTGATCGTGCTCATGGCGGCAGCGAGGATGCCCGCCACCACCAGGCCCGCGAGTCCCGACGGCAGGTACTCGATGATGAAACGGGGGAATATTTCGTCGCCGGCCAGGGACTCCGGCGCCTGGCCCGCTGCCCAGATCGCACTGCCCACCAGGAGGAACAGCAGGAACTGCAGGATTACCACCACCCCCGAGCCCACCAGCGCTCGCTGCGCGTCGCGCAGGGACCGGGTTGCCAGCAGCCGCTGCACGATCAGATGGTCGGTGCCGTGGGACGCCGCCGAAAGCAGCGCGCCGCCCAGCAGGCCCCCGATCACGGTGTACGTGGATGTGAAGTTGAAGCTGAAGTCCACCATCCGGAGTTTGCCGGCATCGGCCGCCAGCGCCAGCGCGTTCCCGGCACCGCCCGCCATCTTCCATGCAATGAGCAACGCGGCCACGCCGCCGGCCAGGTACACCACCAGCTGGACCACGTCGGCCCACACCACTGCCTTGAGCCCGCCCAGGTAGGTGTAGGCCAGCGTCACCAGCCCCATCGCCAGGATCGACGCGGGAATGCTCCACCCTGTCAGCAGCGCCAGCGGAATCGCGCCCGCGAAGATCCTTACGCCGTCAGCCAGAAAGCGCGTCACCAGGAACACCAGCGACACCAGCCGCCTCGTGCCCGGGCCGAATCGTCGCTCCAGCCGCTCGTAGGCGGTGTCCTGCGAGCCATCGAAGTAGCCCGGCAGCAGCCACGCCGCCACGCCGATGCGGCCAACCAGGTAGCCGAAGGAGAGCTGCAGGAACGTCAGGTCGCCCCGGGCGCCGATGCCAGGCACGGAGATGACGGTCAGGGCGGATGTTTCAGTGGCAACGATCGAGAGGAGTACTGCAAATGCCGGGAGGTCGCGGGCACCGAGGAAATAGTCGCCCGCCGTGGACTGCCGCCGGGTGAGCCAGAGCCCGATCCCCAGCGTGAACGCGAAATAGACGAGGATGACGGCGAGATCGAGTGCGGACATCTGACCCAGTGGGAAGTGGGGAGTGGGAAGTGGGAAGTGGATGGGCAGAAAAAAGTGGGACGCGGAGGATCAGTAACTACCTCCTGCTTCCCACTTCCCACTTCCCACTTCCCACTTACGCAGTAAAGCTGCTCCCGCAGCCGCAGCCGCCGGTGGCGTTCGGGTTGTTGAACGTGAACCCCGAGCCCTGCATCGAGGAGACATAGTCGATCCCGATGCCATTCAGGTACTGGGCGCTGAAGCCGTCGACGAACAGCCGTACGCCGTTGACCGACATCACCATGTCGTCCTCGGCCGCCTGCTCCTCGATGTTGAGGCTGTACTTGAACCCCGAGCATCCGCCCGGCATCACGCTGACGCGGAGCCCCGACGTCTCGGCCGGAACCTGTTCCGTCTCGAAGAACTTCCGGACTTCCTCCGCCGCGCGATCGCTCAGGCTCAGCTCAAAACCCTGGGTCATCGGTTCCTGGGTGCTGCTCATGCTCTGCTCCGAAGTGTGGGTGGCGCTTGCCGAAAGTTAGATACCGCCTCAGCCATGGTCAACGCGCGGGGCTCCCCGAAGGTTCCGGGTGGCGGTCCTCCAGCGCCGAGACCACCCGGTTGGCCACGTTCCGCCGGACCGGGTTCCACTTCTGGTTCTCGCGGGTCGGGTGGACCCGGTTGCTCAGCAGCACGATGACGAGATCGCGGGTCGGATCGATCCAGATCGAGGTGCCGGTGAAGCCGGTATGGCCGAAGCTCTGGCGCGACAACCGGCGCCCCGCGCTACTCCCCTGGGACGGCGTATCCCATCCCAGCGCCCGGCTCGACCCCTCCGGCATGTCCTGCTTGCGGGTGAACTTCCGCAGCGCCGTCGGAGGCGGGGGCCAGATCCACTGGGCGCCTGGTTCCCCATGCCAGGCCTCGAGCAGCCAGTCGCCAAAGCGAAGCAAGTCGCGGGCCGAGCTGAACAACCCGGCGTGGCCCGAGACGCCGCCCATGCGGCTGGAGTTCTCGTCGTGCACTTCGCCCCGTACCATGCGGCCCCGCCATGGGTCGTTCTCAGTGGGCGCGATGCGTGGTAGCCAGCCCGAGTCGGGCAGGAAGCGGGTATCACCGAGCCCCAGCGGCTGAAACACCCGCCGTGCGAGCAGCTGGTCGAGTCGCTCACCGTACACCGTCTCGACGACCTGGGTCAGTACGATTGCGCCGAGGTCGGAATACTCATAGCTGGTGCCAGGGGTGGTATCCAGCGGAGTGGTGTCGGCCATTGCCATCGCATCGGCGCGGCCGGTCGCATGCTCGTAGAGCGGCCGCCATGCCGGCATCCCCGACGAGTGGGTGAGCAGCTGGCGGATGGTTACCGCCGACTTCCCATCGCCCGCGAAGGCAGGCACGTACTGGCGTACCGGTGCATCCAGCTCGATCACGCCCTCCTCCACTCCCATCGCCACCGCGGTAGTGAGGCCGATGACCTTGGTGAGTGAAGCCATGTCGTACACGGTCGTGGAATCGGGCCGGGTGGAGTCGGCCAGCCCGAGCACCCCATGGGAATGGAAGTAGTGCTGCCCTCGCCAACTCACGCCCAGCACGGCGCCGGGGGCTGCCCCGTCGTCCACCATCGAGTCCAGATACGGCACCGCCAGCGCGAGCGGAGACCGCATCGGTTGCACGGTCCCGGGGCGGGGCCCACCACATGCGGCGACGCCCACCAGCAGCAAGGGCACGATGGCGCTTGACGCTGGGCGCATTACTGGCCTCCCGCGGTTGAGTCGCGCATCAGCCCGGCGCCGAACGGCAGCCGAGGGGGGATGGATGTCGGGAGGCGGCCGCCGATGGCAGCTCCGGTGAGCGCGCGTGCCGCCGCCCGTTCGCTGAGCGGATTCGCAGCCCACGCCACGAGGTACGACTCCACCGACGGAATGCCTGCGTAGATGTAGGGAGAGCCGAATGACACCAGCATGGATGGCCGCGCCACCGCGCTGGAGTCGATCAGGGCGACGAGCGCTTCGGGCAGTCCAATCGAACCCTTCCACGCCACCGGCCGGACTGCCACCGCGAACAGCGCGTAGGGGTGCCGTTTCAGTTCCGCGCGCACCGAGTCGTAGCTGGCCGCCCCGCTTTCGGCATGGAGCCGGAGCGTGGTGACCGTGTGGCCGCCGGCCCTCAGCTCCGCGGCGAAGGCGGAGCCCACCGTGGCGGCTGTGCCCTCGCCGTACTGCACCAGCGCGACGTTCCTGGCTGCGGCACGCAGCGAGTCCGCCGTGCCGTCATCCGCGGCCAGCACGATCGACCGCGCCGCGATAGCCTCGGCCGCCACCACATGCTCCTGGCGACCGACGTGATCCATCACGCTGTCGAGCGGAACCAGCCGGTCGCGGAAGAGGCCAAGGTCGCGCTTGATGTCGAGCAGCTTGCGCACCGACTGGTTGAGTCGCTCCTCGGTGACCCGGCCACTCTCCACCGCGGCGACGATCGCCTCGATGGCTTCGCCCGCGTCGGCCGGCATCAGCAGCAGGTCGGCCCCAGCCAGCAGCGCCAGCACCGCTGCTTCGCCCACCCCATAGAGACTTACCACGCCCTGCATGTTGAGCGCATCGGTGACGGTCAGCCCATCGAAGCCGAGCGAGTCGCGCAGGATGCCGGTCAGCACGTCCGGTACGACCGTCGCGGGACGGGTGCGGCCGCTGTCCAGCTGCGGCAGTGCGATGTGCGCCGACATCACCGCCGTGGCTCCCGCCTTGATGCCGGCCCGGAAGGGCACCAGCTCCAGCGAGTCCAGCCGGGCCCAGTCGGCGTCGATCACCGGAAGTGCCAGGTGGCTGTCGGTCTCGGTGTCGCCGTGACCGGGGAAGTGCTTGATGGTGGCGAGCATCCCGTTCTCTTCCAGCCCGCGCACCGCGGCCGCCGTGAACCTGGCCGTGACGTCGGGATCCTGCGAGAACGAGCGGGTGTTGATGATGGGATTGGCAGGATTGTTGTTGACGTCGGCCGCCGGGGCGAACGCCATGTGCACCCCAACCGCTCGCCCTTCTTCGGCGGTGACCCGGCCGATCAGCCGCGCGTCGGAGTCGCGTCCTCCGGCGGCCACGCCCATATTCGTCGGGAAGCGGGTGCCTCCGTCGAGCCGGATGGCGGTGCCGCTCTCGAAGTCCGATGCGATCAGCAGCGGGAGCGGTGCGGCACGCTGAAGTGCGTTGATTCGCGCGGCGATATCGGTGGGCGATCCGACCGAGACGATGATCCCGCCCACATGGAGCGAATCCACCCAGCGCAGTTCCCGCTGGAACCCCGGGGCATCGGTCGCGGTGTAGCTCCCCGGGACCCAGGGCATGATCAGCTGCGCCACCCGGTCGCGCAGCGAGAGCGAATCCAGCAGCGTGGCCACGCTCGCCGTGATGGGCGGTGGCACCGGATTGGGCGTATGTGCGGCGCAGGCGGGGAGGACCGCCAGTGCTCCAACCAGGAGTAGTCGATGCAACGGTGGCTCGCGGGGTTGAGTGGATGGACGGTGGCGCTGGCGCTGAGCATGGTGCTGACGCTGTCATCGGCCGCCTGCGCCGCGCAGAGCGTGAAGCCAGCGCCGGCGCCGGCGAGCGTGCGGCCGGGGATCACCGTGCTGCTGGCAGACAGCGCCCACCTGGTCGCAGGGCGCAACGTCGGTCTGGTGACCAACCATACCGGTATCGGGCCCGATGGCACCAGCGATGTCGAACTGCTGCTCGACGCGGGCGTCGCGCTGAAGGCGCTCTACAGCCCGGAACATGGCTTTCGCGGAGCGGCGGCACCGGGCGAGCACGTCGCTTCCAGCCGGGACAGCGCTACCGGGCTTCCAATCTACAGCCTCTATGGCAGCACTGCGGCACCGACCGACTCGATGCTGACCGGCATCGACATGATGCTCGTGGACCTGCAGGATGTGGGCGCCCGCTATTACACCTACATATCCACCGCGCTGGAAGTGATGAAGTCCGCCCGGAGGACGGGCATTCCGGTTCTCATCCTGGATCGCCCCAATCCCATCGGTGGCCGGATGCAGGGCAACGTGCTTGACACCGCGTTCGCCACCTTCGTCGGCAAGCTCCCGGTGCCGATGCGGCATGGCCTCACCATGGGCGAGCTGGCCCGGTTCGGCAACGCGGAACTGGGCATCGGCGCCGACCTGCAGGTGATTCCGGCGGCCGGCTGGAGCCGGAGCGCCTACTTCGACACGACAGGGCTGCCGTTTGTTCCGCCCAGCCCCAACCTCAAGTCGGTCGAGAGCCTCGTCCACTATCCCGGTACCTGTCTCTTCGAGGGGACGAATCTCTCGGTGGGGCGGGGGAGCGACGCGCCCTTCGAGCAGATCGGCGCGCCCTGGCTCGACAGCGATGATGTGCTCAAGCGGCTCGACCGCTCGGCCCGTGCCGGCGTCGTGTTCGAGCCGGTGAGCTTCACCCCCACCGCCCCTGGCGACGGGAAGTTCGCGGGCATCCGGGTGGAAGGCATCCGGCTGCATGTCACCGATCGCGCCGCCTACGATCCAACCCGCACCGCCGTCGCGTTGATCTCCGCCATTGCGGCGTCGGCGCCGGAGCACTTCGAGTTCCTGGTCCGTCACTTCGACCGGCTGGCCGGCGCCGATCAGCTGCGACTGGGGCTGGAGGCCGGCCGGAGCGTCGAGCAACTCGTGGCGGACTGGCAGCGCCAGCGGAACGACTTTGCCCAGCGCGTCGCACCCTTCCTGATCTATCCGGCGAGCGGCCCCGCGGCCGCGGTGGGGGGCCTCGAACCTCAGGACTCGGCACTCATCGGCCGGATCCTGCTGGCGGAGGACCGGCGCGACTCAGCCGACCCAGCCATCGCAGAGGGCCGGATGCACGTCGATGCCCGCGTTCGCCGCATCGCCCAGCGCGCCGCCGGCCGCATTGCCGACCCGGTGTATGCCGCACGGGAGCAACTGGGGCCGCTGCCTGCACCGACCGCGTGGCCGGAACCGGAGTGGCGGCTTCGCTACCGCGGACTCGCGGGTAGCCGCACCAATTGCAATGCGATGCAGCAGGCCATGGAAGATCCCGCCTGGCAGGTGCGCCTGCGCGCCGCGGATGTGGCAGATACGAGCTGCGCTCGCGACGCCGGGCTGGTCGCCATCCTGCAGCGATGGGTGGATCACATGCCGGGCGATGCATCTCGACGCCCGGCGAATGGCGTCTCATGGCACGCCGGGGCGCACGCCATCGTGGCCCTGGCGCGGCTGCGTCCCGACATCGCCGCGCGCCGGGTGACTCGCGTGGCTCGGCACGACCAATGGCAGGTCCGCATGTATGCCGCCCGCGCCGCCGCCGTGATCCCGGATCTGGCGACCCTCCGGATGCTGGCCCGGGACCCAAGCGACAACGTGAGGGAAGCAGCGATCCTCACCCTCTCCCGCCTCACCGGCCACGTTGACGACCCCGTCTACCTATCGGCGCTGCACGGCCAGGGTGCGCAGGCGGTGCGGGCGGCCGCAGTCGCCCTCAAGGGGACCCCCAGTGCCGAAGCGCGTGACGCGGCT
>JAICQR010000175.1 GCA_025937755.1 Gemmatimonadales bacterium | reverse complement strand
TCGGAGAGCGTCATCGCCGGCGCCACCGTGATCGAGTCGCCGGTGTGCACACCCATCGGGTCGAAGTTCTCGATCGAGCATACGATGACGACGTTGTCGCTGCCGTCGCGCATGACCTCGAGTTCGTACTCCTTCCACCCGATGATGCTCCGCTCCACCAGCACCGAACCCACCGGCGAAAGATCGAGCCCGCGCCGCACCATCGCCTCGAACTCGTCGCGATTCCACGCGATGCCGCCGCCGGTGCCACCCAGCGTGAATGACGGGCGGATGATGGCCGGATAGCCGGTTGTGGCCACGGCCTCCATGGCCTGTTCGTAGCTCGACACCGTGCGTCCTTCCGGCGTCGCAAGCCCGATCCGCTGCATGGCCAGGGCGAATTCGTCGCGGTCCTCGCCGATGCGGATGGCGCGCTCGCTGGCGCCGATCAGTTCGACACCGAACTTCTCGAGCGTGCCGTTGCGGTGCAGTTCCATGGCGCAGTTGAGTGCGGTCTGCCCGCCCATCGTGGGCAGCAGGGCGTCGGGGCGTTCGCGCTCGATCACCTTGGCCACCCAGTCGGGCGTGACCGGCTCGATGTAGGTCCGGTCGGCCAGCTCGGGGTCGGTCATGATGGTGGCCGGGTTCGAATTGACCAGCACCACGCGATACCCCTCCTCCCGGAGGGCACGCACTGCCTGGGTGCCGGAGTAGTCGAACTCGGCGCCTTGCCCGATCACGATGGGGCCGGAACCGATCAGCAGGATGGACTCGATGTCAGTGCGCTTGGGCATCAACCACGTCTTTGAGTGTCTGTTCGAGGGTCAGCGCCGGCCGCCAGCCAGTGACGCCGCGCAGCAGGCTGGCGTCGCCAACCAGATAGGGGACGTCGGCCGTCCGCATCAGTGCCGGGTCGGACTCCGGCCGGGCATCCACGCCGACGAGCGCAGCCAGCCGGTCGAAGAGATCGTGGAGCGCCACGCCTTCGCCCCGCGCCACGTTGTAGATGGTTCCCGGTACGCCCCGCTCCAGCAGAAGAAGATAGGCGCCCACGACGTCGCGGACATCCAGAATGTCTCGCACCGGATCGAGGCTGCCGGTGCGCACCGCCCGCTGGCCCGCCGCGCGCGCGTCGTGCAGGCGGCGGGCCAGCGCGGGGACGACATATCGGGTCGACTGCGCGGGGCCAGTGTGCTGGAAGGGCCGCGCCACCAGCACACGCAGGCCAGTGCGCCTGGCGGTCTCCAGCACAGCCAATTCCGCTCCCGCCTTGCTGGCCGCGTAGGGAGACTGCGGACGCAGCTGCTCATCCTCCCGGCGAGGCAGTGGCGGGCCGCTGCCATAGACTTCGCCGGACGAGACCAGCAGGAAGAGCGGGTCGCCATTGCCCGCTTCCCGCAATGCGGCCGCGGCCGCGGCGAGCCGGGCGGTGCCCGCAGCATTGACACTCCAGGCCCTGCCGGGATCACGCCGCGCCTCGGCGTTGGAGGCCATGGCGGCGAGGTGCACGATCGCATCTACCGGCTCAGCCAGCGCACTTGCAACGGACTCGGGATCATCCAGTTCAAGCGGAATCCACGCTGCCGCATCGGCACGGTGACCCTCGGAACCGGGCCGGGCAGTGCCGACCACTTCATGACCAGCGGCGGCGAGCCGCGGGAGCAGGTAGCCCCCGACGAACCCGTCCGCACCGGTCACGAGGATCCGCATCGCGTCAGCTCCTGCGCGAAAGCCGGGCGATGTCGGCGTCCACCATCATCGCCACCAGTTCCGGGAACGCCACGGTCGGCTTCCAGCCCAGGCGCTGCTCGGCCTTGCGGGGATCGGCGAGCAGCACATCCACTTCTGCGGGTCGCATGTATCGCGGATCCTGCACCACGTGCTTTTCCCAGTCGAGCCCCACATGATCGAACGCAGCCTGCACCAGGTCGCGCACGCTATGCGCGGTGCCGGTGCCGATCACGTAATCTTCGGCGTCGGGCTGCTGCAGCATGCGCCACATGGCGTCCACGTAGTCGCCGGCGAAGCCCCAGTCCCGGCGGGCGTCGAGGTTGCCGAGGCGAAGTTCCTTTGCCAGACCGAGCTTGATGCGGGCCACACCGTCAGTGACCTTGCGGGTGACGAATTCGATGCCGCGGCGCGGACTCTCGTGGTTGAAGAGAATCCCGCTCACGGCGTAGATGCCGTAGCTCTCGCGATAATTGACGGTGATCCAGTGGCCATACACCTTGGCCACGCCGTAGGGCGAGCGAGGATAGAAGGGCGTGCCCTCGCGCTGGGGCGTCTCCTGCACCCGTCCGAACATTTCCGATGAGCTGGCCTGGTAGAACCGTGCGCCGGGATGCACCAGCCGGATGGCCTCGAGGATCCGGGTCACACCGAGGGCGGTAAACTCGCCGGTCAGCACCGGCTGGGTCCACGAGGTCGGGACGTAGCTCTGGGCGGCGAGGTTGTAGACCTCATCCGGCCGGGTCTCCTGCAGGACCTGGGTCAGCGAGTGCTGGTCCAGCAGGTCGGCGGCGACGATCTCGACCTTGTCCAGCAGGTGCTCGATCCGCTCATAGCTGTGGTGACTGGTCCGGCGGACCATTCCCACAACTTCATAACCCTTCGAAAGCAGCAGTTCCGCGAGGTAGGATCCGTCCTGGCCGGTGACACCGGTAATGAGGGCCTTGGGCACGTACGCGTCCGGTCAGAAGTTGCGTCAGGACATCGAGTTGATTACACTTACGGGCTTCACGGCAGCGTCATTTCCTGACGGCCGGTATCGTCGAACCGCAACTGCAGGGTGGAATCTATGGCACGGGTCTGTTCCGTGTGCGCCAAGGGGCCGGCCACCGGCCACAACGTCAGCCACGCCAACAACCGCACCAATCGGCGCTGGTATCCCAACCTCCAGACGGTCCGGGTGATGGTCGAGGGCGCACCGAAGCGTGTGCGGGTGTGCACCCGCTGCATCAAGAGCGGCAAGGTAGTCAAGGCCGGCTGAGCGCTGATCTCGGCGCCGATGGCCATGAAAAAGGGGACCCAGCCGGGTCCCCTTTCGTGTGTCCAGCCACGTCATCGCGTCGAGAGACGCGGCGGCGTCAGGCATCCAGCAGCTCGATCCGGGCGACATCGGCGCCATCGCCAGGGCGGTGCCCCATCTTGAGGATGCGGGTGTAGCCGCCCGGCCGCGACGCGAAGCGGGGGCCGATATCCTTGAACAGCCGCTCGCGCACCGCACGGTCCTTGATGTTGCGCTCGACCAGCCGCATGGCGTGGAGATCGCCCCGGCGCGCCAGGGTGATGAGCTTCTCGGCGAAGGGCCGGAGTTCCTTGGCCTTGGCTTCGGTGGTCACCACGCGCCCATGGGCGAACAGGCTGGTGGCCATGTTGTTGAGCAGCGCCTTCCGGTGGGTCGACGTGCGGGAGAGCTGGCGCCCCTTGGAACGATGCCGCATTACTGCGCCTCCTCCGTGCTGGCGCTCACGACGTCGTCGGGCGAGCGGCCGGTGTTGACCACGCGCAGCTCGCCGCTCTCGGTGTCCTCGAAGGACATGCCGAAGTTGAGCTGCTCGCGACGCAGCAGCGACGCGATCTCGTCCACTGCCTTGTCGCCCACGTTCTTGACCTTGAG
>JAICQR010000128.1 GCA_025937755.1 Gemmatimonadales bacterium | reverse complement strand
TACGGGCTTACCAACAGGTAGGGGTTAGGGGTTAGGGGTTCGGGACTAGGGGATTGGGATTGGAGTGTGTTGCCACCACCCCTAACCCCTAATCCCTAACCCCTAGCCCCTGTTAGGTTTCCCCCATGCTCCATATAACGTCAGAGGTCGGCGCCCTCCAATCGGTGCTGGTGCACACTCCCGGCCTCGAGCTGGAAGCGGTGACGCCCGGCAACCGCGAGGACTATCTCTACGACGACATCATCGGCGTGGAGACGGCGGAACGCGAGCATCGCCAGTTCGTGGCGGTGCTGGAGCGCTTCTCGAAAGTGCATCAGGTGAGCCAGCTGTTGGGCGAGGCGCTGGAGTTCCCGGAAGCCCGGGACTTCCTGATAAGCCGCACGCTGGATGTGGTGCCCTCCGAACCACTGGCCCAGCGGCTGTCCGCGCTGCCGCCGGGCGACCTGGTCTCGATGCTGATCGAGGGAGTCGAGGAGGACGCGGGCGCCATCTCGCGCGCGCTCAACGAAGTCGGGTACGCGCTGCCGGCGCTGCCCAACCTGTTCTTCCCTCGCGACATCGGCATGGTGATCGGTGAGCACGCCGTGGTCGGATCGATGCGCTATGGCGTTCGCTGGACCGAAGAGCTGCTGATCAAGACCCTGTTCCGCTTCCACCCCGAACTCGAGAATGCCGGCATCATCTACGACGGCTCGGAGGAGCGGCGCAACAACTACACCCTTGAGGGCGGCGACGTGCATGTGTTGCGTCCCGACCTGGTGCTGGTGGGCTTCAGCGAGCGCTCGTCCACCGCGGCGCTGGACCAGCTGACCGACGTGCTGTTCAGCCAGGGCACAGTCACCGACGTGCTGGTAGTGGTGATGCCCAAGGCGCCCACGGCAATTCATCTGGACATGATTTTCTCCCAGGTGGACCGCGAGCTCAGCGTAGTCTATCCGCCGTTCTTCGTGGGAGCGGAACGGCTGCCGATCCTGCATCGCCGCCGAGGCGACGACGGCGTGCGGGAGATGCCCAATCTCTTCGCGGCACTGCGCGAGGTGTCGCTGCCCATCGAGCCGATTTTCGCGGGCGGCACCCATCGCACCACCCAGGACCGCGAGCAGTGGAGCTCGGCGTGCAACTTCCTCGCGGTCGCGCCGGGCCAGGTGATCAGCTATAGCCGCAATGAAGCCACGCTTCAGGAGCTGCGTTCCGCGGGCTTCCGCATCGTGTCGGGCACCGAGTTCCTGCAGGGGCATGCGCAGATCGATCCCGGCGAGCGGGTGGCGATCACGGTGGTGGGTAGCGAGATCGTCCGTGGGGGTGGTGGTCCCCGCTGCATGACCCTCCCGCTCCGGCGGGACGACGCGTGACCGGGCTTTCGGCGCATCCCACCGGGACGCTGCTCGACCGCGTGCTGGCCGAATTGCGTGCCGGCCCGGCGCGGTCGAACATCCTTTGCGCCGGAGTGCTGGGCATGCCCAATGCGCCGAGGGCAGTCGCCGAGCGACTGCTGCTGGCGCTGCTCGGCGCAGATCCGCGGGTGCATCGGCTGGCCGACGGACGCTGGGCCCTCGTGGCCGAAGCCCAGGACTCGCCCCTGCTGGACGAGTGCGCCTTTGCCGTGGTGGACGTCGAGACCACCGGGATGCGCGCCCGGGGTGGAGACCGCATTACCGAGATTGCCGTGGTGGTGGTGCAGGGTGGCCGGCGTGAACTGGTCTACGAATCGCTGGTCAATCCCGAGCGCTCCATTCCCGCCATGATTGCCCGCATGACCCGCATCTCCGACGACATGGTCCGCTCGGCACCGCGCTTCGCCGATATCGCCGACGATGTGCTCGGCGCGCTCGGCGGACGGGTGTTCGTGGCCCACAACGCGCGGTTCGACTGGTCGTTCGTGTCGGCCGAGCTGGACCGCGCCCGGGACGTGGCGCTGGATGGCCCGCGGGTGTGCACCGTGCGGCTGGCGCGGAAGCTGGTGCGCGAAGTCCGGTCCTGCGGCCTCGACAATCTTTCTCACCACTTCGGGCTGGCCAATCCGGCGCGCCACCGCGCGGCCGGCGACGCGATGGCCACGGCCGACCTGCTGGGTCGGCTGATGGAGCGCGCCCGCGAGAAGGGAGCCCGCACCCTGCAGGATCTCGAGGCCATGGCGGAGACCCGCGCCATCGCTGCTCGGCGCAGGAAGCGGTCGGCGATGCCCACCGAACCGCGGATGGATTCCGCATCGGAAGGGCCACAGTGACACTCACGCACTCCTTCACCGTGGGGAAGTTCCGCTGTCATACGCTGGAGGGCGGGCTCCAGCGGCTCGACGGCGGCGCGATGTTCGGCGTGGTGCCCAAGCCGCTCTGGGAGCGCCAGATCGCGCCGGACGAGCGGAACCGGATCCCGTTGGCGATGCGATGCCTGCTGGTGGAGCATGATGATGGTCTGGTGCTGATCGACACATCGGTGGGCACCAAGGAGGACCAGAAGTTCATTGACATCTACGGCATCGAGGCGGCGGGCAGGGAGACTCCGAGCCAGCTGGAGGACGCGCTGCTTCAGCTGGGACACCGCCCGGACGACATCAAGTGGGTCATCAACACCCACCTGCATTTCGATCACGCCGGGGGGAACACCTACCGAGCGCCGGTCGCGGGCGGCGAAGAGGAAGGCGAACTCAAGCTCACCTTTCCCAACGCGACCTATGTGGTGCAGCGGGGCGAACTGGAGTTTGCCCGGAACACCAACGAGCGGACCCGCGCGAGCTATTTCCCGGCCAACTTCGAGCCCATCGCCACGGCGGGGAAGTTCCGGCTGCTGAACGGGGACCAGCAGATCCTGCCAGGCATCAGCGCGCGTCTGACACCGGGGCATGTGCCCTGGCACCAAGCCGTACTGGTGGAGGACGGGGGCGAGACTGCGGCGTTCGTAGCGGACCTGATTCCCACGTCGGCCCACATGCGGCTGCCGTGGATCATGGGATATGACCTCGAACCGCTTCGGACCCTGGAGACCAAGCGCACCATCCTGCGGGAGGCAGTGCAGGAGGAATGGCGCCTGGTGTTCGAGCACGACGCGGTGGTGGCGTGGGGCCGGGTGCGGGCGAAGGGCCCGCAGGTGGTGCTGGAGGACGAGGTTAGAGTCGAGAGTTGATAGTCGATAGTCGATAGTCGTTGGTCGGGTGGGCTAGCTGGCGCCGGAGGGCTCGGCGGGGCTTATCGAGTGGCTGGTGGGGTGGGACGGGAGAGGGCGAAAACGAGAAAGCGCGAAAGCGTGCAATCGAATTCGTGTTAGGCAGATCCAGACTCGCTCACAATCATGATCCATGTATTCTCAAAACATAACTCACTGCATCGGCGCGGGAGGTGACTAATGAACCGACTATACTTGAGCGTGGTCCTGAGCCTCCTTGTCTTCGCCTGTGCTGAGAAAGAGCACGACGAGGCTGCGGAGGCCGCCGCTGGCACACCGGACCGCCGTGCGTCTGAAGTGTCCGACTCTGGGGTTTACTCAGTCGACGATTTCCAGGCGCTGCGGTATTTGGACGGTGACTGGCGCGGCAGCGGTTACGACGGCGGTCCGTTCTTTGAGACATATCGGTTCGTGAATGACTCAACGATCGAGATGACAGCGTGGACCGACTCGTCCATGACGGCGCCTCGAGAGCGGTCTCAGTACATGCTGCGAGGTGGCGTTATTCGTACGGACAAGGGTGCCCGTCTGGTCAAGTTAGATCAGGACGGCCATCGCTTCGAAACCGCATCATACAGCTGGACGTTCCGGCAGGTGTCACCTGATCGTTGGACGGCGCGAGTGGGACCAGCCACGATCTACACGATGGATCGGATCGCGAGAAGGTGACAGAGTCGCACGTACCCTATCGATCTGTCGAAAGCGACTGGTCACCACTTCCGTGTCGAGCTTGTCACGACGATCTGCCTAACATCGTGTGAAGCTGACATGGGTGTTCGTTCAACCCGTCGCTTCGCTTCGGGTTTCGCTCACACGCCACGCAGCTTACACTTGGTACGTTAGAGCGCTTTCCAGCGTTCCGTGGTGGAGCTAAGCTTCTACAGCCCTCGCTGGAGCTTCTTATGCGCACCTATACTGCCGTAATCGAACGGGACCCGGATACCGGGGTGTACGTGGGCCACATCCCCGGATGGTCCGGAGCTCACTCTCAGGGCAGCTCGCTCGACGAGTTGCAGGCCAACTTGCGCGAGGTCGTCGCCATGCTCCTGGAGGACGGCGAGCCGCAACTTGAGACCGAGTTCATCGGAACGCAGACGTTGCAAGTCGCCTAACCATGGGCAGGGTTCCGCCCCTCAAGGCGCGCGAAGTCGAATCCATCCTGACTTCGCTGGGATTCGCACTGGTGCGGCAGCGAGGTTCGCACAAGCAGTTTCGCCATCCTGATGGGCGGTCGACGACGGTGCCCTATCATGGCGGCCGTGACATCTCACCCACATTGATTCGCCAGATTGCCCGCGACATCGGCATGCAAGCTGATGAGTTCGTGGCAAGCCGCTCGTAAGAAGCGCTCTAACCCGCGCTTGCAGCTGACAGGCCGTCGTGGCGCGAAGACCGGAACGGGCGGGCAGCTAGTCGAGCGCTCAACGGAACATCGGTTCGTGCGGGCGCGGGCCTTGGCCTGCAGCTGAAGCGCATGTCGTTAGGCGAACTTACCAGGGATGCGGTCATGCAAGGTAGCGTCAACGTCACGTTCGAGCTGGTCAGCACCCCCAGCTTCGCCCTGCACTCGTGTTTTCGTGTTGTCGTGTGCCCGTCACAACCCCGGAATTGACTCCCGCCCCTCCCCACGCTATCTTCCGCCCCAGTGCCCAAGCGGGTCGGCCCAGCCGGCTCCACCCTTGAACCTGCCCTGTGCAGAGTGACCGGGTCCGAGAGAGAGCGCAGCGCCGGTCTGCCGGCGTCGCGACGAACGGACATCCGGCTGCCCTGGGTGTCCGTTCTTTTATTTCCTTTGGTCGGGAGTCTGCCACTGTCCAGCAACGAGCGCGAGCGCCGAACTCGAGTCAATCGTCAAATCCGCATCAGCCCGGTCCGGGTCATCGGCCCCGGCGGTGAACAACTGGGAGTCCTCCCGGTAGACGAAGCCCTGTCCGCCGCCATGGAGCGGGGACTTGATCTGGTGGAAGTGGCGCCGATGGCGCGGCCACCCGTGGTCAAGATCATGGACTACGGCAAGTACAAGTTCGAGGAAGCGAAGGCAGCGCGCGCGGCCCGGAAGAAGCAGCACGTCATCCAGCTGAAGGAAGTGAAGCTGCGGCCCAACATCGAGGACCACGACTTCGACTTCAAGACCCGGCACGCCCGCGAGTTCCTGGGCGAGGGGAACAAGGTCAAGGTCACCATGATGT
>JAICQR010000065.1 GCA_025937755.1 Gemmatimonadales bacterium | reverse complement strand
GGCTTCAGCCGATGAAAGCGCAGAGCCGAGCAGCGGCTTCAGCCGATGAAAGCGCAGAGCCGAGCAGCGGCTTCAGCCGATGAAAGCGCAGAGCCGAGCAGCGGCTTCAGCCGATGAAAGCGCAGAGTCGAGCCGTGGCCTCGGTACCGCCCCGATTATATTCGCCCCTGTGAAAGCCCATTCATTGACGGACATCACGATCGTTGGCGGCGGCCCCACCGGGCTGTTCGGCGCATTCTACGCCGGCATGCGGGGCGCCACGGCGCGCATCGTCGACGCGCTGCCGGCCCTGGGCGGCCAGCTGATGGCGCTCTATCCCGAGAAGTACATCTACGACGTCGCCGGTTTTCCCAAGGTGCTGGCCAAGGACCTGGTGCGCGACATGTCGGCCCAGGCGCTCCAGTTCGGCTGCGACATCCGCCTGGGCGAAACCGTCACCGGGCTCAGCCGGGTCGAGGACCCGGAGGGTGGCATCGGCCACTTCATCCTCGAGACCAGCGACGGCGACTACCCCACGAAGACGGTGCTGATCGCCGCGGGCATCGGCGCGTTCGAGCCGAGAAAGCTGCCGCTGGCCGCAGCCGAGACGTGGGAAGGGAAGGGTCTTTACGACAAGGTGCTGGAACCGAAGCTGTTCGGTGGGCGGAAGGTGCTGATCGTGGGCGGCGGCGATTCCGCGCTCGACTGGACCCTCAACCTGATGGGCATCGCCCAGAGCATCACGCTGGTGCACCGGCGGGACCAGTTCCGGGGCCATGCTGCCACGGTGAAGCAGGTGATGGAGCACGCCGAGCGGGGCGCCTGCGAGGTGCGGGTGTTTACCGAGGTGGGCGAAATCCACGGCAAGGAATCGATCGAGGCGGTGACCCTGGTCAACACCAGGACGAAGGAGACCGTGCGGCTGCCGATGGAGATCGTGATCCCGCAACTGGGGTTCCACTCGGACCTCGGCGCCATCCGCGAGTGGGGCCTCGACACCGACAAGGCCGACATCAAGGTGACGTCCGAGATGCAGACCAACGTGCCCGGCATCTACGCCGCGGGTGACATCACGTCATATCCGGGCAAGCTCAAGCTGATCGCCACCGGCGTCTCGGAGGCATGCATCGCGGTGAACAACGCGGTGCACTACATCAATCCGAAGACCAAGGTGAATCCGGGGCATTCGAGCAACCTGGCGATCTTCGGAGAGAGTGAGACCTAGTCGGCGGCGACCAGCCTCACCACCTCGTCGATCCGTCCGAGCACCGCACTGCTCCGCTGGGCGTGGTGGTTCGCCATCACCGAGAAGGTCCAGTACTTCCCGTTGCCGCGGTCGATGTAGCCCGACAGGGTGTGCACCCGCGAAATGCTGCCGGTCTTGGCCTGGACCTTTCCTTCCAGTGCCGTCCCGACAAATCGCGAACGCAGTGAGCCGCGCTGGCCGCTCTGCGGCAGTCCCGCGGCCCAGGCCTCGTAGTGGGGATGGCGGCGGATGAATCGCAGGATCCGGGTGAATGCCTGGGGACTCACCAGGTTGTCTGCCGCGAGTCCGGAACCGTCCTTGAGCGCGAACTGCATCGAGTCCACGCCCATCGAGTCGATGAGGAAGCGACGTTCGACATCGATGCCCGCTTCCCACGATCCCTCGCCACCAAACTGCCGTCCCAACTGCTTCAGCAGCATCTCGGCGTAGAGATTCTGGCTGGTGTTGAGGATGGGGAAGATCCAGTCCTTGAGCGGCCGGCTGGTGACTTCAGCCAGCGGCACCGAGCGACGCGCGGCGGCGTAGGCCAGTGAGTCGGTGGTGGAGCTGGTCTCGCCGGCCACGGAGATGCCTTCCTCTGCGAGGATCGCGCGGAGGCCGTGCGCCGCGAAGAGGTTCGGGTTCCACATGGCGAAGTAGTCGGTGCCGCCACGATGCCCCAGCGCCACGGTTCCCTCGGCCCAGGCATCGAAGGTCCCCGGCGTGCGCCACATGCGGTTGTCCACGTCGGTGACGCCGCCTCGCGGCGCGGTGCGAGTGCGATTCTCGAACCGCAGCCCGTGATACTCGGGCCAGAGTGAAAGCTTCGCCGGCGCTCCCACGCTTTCGCCCGGCTCCCAGTGGATGTCCACGCTGTTGTCGTTGAGCGCCAGGCCGGTGACCGGCGCGGCATACCACCAGTTGGTGTCGAAGAGATCCCAGCCGGGATGAATGGTCTGGGGCTCGAAGTAGCTGCCGTCACCCACCACCGCGCCGGTGATGGAAGTGATGCCGCGGGTCTTGAGCCCGGCGACCAGTTCGCGAAGGTTTTCCGCGGGATCGCGATCGCAGGCGTTGACGCTGGTGGTGTCGATGGCGTAGCACCGCACGCCGAACGCGGGATCGCCGCGGCCGTACAGCACCAGGTCGCCCTGCAGCACGCCGTCCACCACCGGGCCTGTGCCATAGAGGCTGGTCTTGACCGTGAAGTCGGGCGGCAGCAAGGCGGCCGCGACTGTGGTCACCACCAGCTTGGTGTTGCTGGCCGGCACGAACATCCGGTCGGCGTTGCGGCTGTAGACCGCCCTGCCGTTCTCATCCACCACCGCCACACCCCAGAGGGTGGACTGGAAGGGTGGGCGATCGAGCAGCGCGTCCATTCTCTGCGTGAGAGACTGGGCTTGCACCTGAGTGGGAAGCAGCAGGAAGGCGAGTGCAACCAGCCAGGCTTGAAGCCCCTTCCCACTTCCCACTTCCCACTTCCCACTGGCGTCAGTCGTACGCAACACGCGGATCAACTTTGGCATAGACGAGGTCGGTCACCAGGTTCACGAGGACAAAGACGAAGCTCAGGAACAGGATGCTGCCCTGCACCGCGGGGAGGTCCCGCTTCTCGATGGCGGTGAGCACATAGCGTCCCACGCCGGGCCAGCTGAAGATCGTTTCCGTGAGAATGGATCCCGTAAGGTAACTGCCGAAGTCGAGACCGAGCACGGTGACGATGGGGATCAGCGCGTTGCGGAGGCCGTGGGAGAGCACCACCGGCGTCTCGCCCAGCCCCTTGGCGCGGGCGGTGCGGACGAAATCGCTGCGCAGCACGTCCTGCATCGCTGCGCGGGTCATGCGCGAAAGGAATGCGACAGACCGCATGCCAAGGGTAATGGCGGGCAGGACCAGGAAGGCGAACCCGCCGTAGCCCGACGCGGGGAACCATCGCAGCATCACCGCAAAGACCAGGATCAGCAGCAATCCCACCCAGTACACCGGAAACGACACCCCGGCATAGGCGATCAGCGCCGAGATACGGTCGCCCCATGAGCCGGGGCGCCATGCGCTGTAGATCCCGATGGAAATGCCGAACAGCGCGGCGAACAGCATGGCGCTGGCGGCGAGCTTGAGCGTGGCGGGAAAGCGATCCATGAGGTCGGCCGCAATGGGGCGCCCGGTGATGTAGCTGGTGCCGAGGTCGCCCTGGACGACGCTGGAGACGTAGCGGCCGAACTGGACCGGCAGCGGATCGTCCAGCCGCAGCTCGGCCCGGAGCCGGTCGATGGTGGCCTGGTCGGCGCGCTCGCCGATCATGGCCTGGACCGGATCGCCCGGCGCCACGTACAGCAGCAGGAAGGTGACAATGAGGACGCCCAGCAGGGTGGGCACCATCAGCGCCAGCCGTACCGCGATGAAGCTCTTCACTCGGAGACGACCGCTTCGGTCCAGCGCTGTCCGGTGAAGACGGCGGGGATCCGCCAGCCGCTGAGATCTGGCTGGGTGGCCCACATGTCCTCGGGGAACCAGAGGAAAATCCACGGCGCCAGCTCGAACACGCGGGTGTCCACCAGGCGTGCAAGTTCCTCCTTGCGGGCCTCGTCGGTGGTGGTCCGCAGTTCGACGATCATCGCGTCCAGCGCCGGATCAGAGAGAAAGGCGTAGTTGCCGCCCGGGCCGTGATTGCGCGAATGAAAGAGCGGCCAGGTGAAGTTCTCGGGATCGGGGTAGTCGGCGTACCAGTCACCGATGAAGAGATCGGTCTCGCCATTCCTCACGGCGGCGCGGACGCTGGTGGCGTCGCGCTCGAGGATCTCCACCGTGATGCCCACCGCGCCGAGCGCCTGCTGCACCGCCTGGGAGACCCGGGCGATCTCGGTGCGCTGCGAGCGCCAGAGCTGGAGCGGGAAGCCGTCGGGGTAGCCGGCCTCGGCCAGCAACTGCCTGGCCCGCTCCGGATCGTACTCGTACGGCTTCCGTGAGGGGTCGTGGCCGCTCACACCGGGGGGAATGGCACCGGCGGCGCGGACGCCCCGTCCGGCCATGATGGTGCTGAGGATGGTCTCGACGTTGACCGCGTGGTTGAGGGCCCGGCGCACCCGGACATCGGCGAGAGGACCGCGGGTGGTATTGATGGCGATGTAGAAGTCCCGGATCGCGGCGCGCCGCTGGAGCAGGTCGCCGTGCTCCTGTTCCCAGCGCTGGGTCTCGCTGAAGGGAATCTCCACGACGCTCAGCTGGCCGGTCTCGAATTCGGCGGCCTGGGTCGAGGCCTCGGGGATGATTCGCACCCGGATCGAGTCGCTTTCAGGGCGCCCGCCCCAGTAGGACTCATTGGCGGCGAACAGCAGCGCGTTGTCGTGCTGCCAGCTCACGAACTTCCAGGGCCCGCTGCCGAGCGGATTGCCGGAAAAGTCGGCGCCCGCCGAGGCGGGGACAATGGCCGCCACCGGCATGGCGAGGAACTTGGGGAAGATGTTGAGCGGTTCGCGCAGGGTGAATACCACGGTGGAGTCGTCGGGGACCACCAGGCCGCTGATGCCGCCGGCGCGGCCCTCCGCGTAGTCGCTCGCTCCCTGGATCGGCTGGAGCGGCCAGTGGCGCCCGCGGGATCCAGGTGCCAGGGCTCGAAGGATCGAGGCCTCCACGTCCTTTGCCGTCAGCGGCTGGCCATCATGGAAAGTGACCCCCGACCTGAGGTGAAAGGTGTACACCGACGCGGTCGAGTCCACCTCCCAGCGGGTCGCAATGCCGGGCACCAGTTTCGCATCCACGTCGAAGCGCACGAGGTTGTCGAAGAGCATGGTGATCATCTCGCCCGACTGCACGTCGGTCGACAGCGCCGGATCGAGGCTGACCGGGTCCGCGGTCAGGTAATATCGAAGTGTCCCCGAATCCTGGCCGGCATCGGCGCAGGCGGCGGCGACCAGAACCAGCAGAATTGCAAGACGGCGCATGGCGGACTCGTCAAAAAGTTGACAGTTGAACGTAAGTTGGTCAAACTACGGGCCTTAGAACTGCTCGTCAACGAGGAATGCGCGGTGGCCGGCGCGCCGCTGGGAGCGTAATGCGTTTGTTTTTTGGACAGTTACCTCGGGGACGGGCGCTGCGACTCCGCGGCGCGGCGCTGGTGCTGGCCTGCATGCTCCAGGCCGCCCTGCCCGCCGTCGCGTCTGCGCAGGAACGTACCGACGCCCTTGTCGTACGCCAGCTGGACTTCACCGGCAACGACAACATCTCCTCGCAACTGCTCGCATCGAGCATCGAGACCACCAAGTCGGCGCTCTTCGCCACCTCGGGTCTGCTGCGGTGGCTCGGCCTCGGTGCCAAGCGCTACTTCAACCAGCGCGACTTCGAGCAGGACGTGCTCCGCATCGAGGTGCTGTACAAGCGGAGCGGATTTCCTTCGGTCCAGGTGGACACACTGGTCGAGCGGACCGCCGAGGATGTCTTCATCACCTTCAATATCACCGAAGGCGAGCCGATCCGGGTCTCGCAGCTCACCGTGAACGGTCTCGATACCCTGGCGCCGGAGGTTCGCGAGAACCTCGACGTGGACCTGCCGCTGGTCGAGGGCGACATCTTCAACCGCGCGGCGATGCAGGCCTCGGCCGACAGTATCGCCCGGCGGCTCCGCAACCGGGGCTATCCCTCGGCCGATGTGCTGGTGGGCTACGTGGTGCGGACCTCCGAGCTCGAGGCGAGAGTCACGCTGGATGCGATTCCGGGGGTGCGGGCCCGGATCGGGAGTGTCGAGGTGCAGGGCGAGGAGCGAGTGGATGGTTCTACTGTCGTCAGCCTCATCACGGCCCGCCCGGGCGAATGGTACTCCGAAAGCGACCTCTTCGAGAGCCAGCGCAACCTGTACGGCGCCAACCTGTTCCGCCTGGCATCGGTGCAGCTCGACACCGCCCGCTTCGTGCCGGGCGACGAACAGGTGCCGCTCAGGGTGCAGGTTACCGAGAGTCCGCCCAGGCGGGCCCGAGCCAGCGTGGGCTACGGCAGCAACGACTGCCTTCGCGGCAGCGCCGGCATCACGTTCCGCGACTTCGTGGGCGCGGGCCGGATCCTCGACATCACAGGGCGAGTGTCCAAGGTCGGCGTAGGCAGCCCGCTCGACTGGGGATTCGAGGACAGCATCTGCAGTCCCATCGCTGACGATACCATCGGCTCGAGCCTGCTGAACTACGGCGTCACGACCGCGTTGCGGCGGCCGGCATTTCTCTCGCCCAACAACACGCTGGTGATGACCGGGTTTGTGGAGCGGCGCTCGGAGTTCAAGGTGTATCGCCGGCACGAGATCGGTGCCAGCGTCGGCATCACCCGGGAGACGCCGGTTCGGCGGCTGCCCGTGGCGCTGACCTACACCATGCTGTTCGGCCGGACGGTGGCATCGCCCTTCAGCTTCTGCGCCTTCTTCAACAGCTGCGAGCCGGTGGACGTCGCGTTCCTGAGCCGGACCCAGCGTCTGGCGACGCTCAGCGCCACGGCCACGATCCCCCGGGCCAACAACCCGGTCAATCCCACTCGCGGGTACGTCGCGACGGCGGAAGTCACGCTGGCGTCGCGCTACATCGGGTCGTCGTCGGACCAGCAGTTCACCCGGGTGCTGGCCGACTACGCCTGGTACCGCCCGATAGTGCGGGACGTGGTGCTGAGCTGGCGGGTGCGAGGCGGGATGACCTTCTCGCCGGTGCACCTCGCGGGCAGTGATGTACCGTTCGTGCCACCGGAGCAGCGGTTCTATGGCGGCGGGCCCAACGACGTGCGTGGCTATCAGCGCAATCAGCTGGGACCGGTGGTCTACTACGCCAGCCGGGCGCACGTCGACTCGATGGATGGCCTGGGCCAGCCGCTGCATCCCGACACGGTCCAGATCGCGGCGACCGGCGGCAACACGCTGGCGGTGGCCAACCTCGAACTCCGCATCCCGTCACCGATCTTCAGCGAGCGGCTCCGGCTGGCGGCCTTCGTGGACGTGGGCGGTGTATGGCAGCGGGGCGCGACGCCGGTGGACCTGCGGATCACACCGGGCATCGGGATCCGGGTGTCCACTCCCCTGGGGCCGGCCCGGTTCGACGTCGGCTACAACCCGCTGGGGCTGCAGCAGGGCCGGTTCTATGTGGTAGAGCCCGACGGGCAACTCACCCTTGATCCCGGCCGTTCGCCCTACCGCCTCGAAGACCGGAACGAATTCACCTTCCACTTCGCGGTCGGGCAGCCGTTCTAGCCCATGAAATTCCGCCCTGCGCGCTTCCTGTTCGTGTTGTTGCTGGGCACGGTGGCCACCGTGCTCGGGATCGTCACGAGCATGACGCTGACACCACCGGGGCGGGATCTGCTGGCGCGGGTGGTGTCGGCCGAACTGGACCGGGTGGTCAACGGCACGATCGACGTGGGACGGATCTCGGGATCGTTTCTTTCCAGCCTCATCCTGGAAGACGTGGTGGTGCGCGATACCCAGGGCGTGCTGCTGGCGGCGCTGCCGCGCGCACGAGTGTCCTATTCGATTCCCCGGCTCCTCGGCGGCGACATCGTGCTGGGCGAACTCGAGGCCGATCGCGCCACCATCCACATCATCCAGCACCACAGTGGGCGGATGAACTACGCCGACGTGCTGCGACTAGGCGAGGGCGAGCCTCGTACCGGCCCCGCGCCGCTGGTGATGTTCCGCAACGTACGGCTCCGGGATGCGACGCTGCGAATTGCGATGCCCTGGCGGCCCAGGCCGGAGTGGACTCCGGCCCAGCTGGACAGTGCGCTGGCCTTTGAGCGCGCCAAGCCCGGACGCATCATCGAGGAAACGCCGGAAGGTTATCGCCGGGTGATCGCGCTGGAAGATCTCACCACGGTGATGTCACGACTGCTGATCTCATCGCCCGAGGGCCGGCCGTTCACGCTCGATCTCGATTCCCTGGCCGCGCGCATCAGCGATCCGGCCGTGACCGTCACTGCGCTGGAGGGACGGGTCCGGCTTCGGGGAGACAGCGCGATCTTCAGCCTGGAGCACGGAAGCCTGCCCGGCACCGACTTCACCGGCGGCGGTGCGGTCACCTGGCCCCAGGACACCATTCTCTACGACTTCCAGCTGGAGTCGCCCCGGGTGGACCTGGCGGACCTGCGCTGGGTCTCACCCGACTTCCCCGGCTTCACCGGCAGCGGGGTGATGGCGGCCAAGTCGATCACCGGCCGGCGCACCGAGTACGTGCTGCAACAGCTGGACCTCGGACGCGGCGCCGAGCGGGTGACCGGCGATCTGGTGGCGATCCTCGACAAGGACCGCGGCCTCGGCTTCCGGGACATGGACCTGATCCTCACCCGGTTCGACCTCGACCATGCCCGTCCCTATGCAGACACTTTGCCGTTTTACGGCACGGTGAGCGGTACGCTGGCGGGCACCGGCTGGCTCGACCGGATGCAGATCGCAGTGGACTGGGATTTCGCCGACGCGAAAGTTGCGGGCAATCCGGTGAGCAGCATCGTGGCCCAGGGCGTGGTCGGTTTCCGCCAGCCGGAGGGACTCTACTTCGATCGGGTCCGGTTGCGACAGTCGAACATCGACCTCGGCACGGTCGAACGGATTGCGCCAGCGGTGAAGGTGCCCGGCCGGCTGGAAGCGGTGGGTACGCTCAACGGGCCGATGCGCAACGTCACCTTCGTCGGCAACGCACGCCACCACGATGGCGACCGTCCGGTGAGTGCGTTCACCGGCCAGGTGCGGCTCGACACCAGGGGCGAAGTGCTCGGGGTGGACCTCGATGTCGCGCTGGAGCCGCTCGACTTCGAAGGGATCCGGCGGGGATTCCCCGGGCTGGCCACGACCGGTGAAGTACGGGGCCGGCTGGCGATGAGCGGCACGCTGGAGCAGATGCAGGTGGACGCCGACCTCACCGGCGAGATCGGGACCATCCGTGCCGTCGGCGGCATGACCATGATGCCGCCCCGCTGGGGCGCCGACGCGCTCTCGGTCCAGTTTTCCGGGCTCGACCTCCAGGCGCTGCAGGGGAAGGGTGTGCGCACCAGCCTCACCGGCAGTGCGCTGGCCAGTGGAACGATCGACAGCATGACCGCGCCCGAGGGCAGCCTGGAGCTGGTGCTGCGGCGGAGCGCGGTGCGCGAGTGGACCATCGACACGCTGTTCGCACGGGCCGCGGCGGCCGACAGCATCATCACGGTCGACACGCTCTACACCGAATGGGAAGGCGCGCGCGCCGGAGGCGCCGGAACCCTGGGGTGGGCGGCGCCGCACGAGGGGGTGATGAGTTTCCGGCTCGCCGCAGACAGTCTGGTGGCCTTCGACTCGCTGCTGCTGGCGCTCACCGGCGACACTCGCGACAGCGCCCGGCACTGGGAGGTACCACTTGCCGGTACCGCCACAGGCGCGCTGGCCCTGAGCGGCAACCTCGATTCGCTGGCGGTGGTGGGGTCATTCGATGCGCGCGACCTGGCCTTCCAGGGATATCGCTCGCCGAGGCTGTCGGGCTCGTTTGGCTCCGCGGGCGGCGATGGCGGGCGGGTGCATCTCGATGTGCGGGCGGACTCATTCACGGTGCAGCCCGATACCGTCGGTACCCCGTGGAGCTTCGACTCATTGGGGCTGGTGCTGGACGGCACCATGGACTCGGTCTCGTGGAGCGCGGGAACCGGCGTGGGCAACGGTCCGCGGTTCGACGGGGCCGGCTGGCTGAGGCTGGGCGATTCCATGCTGCTGGGCATCGACACGCTCCGCGCCGATCTCGCGCCCGGCGTGTGGCGGCTGCTGCAACCCACCACCTTCGCGCTGGGTGACAGCGCACCGCTGCTCGACACCACGGTGATCGCCGCGCTGGATCGCAGTGGCGAAGTCCGGGTGGCCGGCCGGCTGCCGTTCGAGGGCGCTGGCGACATGACGATCGACGCGTTCGGGCTCGACCTCAAGTCGCTGTACGCCATCGCGGGCCACGATCCGGGCGGGGTGCAGGGCCGCCTGAGCGGCAGCTTCCAGCTCGGCGGCACCAAGGCGGAGCCGACCTTCACCGGCAGCGCCCAGCTGGACGGCCTGGCAATCGGCGACTCCCACTTGCCGTACCTCGCCGGCGTCCTCAACTACGCCGATCGCCGCCTCAACGCCGACATCATGCTCTGGCGCACCGGCAACCAGGTCATGACCCTGGAGGCGGCGGTGCCGTATTACCTCGGCGCCAGCAAGGTGGAGAACCGGCGGCTGGATGGCCCGGTGAGCATCCGCGCACTGGGCGACAGCGTGGACCTCGCC
>JAICQR010000058.1 GCA_025937755.1 Gemmatimonadales bacterium | reverse complement strand
GTCGACTCGAAGGCATTGTGGTACGAATGCGAGGCGTCGTTCCGGATCACCAGGTTGCCGATCGACGGCGTCACGTAGGGCCGGTGCCCGCTCAGGAAGAAGCCGTCGCCCGAGTAACTCAGGTCGTTGTCGGCGATCACGTTGGAGTCGCTCGATTCCCGAAGCAGGATCCCGGCCGAGTCGCAGCCTCGGCGATAGCGCTCGCTCTCGCATCGCACGTTGTGGTGCGCGGCGTTGCGGATGATCGTATTGCCTGAGGAGCGCCAGAGATGGATGCCCCAGCCGGAATTGCTGGAGACGTCGTTGTCGGCGATGAAACTCCCCCGGGCCTCGAACAGCCCGATCCCGTTCTGCGCTGAGTTGGCGGTGATGCCGCGGACTTCTACCCGATCCGTGCCCTTGAGATACAGCGCCGAGCCATACAGCTCGAACGTGTCGGGACGGAAGATGTCCAGCCAGTCGCGCTCGTCGTAGACCTGTGGGGTGGAATGCAGGGCTTGCGAGCGCGACCCCGACAGCTCGGAATCCAGCACGCGGTGCCCGCTCCCACCCTCGATCCGGATCCCGAAGCGATAGCCGCTGATCCGGCCGCCGATGATCGTCGCCCGCTCCGCGCCCCGCACCAGCAGCCCGATCCCCGTGTACTCATGCGCCAGCGTGTCGCCGCTCAGCAGCGTCACGCCGGTCAGGTCCAGCCGCGTGCCGGTGCCGGCCACGACGATCACGCCCTGCTCCGCCGAGTCCGCGATCCGGTACCGCCCGGGACAGATCTGCGCCTCGCCCCGCACCACCGTCCCGGGCTTGGTGAGCTTGATGCACGCCGACGAGGCCGGGGGCGTGAGCAGCATGGCCAGCGGCATCGAAGCAAGTAGAAGCCGCCTCATGGGCGCATGCTCACGAGCCACGATGTCTCCTGGAGGCGGCGTGGCGGCCTATCGCCCAGGGCGGACGAAGTCCGCCGCCGCCGAGCCGCCGGAAGGAGACTCGTGGCGAGTTGTGAATGTCAATCAACTCTCAGCTCCCCCTCCATCGCCCCCGCATCTCCGCCAGCGAGCAGCCGTCCCGCGTCCTCGAGCGCCCGCCCCATCCGGGGCCACGACGCCCGCCGCCGCGCGGCGTCCAGCGGCAGCCACATCGCGGCGTCATGCTCCTCGCTGAGCGTCACATCATCGTCAGGCGAAACAATCGCCGCAAACACCGGCACCAGCGACACCTCGTCGCTCCCATGCCGGTAGAACATCTCCACTCGGCTCAGGTTGTAGAGCCGCTGGGCAACCAGCCCCGTCTCTTCCCGAAGCTCGCGCAACGCCGTGGCCACCGGATCTTCGCCCTCGTCCACCATCCCGTGCACCCCCTCCCACGACCCAGGCGATCGCCCGCCGGAAGCGCGTCGCAACATGAGGCATTCGAGGCCGGAGTCGCCCGATCGAAGGACGAGCACGTCAACCAGGGCTACGCGAACGCTAGCCAATGCTACCGAAGCCCGGCGCGCCACTCGTGCTGTCGCTCACGACGGCGCGACCGCGGTGGCCCGAAAGCGGTCTGTCCCTTTCTCCAGCGGCGCGCCAGAGTGAGCGACAGTGCGAGTGGCGCATGCGAAGCAGCGACAGTGCGAGTGGCGCTTGAGAGACAGCGACAGCGCATGCGAGACGAGATCAAGAAGCAGGTTTCCGGCGTGCAAGCAGCGCATCGAGCCGCGCGGCCAGCGCGCGCGCACGAAACGGCTTCTGCAGGAAGTCGTCGGCGCCGAGCTCGAACACCTTGACCTCGTTGTCCTCATCCCCCTTCGCGGTCAGCACCATCACCAGCAGGTCCGCCGTCTGCGGCCGCGACCGCAGCTGCTGCAGCACACTGTAGCCGTCCAGCCTCGGCAGGTTCAGGTCGAGAATCAGCGCGTCGGGCGCGACCCGGTCCACCTGGTCCAGCGCCTGCACCCCGTCCACAGCCTCGGCGACCTGATACCCCTCCCGCTCCAGCAGGTCCCGGATCACCAGCCGCAGACTCTCCTCGTCCTCCACCAGCAGTACCGTGCCCTTCCCCTCGGCCGCTGTCACCGGCGCCGCGGCTTCGCCTGCGCCGTCTTCCAGCAGGTCAAAGCCCAGCAGCGCTTCGTCCTCCCGCACCACTGCCTGCCCTGCTCTCGGCTCTCGACGCTCGACGCTCGTTTCTCGGCTCCCGGACTTCGTCGAGCCGCCGAGCCGCCGAGCCGCTGACGCGCCTGTATCGCCGCCTGGCCCTTCAGCCGGCACTTCCGTTACCCGCAGCAACTCGTCGATGGTCGTGTGACCAGCCTCGACATGCCGCAGCCCGCTTTCGAACAGATTGCGCATCCCGGCGCTGCGCGCCTGCGTCCGAAGCTTGTCCGCTGTCGCACCCTCACCGACCAGCGCCTCCAGTTCGCGCGTCATCACCATCGTTTCGATGATCGCCAGCCGGCCCCGGTAGCCGGTGGAGGCGCAATCCGCACAGCCCACCGCGCGATACAGCTTGGCATCATTGCCCAGGTAGCGGCGCAGTTTCTCCGGAACCTTGACGCCTTCGGTCGTCCGGCAGTTGAGGCACAACCGCCGCAGCAGCCGTTGGGCGATAACGCCGCGCAGCGCCGACGCCAGCTTGTAGGACTCCACCCCGATGTCCACCAGCCGCGTCACCGCGTTGGCTGCATCGTTGGTGTGCAGCGTGCTCAGTACCAGGTGGCCGGTGAGCGACGCCTGCACCGCGATCTGCGCCGTTTCAACGTCGCGAATCTCGCCCACCAGCACCACATCGGGGTCCTGCCGCAGGATCGAGCGCAACGCCGTCGCAAACGTCAGCCCCGATTTCTCCTGCACCTGCACCTGCACGATGTTCTCGCCCAGCTTGTACTCGACCGGGTCTTCCACGGTGACGATGTTGACCCCTTCGCTCTGCACCAGCTTCAGCGCCGAGTAAAGCGTGGTCGTCTTGCCCGATCCTGTCGGGCCCGTCACCAGCAGGATCCCTTCCTTGGCATCCAGCAGCGACGTCACCAGTTGCCGCTCGTCGTCGAACAGACCCAGCGACGTCAGGTCGAGAATCGTCTCGCTGGTGTTCAGGATCCGGATGACGACCTTCTCACCTGTGGCCGATGGCAGCGAGGAGACCCGCAGATCCACCGGCTGCCCGTTCACCGAGACTCGTGCCCGTCCGTCCAGCGGCCGGCGCCGGTCAGCGATATCGAGCCCCGACATGATCTTCAGCCGGGAAATGAGCGGGATTCCGGCCGAGCGCGGGACCTTCATCACTTGCCGCAGCACGCCGTCGATACGGTAGCGCACCGCCACGCCGCCCTCGATCGGCTCAACGTGCACGTCACTCGCCCGGCTCGCGATGCCGTCTGCCAGCATCATGTCCACCAGCCGGACGATCGGAGCGTGGCTCGCTTCCTCGGCGGAAGCGCCGATGTCGTCGCTGTCGTCCTCCAGCTGCTCCACTGCCGCGCCCCGATCCAGGCCGCCCAGCAGCTTGGCCACCGCATCTTCGCTGGGGAAGAGCACGCTCAGCCCCTCCCGGATCTGCGACGGACTCGCAAGGTGCAGCCGCACGTCGCGCCCGCTGGCAAACGCCAGCCCCTTCTCGGCGTCGAGATCGAACGGGTTGTAGGTGGCGACGTCGAGATGGGAATCGGAGATGCGGAATGGCAGGACGTTGAAACGGCGCGCCACCGACTCGCTGATGACGTCGGTGACCGCCTGCGCTGGCGCCCCCGGCGGCAGCACCGGCATCCGAAACCGCGCCGCCGCCGCCTCGAGCACCTGGTCGTCGGTCAGCAGGCGGCGTTTGACCACGGCTTCCCAGAGCGAACTGCCCGCAGCGGTCCCCTCGCGCAGCGACGCCAGCGTATCCGCCGGCAGCAACGGCTCCAGCGTCGGCGCCAGCCATTCATCAGTGAAATGCATTCCCCATCCCGGTTCAGAAAGACAACCCAAAACTACCACCCTGCCCCTCGCTTCCCACTTCCCACTCCCCACTAGCGGTTTAGAGCGCTCCCCACCACTCCCGGTTGATATCCACCGTGAAGCCGACCTCGCCGGTTCGCAGCGCCACCCCAGCTTCCACCCGGATCAGCTGCATGAACAGCTCCAGCGCCACCCCCGCCACCGGCCTCACCCCGTCAGAGTCAGTCCACGGCACCATCCGACCGTCCGTCTGTCCGTCTATCCGTCCATCGGCCCACCCCGCCGCGAAAAACGGCGCCACCGTCATTTCCCTGCCGGTAGAGGCAAACGATCCCAGCGGAATGGCAGGCACCGGCGCCTGGAATCGCCACTCGACCCGCCCCAGCGCCATGTACCTGCCGCCGAACGCCCGGAACGGCTCGCCCACCAGCGTGCTTCGCCCGCCCAGCACGAAGCTGCGGTAGTCGGGCAGCCCAGCACTCGCCGTGCCACCCCGGAGCGCCACCAGAACCTCGGATCCGCCCAGCGGGTACGTGAGCTCCGCCTCCAGGCTCGCGCGAAGGTAGTCGGTGGGTCCGGTCCCGCCTTCCAGCGCCACCGACCCGGTCACGTCGCCCGTGGTCGCCACCCCGCCTCGGCCGCCCCGCTCCACCAGCAGCCGCCCCACCGAGTACGCCCCCACACCGCCCAGCGCCGGATTGGGGCGATAGGTGCCATGGGCCGGCTGGTACCGGATCTCCAGGGGACGTGCCCGCACCCGGCCGCCGCTGAGCTCCATGGCGTGCCGTCCGCCCAGGCGCTGCCGCACGGCCAGCCGCGCCTCGTCCAGCTGGTAGTAGTCGCCGTAGTCCTTGCCGAATTCCTGCGCCAGGATCGAGTTGAGCGCCGGTGCGATCACCGGTACGTCGCCCACATCCGCCACGGTGCGCCGCGCCAGCGCCGAGACCTGCGTTGCGCCCTGTCCCACCCGGAGCTCCAGCCCGCCGGTCACCCGTTCGTCTGACGTGCCGATGCCGATCGCCGGGCGCAGCTGGATCCGGTTGCGTCCAAGCCCGACCACCGCGCGCGCCCCCAGAGCCAGCCCCTGCACCCGATTCACCTTCACCAGGTCGCTCACCCCGCCACCGCCGATCCGCGAAGTGGGCAGTCCGCTCAGCAGTGTGGCCCCCGCAATCCGCTCCACATCAGCGCGAAGTGCGGCCATCTCCTCCGCCTCGAGCGGCCGGCTCACCCCCTCGACCGCCTCGTCGATCGGCTCGTGGAACAGCGAGTCCGGACCACCCGGCTGCCTCAGCCCCGCGATGCTGAACCCGGTGAACAGCTGGTCCGGCAGGGGGACGTTGAACTCGTAGTCGCCGATCTCCCAGCGGCCCCGGATGATTCCCCGCGCGGGAAAATCCAGCCAGCTGAATCGCCGCCGGATTTCGATCGACTGCCGCCACGGCAGCCAGTAGCGCCCTTCCCAGTTGGCGCTCTCCAGCGTGATCGAGATGTCTTCCAGTTGCGAATCGAGATACGCCGCGGGCGTGAAGCTGAAGCGGAATCGCACCAGTTGCGACGTGGCCATGTCGAGGAACAGCGTCCCCACCACCCGGGGCGCGCCGAAGTCCTTCGGCCGCACCGACAGCGCCCGGAGCCGCACCGTGCCGCCCGCACCCTGCACCGTCAGCGAGTCGGTGAGCGCGAAGTCGTACAGGTCCAGCCCGCGAGCCGACAGCGGATGCGGCACGTCCCGCACCTCGTCGCCCTCGCCGATCCGGATCTGTTCGCCGAAGTTGTTGGTGACGATGCCGAGGTGATCGCGATGGTAGCTGATGTCGGTGGGCAGGTAGTTGCCGTCGCGCCAGCCGATCACCACCTGCTTGCTCTGGTTCGGGGCGCGCCAATACACTTCCACCACCAGCTGGTCCGCCTTCACCAGGCGGGGCGGCTCGCGCAGTCCCTCCTCGCCCACCTGCGCCTGGAAGAAGACAAATCCGCGGGCGGTGGTGTGGTAGCTGGTGAGAGACGAGTCGGCCAGCGCGCGGTCCCGGGCCTCAGCGCCGCTCCGCGCCAGGTCGAGCGCCGCGGCCGAGTTCCAGTCCTGGGCCTGCAGCATCGTCGCCCCGGCCAGCACTCCCGGCAACAGCAAACTCAGCGAGCGGAGGATCAGTGGGCGCAGCGTCATTGGGCGGAATATTCGGGGGTGCGGTGAGCAGGGCAAGCTCGGCGAAACGCAGCACCATTCTCTCTTGTTGCATCCTGCTGCTCGCGGCCTGCGGTGGCCGCCGCCGCGCCGAGCCCGCCCCGCTGCCGGGCCAGACCGGCACGACCCTCGGCACCCTTCCGGCAGCGTCCGTTGTGGAGCTCGAGGTGGCCGGCGCCCAGCCGTCCGACACCACCGTCACCGCCCAGGCCGGGATTCCCCGCACGGTGGTGGTGCGCCACGGATTCCCCGACAATGCTGTCTTCGCCGAAGTTCGCTTTGACTCGCTGGCCTTCAGCGGCGGCTCCGACGTCACTATCACCGTCCGCCCGCTTCCAGGCCTGTATGGCGTCACCATCGAGACCAGCCACCCATTCGCCACTGCCACGCTCACATTTCACTACGCTGTTCACTTTCTGGCACCCGCCGAGGCGCGCGTCACCCACGGCAGCAACATCGCCTTCGAGCGCACCCTCGCCATCGGCCGGCTCGATGCAGAACAGGTCACGTTCATCACCTCGCATCGCCCGGCCACCGACCTCCTTCGCGCCGAGATCACCCAGTCCGGTACCTACCTCGTCGGGGCGCCGCGCTGATGCCGCAGGCATGCTGACCCGCGAGCAGTTCCGGGCGCTCACGCGTCCCGGAGCCGTCATTCCGCTGGTGGAAGAACTGGTGCTCGACACCATGACACCGGTCGCCGCCTTCGCTCGGCTTCATCGTGGCGGCTTCGGCTTCCTGCTGGAATCGCTGGAGGGCGGCGAGCGCTGGGCCCGCTACACCTTCCTCGCCACCGAGCCCTCGGAGGCCTGGCGCTATCGCGGCAGTGCCGTGGAGCACTGGACCCCGCTGGTCGGCTGGCAGCCGCAGCCGGGCGACGTGGTGCCGCTCGACCATCTCGCCGGCATCATGCGCCAGGCACCGCCGGTGGATGTGCCGGGCCTGCCCCGGTTCACCGGCGGCGCGGTCGGATTTCTGGGCTACGACATCGTCCGATCGCTGGAGAACCTGGGCGACGGCCCGACCGACGATCGCGACATCCCCGACGCCGTGGTGATGATCGCCGACACCGTGGTGGCATTCGACAACCTCCGCCACCGCGCCCTCATCATCGCCAACGTGCGATTGACCGGGGAGGAACTTGACGAGGCGTATGACCACGCCGTCAATCGCATCGCCGACTGGACAACGCGGCTCAGAACACCAAACGAACTCGCCCACCTGACACTTCGGCAGCCAGGAGATGGCACGGACCCATCAGCGTCATCATTGCAGTCATCAGTTTCATCTGTGGATAGCAGTTTCCTCGACCATGTCTCGGACCTCCAGGACCACATCCGTGCCGGCGACATCTTCCAGGCTGTGCTGTCGCGCCGGTTCGACGTCTCCGCCCCTGATCCCCTCCTGGCCTATCGCTACCTCCGCGCCCTCAACCCGGCGCCTTATCTCTTCCTGCTGCAGCTCGACGATCTCCACCTCGTGGGCAGCTCGCCCGAGGTGCTGGTGCGGGTCGAGGACGACATCGTCACCGTGCGTCCCATCGCCGGCACCCGGCCCCGCGGCGCTACCGAGGCGGAGGACCTCGCACTCGAGCAGGAACTCCTCGCCGATCCCAAGGAGCGAGCCGAGCACCTGATGCTGGTGGACCTCGGCCGCAACGACGTGGGCCGTGTGTCAGCCTATGGAAGCGTTGATGTCCCGATGTTCATGACCATCGAGCGCTACTCACACGTCATGCATATCGTGAGCGAAGTGCGTGGCAGGCTCGCGGAGGGCAAGACTGCGCTGGATGCGCTGGCGGCGGCATTCCCGGCAGGCACCGTCAGCGGCGCACCCAAGGTCCGTGCCATGCAACTGATCGATGAAATGGAACCGGTGAGGCGCGGTCCCTACGCCGGCGCCATCGGCTACATCGGCTGGGGCGGGAAGAACCTGGACACTGCCATCGCCATCCGGACCGCCGTGATCAAGGGCGACAAGGCGTGGGTCCAGGCCGGCGCCGGAATCGTGGCGGACTCGGTGCCCGAGAATGAATTGAGGGAAACCGAAGCCAAGGCGCGCGCGGTGCTGCTGGCGCTGGAACTGGCGGGTGGCTGACGCCAAGGCGGTCGCGTCCGTGCCATTTCCCGAAGACGACGTGGCAACAGGCGGTCAAGGCGGTCACGGCGGTCGGGTTGACAGCGTGATCCGTCCCGTACCCGCGATCGCCGAGCCGCCGAGCCGCCGAGCCGCCGAGCCGCCGAGCCGCCTCTATATTCCTGCAATGCCGAGCTATCGCCTCGCCGCCGTCGAAGGCAGCCAGACATTCGATCTCCCCGACGGTCGCAGCGTCATCGTCGGCCGCGGCATAGCCAGTGATATCGCCCTCTACGACCCCACCATCAGCCGCCGCCACGCTGAACTCACCGCCATCCCCGACGGCGTCCAGGTCCGCGACCTGGGCAGCTCCAATGGCACCGCCATCAACGGTGCTCGCATCGCCATCGGCCTGATGCTGCCGAGGGACTCCATCACCTTCGGCAAAGTCGTCTTCCAGCTCGAGGAAGTGCTTGACGCTGGCGCCCACGCCGGACAAACGCCCGCCGAAGGCATCGGCGGAGCTACTCCGCGCAGCACCATTGTCAGCGAAGTCCCGGTGGCGCCCGGCGCCATCCTGGTGGATCGCCGCGCACCCGCCAGCCAGCTTCGGGTCACGGCCCGCGACGACCGCGAGCGCACCGAGCGCAAGCTGTCGCTGCTGCTCGAGATCTCCCAGCGACTCGCCGGCGAGTTCGATCTCGACAAGCTCCTGGCCACCGTGGCCGACACCATGTTCGAGATCATGAACGTGGACCGGGTGTCGGTGCTGCTGACGCACGAGACTGCCGGCGAACTCGTGCCCCGCCTCACCCGTGCCCGGCTACCCGATGCCGCGATGCAGCACGTGCCCCGCAGCATCGCCCGGAAGGTGATGCAGGAGCGCGTCGCGGTGCTCTCCCACAACGCGGCTGACGACGAGCGCTTCACCGGCCAGAGCATCGTGCTCCAGCGGGTTCAGAGCGCCATGTGCTGTCCCCTCCTTGGCGCCGGCGATGACCCGATAGGGCTGCTCTACGTCGATAATCTCACCGCGGTGCACTCGTTTTCGGACGAGGACCTGCAGTTCCTGGTGGCGTTCAGCGGGATTGCCGGCATGGCCATCGCCAACAGCCGCTACGCCGACCGGCTCCGCAGGGAGACCATGGTGCGCTCCAACTTCGAGCGCTACTTCGCGCCCAATGTCGCGGCGGAGATATCCCAGCAGTTGACTTCGGTGCGCCCTGGTGGCGAGCGCCGGCCCGTCACCGTGCTGTTTGCCGACATCCGTGGCTTCACCTCACTCGCTGAGCGCCTGTCCCCTGAGGAGACCGCCACGCTGCTGAGCGACTACTTCTCGGTAATGGTCGAGCTCATCTTCGAGCATGGCGGCACCCTCGACAAGTTCATCGGCGACGCCATCATGGCGTTGTGGGGTGCACCTATCGCCCACGTGGATGATGTGGACCAGGCGGTGGCGGCAGCGAGGGCCATGCAGGAAGCGGTGGAGATGCTCAATGGCAGGTGGCGCGAGGCCGGGCGGCCCACGCTCAGTGTCGGGATCGGCATCAACCATGGCGAGGCGTTCGCCGGCAACATCGGTAGCGCCCGGCGGCTGGAATACACTGTCCTGGGCGACGCCGTGAACATCGCCGCGCGCCTCTGCAGCATCGCCGAGGGCGGCATCATCCTCGCCAGCGACGCCGTGCGGGCCGCTGTGAGGGATCCATCAGGCTTCGAGAAAGTGGAGGGCCCCGCGCTACGCGGAAAGGCGACGGCGGTGGAGGTCTATCGGATAGTGTGAGTGGGAAGTGGGAAGTGGGAAGTGGCTGCCCTTCGTGTCTTCGTGGTAAAACTTCTCACTCCTCACTTCTCACTTGGAAGCGGTATGTCCACCCCGCCTCCGCCAGCAGTCCCAGCACGAGCCGGACCGGCAGCCCCATCACGCTGAAGAAATCGCCTTCCACCCGCTCCACCAGCGCCGCGCCGTAGCCCTGGATCCCGTAGGCGCCCGCCTTGTCCATCGGCTCGCCGGTGTCCACATACGCCTCGAGAAACGCCCGGTCCGCCGCGCGAAACGTCACGTGGGTGATGTCCGTCGCCGTGCGCGTCACGCCTGCCGCAACCAGTGCCACGCTGGTCACCACCTCGTGGGTCCGTCCCTGCAATAGCGTCAGCATCCGGACCGCGTCCGCCCGGTCGGCCGGCTTCTCCAGCAGCCGCCCGTCGAGAACGACCGTGGTATCCGCCCCGATCACGAAATCGCCCGGCACGTGCTCCGCCTTCGCCCGCGCCAGCCGCTCGGTATACGCCAGCGGCGCCTCCCCCGGCTGGTGCTCCTCCGGGATATGCGACGGCCGCACCAGGACCTCGAACCCCAGCATCTCCAGCAGCTGCTTCCGCCGGGGAGACGTTGAGGCCAGGGTGAGGACGCGAGTCAATGAGTTGTGAGTCAAGAGTTGAGAGTCCAGAGTCATGAGTTCCACTTCCCACTTCCCACTTCCCACTTCCCACTATTTCTCGAGTATCAGCGTCACCGGCCCGTCATTCACCAGCTCCACTTCCATCATCGCTCCGAACCGCCCCGATGCCACCGTAAGCCCCCGCTCCCGCAGCTCAGTCAGGAACTGCTCGTACAGCGGAATCGCCTCCTCCGGCCGGGCCGCGTCGATGAACGACGGCCGCCGCCCCTTCTCCGCGTTGCCATAGAGCGTGAACTGCGAGACCACCAGCACCCCGCCGTCCACGTCACCCAGCGCCAGGTTCATCTTGCCATCGGCGTCGGAGAACAGCCGCAGCCCCACAACCTTCTCCGCCATCCACCGAACCGCGTCGGGAGTATCCCCATGCGTGAACCCCACCAGCAGGCAGAACCCCTGCCCAACCCGGCCCACCACCTCCCCCTCGATCCGCACCTCGGCGCGGGACACCCGCTGCAGCACTACCCGCATTCAGTCCTCGGCGTGGGGGTAAGGCGGTAAGGCGGTACGGCGGTACGGCGGTACGGCGGGAAGGCGGGAAGTCGCTCGCCCCGCTGCCTCCCGCAGGCGGCGTGGCTCGGCGGGCGCCCCCGGCAGGATGCATCCCCCGCGACGCATTGCGATGTGGGGCGGCCCGCCGGCCTCAGGCGCCGGAGGGAGGCAGCGGGGCGAGCGCCCAAAGCTTCGGAACCGCCGGCCTCAGGCGCCGGAGG
>JAICQR010000192.1 GCA_025937755.1 Gemmatimonadales bacterium | reverse complement strand
GTAGGGCGTGAGGCGTGAGGCGTGTCCTCGCGGTTACCCCACGCCCAACGCCCTAAGCCCTACGCCCTGTTCGGTTTAGCTAAACCGTTGATTTTCAGGCGTTTAGGGCATATATTGCGGTGTTTGTTCTGCCGTACCGGCCTTGGCGCTTATGGGATTGGATCCCGAAGGAGGCGTGTCGCGTGACGATGAGAGGGCGTGCCAAGCGTCGTCCCGTCCGCCCCGCACCGATCGCTCGAGCGGTCGATGAGGGGCGTGAGAGTCTCGACCTTTACCTGGATGAGATCAGTCGGGTTCCCCTCCTCACCCGCGAGGAGGAGATGGAGCTTGCCCGGAAGGCGTTCCGCGGGAACGTACTTGCCCAGGAAAAGCTGGCGCGGCATAACGTGCGCTTCGTCGTGTCCGTGGCCAAGAAGTTCCAGAACCGCGGCGTTCCGCTGGTGGACCTGATCGGCGAGGGCAACCTCGGCCTCATGACCGCGGCCCGGAAGTTCGATCCGGACCGGGGGGTCAAGTTCATCTCCTACGCGGTCTGGTGGATTCGCCAGGCGGTGCAGGCGGCAATTGCGCGCCACGGCCGCCCGGTTCGGGTGCCCCTCAACCGCACCGCCGACCTCAGCCGCCTGGGACGCACCACCACGCTGCTCAAGGACCGGCTGGGCCGCATGCCCACCACCGAAGAGCTGGCGCGGGCCACCGGCCTCACGGTCGAGGCTGTGCGCAGCCTGAGCGCGCTCAATGCCGAGGCAGTCCGGCTGGATCATCCCACCCGCGACGGCGAAGGCAACGAGCGGATCGAGCGCTTCAGCAGCGCCGACCAGGAGGGCACCGATACCAGTGCCCTGCAGAACAGCCAGACCGCGGACATCGAAGCCGCCCTGGCCACCCTGCCGCCCCGCGATGCCAAGGTCCTGCGGCTGTACTTCGGCCTGGACGATGGCAATAGCCGGACGCTGGAAGAGATCGGCCGCATGATGGGCGTCACCCGCGAGCGGATCCGCCAGCTGCGCGACCGGGCCCTCCTCCGCCTCCGCGAAGGCGAAACCGGGGACAAGCTCAAGGACCTGGTAGCGTAACGTAGGGACTAGCATAAGGGGCGGCCTGCTGGCCGCCCTTTTTGTGTTCCCACTTCCAGGGCCGCGGTTCTTGAAGATGTCGGCTATCGGCTAGTGGCTCGACTTCTCACCCTCGGCTTCCGACCTCCCGACTTCCGACTTCCCGACTTCCCCGCTGCTTCGTTCCTCGCCCGGCGGGCAGCGTTAACCTTTGCCCGGGCCCGTTCCTCGGCCTTCCGCGCCTGGATGCCCGCGATGCGTTCGGCGATGGGTACTTCGAGCACGGTGTCCGGCTTTGCCGAATAATCAAAACCGGATACGATAACTCTGGGCAATTGTTTCCCGACGGCTCGCTCGATGGCTCGCAATTCGGACTGTTCTTCGGGGGAGACAAGGGTGTAGGCCTCGCCGGTTGACTCGGCTCGCGCCGTGCGGCCGACCCGGTGAATGTAGTCTTCAGGCATCGTGGGCACATCGAAGTTCACCACGTGGCCCAGAGCCTCCACGTCTATGCCGCGGGCGGCGATGTCGGTGGCCACCAGCACGCGGAACGCGCCGCTCTTGAATCCGCTCAGCGCGGCGGTTCGCTGCGCCTGGGATCGGTTGCCGTGAATGCGCTCGGCCTTCACTCCGTGCTTCACCAGATACTTCATGATCCGGTCGGCCCGGTGCTTGGTCCGGGTGAAAACCAGCGCCTGTTTTATGTCACCCCGCTCCAGCATGGTGGCGAACAGGGCGGCCTTGAGCTGGTGCGGTACCGGATAGACCGCCTGGGTGATGCCGGAGGCGGGCGCGGCCTTTCGCTGCAGGTCTATCCGGGCGGCGTTGTGCAGCATCTCCCGAGTGAGCTTCACGATGGGCGCAGGCATGGTGGCGCTGAAGAGCAGCGTCTGCCTGCGAGCGGGGAGGCGGCGCAGTATCCGGGTTACGTCCGGCAGGAACCCCATGTCGAGCATCCGGTCAGCTTCGTCCAGCACGACGTGTTCGATGGAGTCGAGCCGGGCGTAGGGGTACTGGAGGTGATCGAGCAGCCGTCCCGGAGTTGCGATCAAAACGTCCGCCCCCCGGCGGAAGGCGGCTTCCTGCGGGACCATTCCCACACCGCCGAAGATGGCCGCTCCCTTGACGGGCGTGTGACGTCCCAGATCCTCGAGGTCGGCCAGGACCTGCGCCGCCAGCTCACGGGTGGGAGTGAGCACGAGGGCCCGCGTGGTTCCCCGCGACCGGTCCATCAGCCGATGCAACAGCGGCAGGAGAAAGGCCGCGGTCTTTCCGCTGCCGGTCATGGCGGTTGCCAGAACGTCGCGGCCGTCCATGGCCGGAGGGATGGCGTTGGATTGGATGGGCGTGGGCTTTACGTAACCCAGATCCTTGATACCGCGGACGAGGGCGGGGTGTAGCTTGAGGCCGCTAAAAGGCACAATGATCCTTGCGTTTGGACGGCGCCACCAGGGTGCCGTACCGGTAATGCGCATTGTTTTAATGAGAGGGGTACTGCTGGGAGAGCCGCCTATGCGCGGGGCGCTGCTGGATGAGCGGTTGAGCCGCTCGCGGGGCTAAGGATAACCGCCCTATGCGTTCCGGCACAACCGCGAGACTTGGTTCGCCGGGCGCACGGTGCAGGACCAGGGCGAACTTTCCCAGGTCGCCGGGCTTATCGTCGAATCCATATGCGCCGATGATGTAGCCAATCGTCGGCCCGCTCCGGCCTGACACCTGCAAGCGCGGGTTAGGCTGCTCACTGCGCCATGATATCCGCCAACGGCCTACAGCCTCC
>JAICQR010000187.1 GCA_025937755.1 Gemmatimonadales bacterium | reverse complement strand
TGGCGCGCGGCGCGGTCGGCCCGCCGAGTGATATAGATGACGAGCACGGCCTTGCGAGTCCTGCTGCTCGAAGACGTCCCCATGGACGCCGAGCTGATCGAATACGAGCTGGAGCGCGCCAACATCGGATGTGATTTCCGACGAGTTGACACGCGCGATGCGTTCGTCTCGGCGCTGGCGGAGTTCCGTCCGGACGTCATTCTCTCCGATTTCACCCTTCCTCAATTCGACGGGATGAGCGCGATGGAGCTGGCCCGCGCATGGGCCGCCACCGTGCCGTTCATCATCGTCACCGGCTCCATCAACGAAGAGACCGCGGTCCAGTGCATGAAGGCCGGGGCCACCGATTACCTGCTGAAGAGCAACCTGGCGCGGATCGGGCCGGCGCTGTTGTCGGCACTGGAGCGGGAACGGGAGCGAGGCAAGCAGGAGCGGACCCAGGCAGCGCTCCGGCGTTCCGAGGCCGACCTCCGGACCATTTTCGAAAGCACCGGGCAGGCGCTGATCCTGCTCGACAAGGAAGGGCGGGTACGGCTCTACAACAGCTCAGCGGCACGCTGCGAGTCCCTTTTTGGCGGTCGGATCGGAGTGGGTGCTCGCGCGGGCGAGTTGTCGCTGGTGGATGAGGCGGCGCTCAAGGAGGCCCTGGACGGGAAACGGGTGACAATTGAACGCATCCCGGGGGAGCAGGATGGAAGCGGGCCCACGTTCGAAGTGTCCTTCGCGCCGGTGCTGGTGGATGGCGGACGCCCGATCGGGGTGTGCGTCACCGCAGCGGACATCACCGAGCGCCGGAAGATCGACGAGCAGCTGCGGCGAGCGGAGCGGATGCAGGCCACGGGGCGGCTGGCGGGCGGCGTCGCCCACGAAGTAAACAACATGATGACGGCGATCCTTGGCTTCGGGGATTTCCTGCTCAACAGCCTGGAGCAATCGGATCCCCGGGCGGCGGACGTGCACGAGATCGTAAAGGCAGCGGGGCGCGCCGCGGACGTGACCCGACAGCTGCTCGCATTCAGCCGGCAGCAGGTGCTGCACCCCCGTACGATTAACCTCAACGACACGGTGCGCGACCTGCTGCCGATGCTGCGGCGCTCGGTGGGCGAAGCACACGAGTTGGTTGAACGGTTCTGTCCCGATTCCTGCTGCTGCTATGCCGATCCGGGTCAGGTGGAACAGGTGGTGCTCAATCTGGTGCTGAATGCGCGGGACGCGATGCCGATGGGCGGCCGCATCCTGCTCGAGACATCGCTGGCGCAATTCGACGAGGCTCAGGCGGTGCGGCATCCTCAGGTGGAGATGCCGAGGGGCGAGTTCGTGATGCTGGCGGTGAGTGACCGGGGCGCGGGGATGGACGGCGCCACGCTGGGCCGGGTGTTCGAGCCGTTCTTCACGACCAAGCCGGTGGGCCAGGGAACGGGGCTGGGACTCTCGACGGCGTACGGGATCGTGAAGCAGAGCAACGGGTTCATCTTCGCCTACAGCGAGCCGGGCGAGGGGACGGTGTTCAAGGTGTACCTGCCGCGATCGCTGGAGGAAGTGACGCGGGTGTCCGGCGGGAGTCGGAAGCCGGCGGAGCGAGGGACCGAGCTGGTGCTGCTGGTGGAAGACGAGGAGATGGTGCGATCGCTGACGGGCCGGGCGCTGCGGCAGCACGGGTACTCGGTGCTGGAGGCGCGGGGGGGTGAGGAAGCGCTGGAGGTGTTCGAGGCGCGGGGAGCGAACATCGACCTGGTGGTGACGGACGTGGCGATGCCGGGAATGGGCGGGCGGGAGCTGGCGCGACGGCTGCGGGAGCGGTCGCCGGAGTTGCCGATGCTCTTCATCTCGGGGTACACCGGTGACGATGTGGTGGAGCGCGGGCTGCTGGCGGCGGGAGCGCCGTTCCTGTCCAAGCCCTTCGCGCCGGAGGCGTTGCTCGCGGCCGTACGGCGGTTACTGGAGAAGTCGAAAGTCAGGTCGGCGACGGCCTGACGTGCTGGATCGGATGTCAACCGCGAAGACACGAAAATCAACCACGGAGACACAGAGAACACAGAGACTCACGGAGAACTGCTTGTTGTTGTGGGCGCCATTCCGAGGCGACGCCGACAGCGTCACACCCACAAAAACAACCGCTGGATCTGTTCCTGGCTCGGTATCTCCGTGCGCTCTGTGGCTCTGTGGTTAATGCAGTTCCCTTCGTGTCCTTCGTGTCTTCGTGGTTAATGTCGAACTGGAAACGAACGGAACCAATCGCAGCGTGAGGGGGGACGATGCCAGATAACCGGGACAGCGGCGGCGGGAAGGGCAGGATCCGGCAAAGTGAGAAAGCCAGGGTCCTGCAGCTGGCCGCGGTGAGCGCCGATGACGACGGGGATTCGATCGACTCCGCCGAGTTGCTGGCGCTGCTGACGGCGGTGCGGCGAGGCGACTTCACGGTGCGCATGCCGCAGAACCGGCTGGGCGTGCGGGGGAAGGTGGCCGACGCGCTCAACGACATCATCCAGATGAACCAGGACCTGGTGACCGAGATCGACCGGGTGAGCCAGGTGGTGGGCAAGGAAGGCCGCATCACCCAGCGCGCGGCGCTCCGGGGCGCGGGCGGGTCGTGGGCCGAGCCGCTCAACTCGGTCAACACGCTGATCGGCGACCTGGTGCAGCCGACCAGCGAGGTGGCCCGGGTGCTGGGTGCGGTGGCCAAGGGCGACCTGTCGCAAAGCATGTCGCTGGATATCGACGGGCGGCCGCTCAAGGGCGAGTTCCTGCGGATCGGGCGCACGGTGAACGGCATGGTAGACCAGCTGAGCCTGTTCGCCTCGGAAGTGACGCGCGTGGCCCGTGAAGTCGGCACCGAAGGCAAGCTGGGCGGGCAGGCGCGGGTGAAGGGCGTGGCCGGCACCTGGAAGGACCTGACGGACAACGTGAACTCAATGGCGGGGAACCTGACGGCGCAGGTCCGCAACATCGCCGAGGTGACG
>JAICQR010000120.1 GCA_025937755.1 Gemmatimonadales bacterium | reverse complement strand
TGCTCGCCGGCGTCCTGCTTCTGGTGACCCTGCTGTTCGGCATCGCGGCAGGCGTGGCGATTGATCGCTGGGTCCTGGGGCCGGAGCGGGGCGTACGGGCGCCCATGGCAATGGCGCGTGAGGGCATGGGCCGCATGGACATGGAGCGCCAGGCGCCGCGCCTCGATCCAGGCGAGTTCCGCGAGCGCTACACCCGCCAGCTGGCACGCCAGCTCGACCTGACGGCCGAGCAACGGGCCGTCGCAGACAGCCTGCTCAGGCTGCAACAGCAGGAATCGCGCGCTGCGATGCGTGAGTTGCGGCCTCGGCTGGACTCGATCAACCGGCGTACGGAAGAGCGGCTCCGCGCGGTACTGACCGAATTGCAGGCCGAACGCTGGCAGAAACTGCGGGAGGAGAGACGGGCGCGGTAGAATGCGTTTCGTTGTGACACAGCTCGCACCAGAATGTGGTGCAGGCTCTTACGTAGAATGGTCGGATGTCGCATCTTGGTAGAACGGTCGGCGGTCCAGACGCCGTTGACTGTTTGTGACCGATGAACGACTACCGTGAGGTGCTTGACAGCAATCCGAGGTTACCAATGACCCGCAACCGAAAACTCTTCCTGCCCCTGATCGCGGCAGCCGCACTCTTCTGGGCCCGCCCGGCGCTGGCCGATGGCGTATTGGGCGCGCCGCTGATCAAATCCGGGGACATCGCCGCCGTCTTCATCGGCGCCGATGCCGACTACAGCAATGATGTGTACTACTTCGCCACCGTGGGCGAGATGGCGAGCGCGACGTTCCTCTTCAACAACCATGCTGGCCCGCCCGGAACCATCGTGGATCCGGACGACAGCGCGCTTGCCATCGGCGCCGAGGCCATTTTCGGCATCTGCGTGGACCGGGGCGGAGTCTCGCCCGGAACTGCTTGCGCCGAGGCCGATGATTTCTTCTATACCGGTGCAGCGTCCCGCAACGACGACAATCTGGCGCACGCGCTGGTATGGAGCCGGGCCGATTACGAAGCCCAGTTCGGCGCACTGGATCCGACGGTGTTTCCGCCGGAGTACTCCTATGTCGTGGGCTTCGAGGACATCCTGGGTGGCGGCGACGAAGACTACAACGACGCCATCTTCGCGGTCCGCGGAGTCAATGTATCAGTGGTGCCCGAGCCCCTGACCATGACGCTGCTCGCGTCGGGCCTGGTGGGTGTGGGCGGCGCAAGCCTCCGTCGACGGCGCACGCAGGATTAGGGGCGGACCGCGTCCACCCGCCCGTAGCAAACACAGCCCGGTCGAAACTGACCGGGCTGCATTCTTTTTGTCTCTTTCTGCTACGCAACACGACGAATGTGACGTGTGACCCTTCGCGAAATCATCCGTGTTCCCATGTTGGGTGGACGGCCGACGGTCCAGACGCCGTTGGCTGGTAGTGATCGATGAACTTTACTGACGAGGTGCTGGACAGCTAGACGAGGTAACCATGATCCGCAACCGAAAACTTGTCCTGCCGCTGCTGGCGGCAGTCGCTCTTCTCTGGACCCGTCCGGCCCTGGCCGATGGTGTGCTGGGCGCGCCGTTGATCAAGTCCGGGGACATCGCCGCCGTCTTCATTGGCGCCGATGCGTTCTACAGCAATGATGTGTACTACTTCGTGACCATGGGGGACATCGGCAACGCCACGTTCCTCTTCAATAATCATGACGGCACGGCGGGCGCCGTGGTGGATCCGGATGATTCGGGTCTCGCCATCGGTGGCGAAGCCATCTTCGGCATCTGCGTGGACCGGGGCGGGGCTTCGCCGGGACCGGACTGTTCGGAAGCCGATGACTTCTTCTACAGCGGTGTGGCAGCCAACAATCCGGACAACCTGGCCCACACGCTGGTCTGGACCCGGGCCGACTACGAAACCCAGTTCGGCGCGCTCGACCCGACCGCCTTTCCGCCGGAGTATGCCTACGTCGTTGGCTTCGAGGACATCCTGGGCGGCGGCGACGAGGACTACAATGACGCGGTCTTTGCGGTCCGCGGCATCAACAGCATAACGTCGACGCCGGAGCCGTTGACCATGACGCTGCTCGCAACCGGCTTGGCCGGACTGAGCGGTGCCAGTTTCCGTCGGCGGCGGCAGCAGGACTAGCGCGAGTCTGAGCAGGCTCGTGCGACTCCGACCACAGCAGGACGGGGGGCATGCCGCATTTCGGCATGTCCCCTTGTCATTTCTCCCGCCCGCCGCGCCATTGTTCCACTGCTCAGGGACAGAGCACACTGAGGACCTCGGCCCGGGAAACGCGCCCGAAGTAATTGCCCAGGTCGACCGCGTCGAGCGCCTGCACCATGGCATCACGTTCATAATGCAGGCCCAACAGCCGCTGCTCCACCTCGGACACATCGCCACTGCCCATGTAGTCGCCGAAAATCCGGATGGCGGTGATCCGCCCGTCCTCAACCTGCAATCGCATGTCGATCTCGCCCGCCGGGAAGCGCTGGGCGCGCTGGAGGTTGAAGGCCGGGCTCCGGCCATAGTTCCAGTCCCAGGAATCATACCGATCGGCCAGCAACTGCCGAGCTCCGTCGTAGTCGGCATCGGTCAGGTCCAGGCGGGGTATCCGGGTCCGGTCGCGGGTGCCGAAGATCCGCTCCAGGATGCGCTCGCGCAGCTCGTGCACGTCCACCGGTGCCGCCAGGAACTCGCTGATGTTGGCCACCCGGCTCCGCACCGACTTCATGGACTTCGACTCCAGCTTGCCCGGCTTGGGTCGGAGCGCCGCAGTCACATCGTCCAGATTGGCGCTGACGAGCAGGGTGCCGTGGCTGAACATGCGGCCGGCCCCGGCGAACTGGGCGTTGCCGGAGATCTTTCGTCCGCCTGCCAGAATATCATTGCGGCCGCTGAGCTCGGCCGGCACGCCCATCGACCGCAGTACGTCGACCACCGGGCCGTTGAATGTGTCATAGCGGTTGAAGCGGTTGTGCACGTCCCGGGTCATGAAGCTGAAGTTCAAGTTGCCGAGATCGTGATACACCGCCCCGCCACCGGAGATCCGCCGCACTACCCGAATGCCGCGCTCCGCGATCACGTCGGAGTTGATCTCTTCGATGGTGTTCTGATTGCGGCCGATGATGACCGAGGGCGCATTGACGTAGAAGAGCAGCAGGTCCTCTTCGGTCATCCGATGGCGAAGGACCTGCTCCTCCATGGCCAGGTTGAACCTGGCATCGGTCGTGTCCGGCAGTTCGGCGTAGAGCATGGCACCAAGATAAGCCGGTACGGTGCCGATCCTTCCGCCGGCTGGATAGATTGCCGAAACCACCGCGACGAACAAAGGAGCCACAGATGCTGCTCATACGCGAAGTGTTTCACTGCAAGCCGGGCAAGGTCCGGCCGCTGCTGAAGATGTTCCAGGAGATGGCCAAGCTGATGCCGGCCGACCAGGGCGGCAGGATGCGGATGATGACCGATTTTGCCGGCGAGAACTACTGGACCCTGGTCTCGGAGTTCGAGGTGGCCGACATGGTCGAATTCGAGAAGATGATGAACGGCGAGGGCATGAGCGAGGAAGACGGCAAGAAGATGGAGAAGATCATGGAGGGGTACCATGACCTGGTGAGCCACGGCCACCGGGAGATCTTCAAGATCGAGGGGTAGGGCATCTGGAATTGCCCCGGGGTCGGCTTTTCACGCAGGAATGGGTATCCCCCTGACCAGGCAACGGAGACCATCCCATGACAAGCCGATCCCTGCTCTATCCCATGAGCTTTGCACTTCTGCTGCCAGCAGCTGCCATCAGCTGTGCCGGAGACAGTCCGACCACCCCCGAGAGCGCCCAGCTGGTGGCGGCGCCGGAGTTTGCCCGGATGCCCGGAGAGCCGGGCTCGGCGAGCAGCCGCCTGTTCTACAAGGTCAAGCTCGCACCGGTGCCTGGATCTGACGCGCGGGGCATGGTGCATATCGATGTGGTAGGTGGCTATCTCCGGGTGCGGATCCATGCCAACGGGCTGGAGGCCGGTCAGCACATCCCCCAGCACATCCACGCCAGTTCGGCCTGCTCGCCGGCGAGCCCGCCCGTCATCAACCTCGACGCCGGCTTGACGCTGACGGGTGTTGAGGCTCCCGGAACGGGGCTCGCGTTCCCGCAAGCGAGCGAGGATGGCATCATCAACTACGAGGCGACACGGTCGCTGGCGGACCTCAGGGCGGCATGGAACACCGCGTTTGGCACATCGCTTCAGACCGACGCAGAGTTGCTGGCATTGCTCGACCTCGACGATCGGAACATCCACGAGCATCTGCCGCTGGCGCCGACCTTCCCGCCGGTGAACTGCGGGCCGATGGAGAGGGTGAACTGAGAGTCCCGCGCTCCCTCGCGATCGGACAGAATGCCCCATGCCGCGGGCGGGCTGCGGGGCATATCGGCACGCGCTGCGACATTACGGTTATAGGGATGGCTGGCCAGGCCATACCGTGGCTGGATGTCTGGTTGCGTTCCTTCTGCGCCGAGCCGAGTGTTATGGGTATGTCACCCGCCGCTGAACGCTGGACCAGGGACAGGGTTTGGGCCTTGCCGGAGGATGGCCGGCGCTACGAGCTCATCGACGGCGAGCTGGTCGTGACGCCGGCGCCGAGGGGCGTCCATCAGGTGGCCGTGCTCTCGCTCGGGGTCCGGATCGCCGTCGGCCTGCCGAACACCGGTCTTCATGTCCTCCATTCTCCTGCCGACATCTCCCTGGGTGAGGAAGAGGTGCTGCAGCCTGATCTCTTCGTCTATCGCACGGCCAACGGGCGTCATCTCGTCTCGTGGGATGACATCACCGCGCTCGAGTTGGTGATCGAGGTGTCTTCGCCCAGCACCGTCCGCTACGACCGACAGCTCAAGCGCCGGCGCTATCAGCGGGCTGGAGTTCCGGAATACTGGATCGTTGACCTCGACGCCCGGCTGGTGGAGCGGTGGAGGCCGGAGGATGCCCGGCCTGAGATCGTGACCAGCCAGCTGAAGTGGTCACCGCCCGGTGGGGTGCCGCTGGTGATCGAGCTTCCGGCGTTCTTCGCCGAGTTGTGGGGGGACGAGGAGCCCAGGTAGCGGGTCCTCATTCCCCATCTCCATCTGCATCACCATCGTCAGCCGGACGTCCGGGTGGCTCCCACCGAGGGGCGTTCTGGTCCCTCGGCACCCGGCGCCGGTCTGGCGCCACGCGCTGCGCGGAGCCTGTACTGCGGCTTCGCGCGAGCACCTCGTCCACCGTTCCCCGCTCGAGACCCCGTGCCCCGCGCAGCCAGCCCTCGGTGTAGAACTCGTATGCCGTACCGTCGGTGAACAGCAGGTAGAACTGGATCCGGTTATTGACGTGCTCCGAGATCACGGCCTGCGCTATGGTCTTGCCCACCAGCTTGGGCAGGTGCTCGATGAGCTTGGTGGAGTCGAAGGTTCGGCGGGGCTGGGGCATGGTCAGCTGATCCTGCGTTCAAGTGGTTACTGCCAGAGTCGCCGCTCGTTGTCGGCGGCTGAGAGCCGCGGGTCACGAGCCGACATCCCAAGTGTGGAGCGGGGGTGTGACAGCGTCTTGCGTTTCTCCAGCGCCGAGCCGAGCCTTATGGGTATGCCCAACGCGCCTGAACACTGGACCGCCGAGCGGGTCCGGGCCCTGCCCGACGACGGCTTCCGGCACGAAGTCGTGGATGGCGTGCTGCTGATGACGCCCGCACCATCCTGGCGGCATCAGGCCGTCATCGGGGCGTTCTACGTTCGGTTACGAGCCTGGCTGAAGGAGACGAGGCTGGGGCACGTGGTCT
>JAICQR010000093.1 GCA_025937755.1 Gemmatimonadales bacterium | reverse complement strand
GGATGATGGTCCCGATGGACTCCTCTTCCAGCAGCGCGAGGGTGGTATCCCCAAGGGCGTGCAGATTTACGCCGTGGATGGACCGTTCTTCTTTGGCGCGGCCGACCGGTTCCGGGAGGCGTTGGAACAGACCACCGAGAAGCCCAGGGTGCTGGTGCTGGTGCTGCGGCGGGTGCCGACCATCGACTCGACTGCGCTCCAGGCGCTGCGCCATGTGATCGGGCGGATGAAGCAGCAGGGAACCCGGATTCTCCTGGTAGGTGCCAGGCGCCAGCCTCTGGCAGCGATGCGGCGGGCCGGGCTGCTGGACGCCATTGGGGAGGCCAACGTACTGCCCAACATCGACGTGGCCCTGGAGCGCGCCCGCGAGACCCTCGAGGCAGCCCCGGGAGCGGCCTGACTCAGCTTGCCCATCGTGTTGTGACAGGGCAGTTTACACCCATGAACCTCGAGCAGCTGGTTGCGGACCTGTCGGAGGGCCGGAGTGCCTCACTGGCCCGGGCCATTTCACTGGTCGAGAACCAGCGCCCCGGCTTCGAACGGCTGCTCGCCGCGATCCACTCGTCCACCGGCCGGGCCCACCGCATCGGCATCACCGGCCCTCCTGGCGCCGGCAAGTCCACCATCACCCAGTCGCTGGTCCGGCATTACCGTGCCCAGGGGCGCACGGTCGCTGTCGTGGCCGTCGACCCCACCAGTCCGTTCACCGGCGGCGCACTCCTGGGCGATCGAATCCGCATGGAATCGGTGGCGCTGGACGATGGCGTGTTCATCCGCTCGATGGCCACGCGCGGGTCGCTGGGCGGTCTGGCCACCAGCACCAGGGAAGTGGCTGACGTGCTCGATGCGGCCGGTTTCGAACGAATCATCGTCGAGACCGTGGGCGTAGGGCAGTCGGAGCTGGACGTGTCGCGACTGGCCGACACCACGGTGCTGGTGCTGGTGCCCGAGTCTGGCGATGGAATCCAGACGCTCAAGTCGGGCATCATGGAAATTGCCGACGCGTATGCGGTCAACAAGGCCGACCGCCCCGGCGCCGACAAGCTGGCACGCGAGATCGAGATCACCCTCGGGATTCGCCGCGGCAACGCGTTCCGCCATGTGCCGGCGCACCACGGGTTCCGCGCCCGGGCGGCGCGCGGCGCGGCCGCGCATCCGGCGGCTTCCAATGGCGATGCGTGGGTGCCGCCGGTCGTGATGACGGTGGCGGTAAAGGAAGACGGCATCGCCGGGCTCGCCGAAGCGCTCGACCGCCACTTCGCCTGGCTGGTGTCGTCGGGCGAACTGGAGCAGCGCCGGCGGCGGCGCACCCGGGACCGCACGCGCGAAGTCGTCGAGCGAGCTGCTCGGCGGTGGATCTGGGATGACACCGATACTCAGCAACTGATCGATGCCCGCCTGGACGACGTCATGGCCGGGCGGACCAATCCATACGAGGTAGCTACCGAAGTGCTGGATGGGCTTCGGCAGGGGAGCACGTCATGACCACGTCATCGCGCCGGGACGTTGAGGGGCAGGAACTGGAGGAGTTGCGGCGAGACGCCGCCGCCTGGCGGGAGCACGTCGCCCGGCTGCCGGTCCGCGACGAAACCGACTTCAGCACCATCTCGGGCACGCCGGTGGAGGCGGTGTATCTGCCGTCGGATCTCGAGCCAGGGCTCGAAGACCGTACCGGCCGACCGGGCGACTTTCCCTACACCCGCGGAGTCCATCCGACGATGTATCGCGGCCGGCTCTGGACCATGCGCCAGTTTGCCGGGTTCGGCACCGCCGAGGACACCAACCAGCGGTACAAGTTCCTGCTGTCGCGGGGCCAGACCGGGCTCTCGGTGGCGTTCGACTTTCCCACCCTGATGGGCTACGACTCCGACCATCCCCGCTCGCTGGGCGAGGTGGGGAAGTGCGGCGTCGCGATTTCGAGCCTCGAGGACATGGAGACGTTGTTCGACGGCATTCCCCTGGGCGACGTCTCCACCTCGATGACCATCAATGGGCCTGCCGCGATGTTGTTCTGTTTCTACGTGGCGGCGGCGGAGCGGCAGGGCGTCGCACCGGCCCGGCTGCGCGGCACCATCCAGAATGACATCCTCAAGGAGTTCATGGCGCAGCACGCCTGGATCTATCCGGCGGAGCCCGCGCTCAAGATCATCGTTGACATGTTCGAGTGGGCCTCGGAACACGCGCCCCAGTGGAACACCATCAGCATTTCCGGATATCACATCCGCGAGGCGGGATCGACCGCCGCGCAGGAACTGGCCTTCACGCTGGCCAACGGCTTCTGCTATGTGGAGCACGGCCTCGAGCGGGGCATGGATGTGGACGCGTTCGCGCCCCGCCTGTCGTTCTTCTGGGACGTGCACAGCGAGTTCTTCGAGGAAGTGGCGAAGATGCGCGCCGCCCGGCGGATCTGGGCGCGCCACCTGCGCGGCCGTTACGGCGCAAAGGATCCCCGCAGCTGGAAGATGCGCTTTCACAGCCAAACCGCCGGCGTGTCGCTGGTCGCCCAGCAGCCGCTCAACAATGTGGTGCGGGTGGCCTACCAGGCGATGGCAGCCGCGCTGGGCGGAACCCAGTCACTCCACACCAACGCCTACGACGAGACGCTGGCGCTGCCCACCGAGGATTCGGTGCGCATCGCCCTCCGTACCCAGCAGATCCTGGCCCACGAAACCGGGGTGGCAAATGTAGCAGACCCGCTGGGTGGCTCCTGGTACGTGGAGGCGCTTACCGACCGCATGGAGCAGGAAGCGGAATCGCTCTTTGCCGACATCGAAGCCCAGGGCGGCGTGGTCAAGGCGATCGAGGCAGGCTGGTTTCAGCGCCAGATCGCCAACGCATCGATGCGGTACGTTTCAGACGTGGAAGCGGGACGCCGGCTGGTGGTGGGCGTCAACGCCTTCGAGGAAGAGCAGGACGCGCCGATCGAGATCCTCCGGATCGGCGAGCAGGCTGAAAACCGCCAGCGGGAACGGCTGGCGGGACTCCGCGCGCGGCGCGATGCCGCGCGTGCCGACCAGGCCATGGCCGAACTCGCGCGCGCTGCGCGCGAGGATCGCAATGTCATTCCGGCGATGCTGGATTGCGCCCGGGCCTGGTGCACCTTGTACGAGATCCGGCATACGCTGGAAGAAATCTATGGGAGCTATCGTGAACCGGTCTTCTTCTGATGGACGCAGCGGCGGTACCGCCGTTGCCACGCCGCGGCGCAAGTCGGCGCCGCGTGCGCCGGACACGCCGTTTGCCTCGGCGCTGGAACGCCTCTCGAACGTCGCCCCGGGCACCCACCGGGTTGTCACCTGCTACCTGAAGCTCGAGCCACGCGATCGGGCCCGGAGCAAGTACCTGATCAAGCTCAAGAACCGCGTCAGGGAGACGGAATCGGGCCTGGACAACCTCGATCTCACCAAGGATCAGCAGCGCGCGGTCAAGGCGGATCTCGCACGCGTCCTGGAGTACCTGAAGGTTCCCGGCAACCTGCCCGCTACACTCGGCGTGGCGATCTTCGCCGCCGAGGGTATTGACTTGTTCGAGGTGGTTCCGCTGCCGCAGGTGCATCGCTCGCGACTGGCGGTGGATCGGTCGCCGCTGGTGCGGGAGCTCGCCGCTGTGGAGGACGAGATCGGCCGGCTGCTCACCGTACTGCTCGACCGCTCCAGCGCCCGGTTCTTCGAGGTCACGGCGTTCGAGGCGCGCGAGCTTCCCGGACTCACCTCGCCCCAGTCGTCGCGCGGGCGCTTCCGGGGCGAGGGCAAGAGCCAGACCTGGGGAGAGCACACCTTTCATAACCGCATCCGGCTCGAGAAGCAGCGGCACTGGGAAGCGGTGGCGCGACGGCTCTTCGAGCTCGAGCGCCGCAGCTCGGCCCATGGCATCGTGATCGGCGCCATCGGCACCGAGTCCGCCGCCATCGAGCCGTTCCTCCACAGCTACGTGGTCGAGCGGGTGCTGGGGACGGCCAAGCTGGCGCCTCGCACGGCCACCGCTGCCGAAGTACACACCGCGACACTGGCGGTGCGCGAGGCGTGGGAACGCGCCAGCGAGCGGCAGCTGGTGCAGGAAGTCGCCGACGGCCTCGGCGCCGGATGGGCCGTGAATGGCGTCGCCGAGACGCTCACGGCACTGGCCCGCGGGCAGGTACGCTCGCTGCTGGTCAGCGCGGACATCGCCCTGCCAGGAGTTCGCGCGGCCGAAACCGGCCGCCTCGCCCTCGCGGCGAAAGACCTCGACGGGGAAGGTGATGCGCTGCCCGTGATCGACGTGGTGGACGAGGCGATCGAGGACGGGCTGCGCCAGCATGTGGATGTGAATGTGGTGTACGACCCCGAAGCCGCCGGCCGGGTGGATGGGCTGGCCGCGCTGCTCCGCTTCCGCTAGAAAAGGACCGATGGAATGATGACGCCCGAGTCCCACGCCCAGCCCCGCCACCTCGCACGGCCGGTCCGCGTGCTGGTGGCCAAGCCCGGGCTGGACGGCCACGATCGCGGTGCCAAGGTCGTCGCGGCGGCCCTGCGCGATGCCGGCATGGAAGTGGTCTACACCGGATTGCACCAGACGCCGGAGATGATCGCCCGCGCGGCAGTGCAGGAGGACGTCGACGTCGTGGGGCTCTCGATTCTGTCGGGGGCCCACATGACGCTGTTCCCCAGGGTGCGCGACCTGCTCAACGAGGCCGGTCGGCCCGACATGCTGCTCACCGGTGGTGGCATCATTCCGGAGGACGACATGGCGACCCTCCATGCCCGTGGCGTGGGCCAGCTTTTCGGACCAGGCACACCAACCTCGGCGCTGATCGAATACATCGAGTCCTGGGCGGCCGACAATCTCACCGACTGACCGCGTGGCGGCGACCCACAATCGCCTGCGGGAGCTCACCCGTGAGTTCACCGCGCTCGCCGCCCGCCTCGAGGAAGGCGGCGGCGCGTCACGGGTCAAGCGCATGCACGATCGGGGGCAGCTGTCTCCCCGCGAACGGGTGCGCGCGCTGCTCGACAACGACACGCCCTGGTTCGAACTCGGGCTGCTGGTGGCGCACGACCAGTACGATGGTCAGGCACCTGCTGCCGGTGTGATCACCGGCGTGGGCGTGGTGGCGGGCAGGCCCTGCGTCGTTGTCGCCAACGATGCCACCGTCAAGGCGGGATCGTGGTGGCCCGAGACCATTCGCAAGATGCTGCGGGCCCAGGAAGCCGCGATGCGCGAGCGCATCCCGATCATTTACCTGGTGGACAGCGCCGGCGTGAACCTTCCGTATCAGGGCGGTGTGTTCCCGGGGCAGTACGGTGCCGCGCGGATCTTCTATTACAACTCGCTGATGCGGCGCTATCTGCGGGTGCCCCAGATCGCGGCGGTCATGGGGAGTTGCGTCGCGGGAGGGGCGTACCTGCCGGCGCTCTCCGACGTGATCTTCATGGTCGAGGGCACCAGTTTCATGGGGCTGGGTGGTCCCAATCTGGTGAAGGGCGCGACGGGCCAGGTGGTCGACGCCGAAACCCTGGGCGGTGCCAGTGCCCACACCAGCGTCAGCGCGGTGGCCCACTACCGCGCCGCCAACGATGGCGAATGCCTCGCACGGATTCGCGAGTACGTCGGGCGGTTGCCTCGCCGGGCAGCCGCTGAGACCAACGCCGCCGCCGAGCCGCCGAGCCGTCCAGCCGAAGATCTCTACGACATCCTTCCACACGACCACCGCCTTTCCTATGATATGCGCGACGTCCTCGCCTGCCTGCTGGACGGTGGCGAGTTCGATGAATTCCAGCCCGACATCGCCGGCGAGATGCTGTGCGGCCACGCCGCCATCGAGGGACGGCGGGTGGCGGTGATCGCCAACCAGCGGGGGCTCATCAAGGGGCGGCCCGGCGAACGGCCGCGGTTTGGCGGGATCATCTACACCGGCAGCGCCGAGAAGGTGGCGTATTTCATCGAGACGGCGGACCGCGAAGGGCTGCCGATACTTTTCGTGCAGGACGTGAGCGGGTTCATGGTGGGCCCTGAGGCGGAACATTCGGGCATCATCCGCGCCGGTGCGCGCTGGGTTGAGGCAATGGCAACGGCGCAGGTGCCGCGGATCGTGCTGACGGTCAACCACGCATCGGGCGCCGGCTACTACGCAATGGCGGGGCAGGGCTTCGATCCCGACTTCATCGTGAGCTGGCCAACCGGGCGCATGGCGGTAATGGAAGGCGAGTCCGCGGTGATGGCGGTCCATGGCCCCGCACTCGACAAGGCGAAGGCGCAGGGGAGCCAGCCGTCCGCCGACGTCACTCGTGCGGTGGAGTCGATGCGTGAGGACTACGAGCACCAGCTGGATGCCCGCTACGCTGCGGCGCGCGGCTATGTGGACGCCATCGTGACGCCTGAGGAAACCCGAGCGACGCTGGCGTTCCTGCTGTCGGTTACGGCCGAGTGGGATGGCTCCCACCTGGGCCCCTACGTTCTTCCGGGCCGGTCATGAGCAAGCGGACGGTGCGCGTCGCAGCAGGGCAGGGATTCTGGGGCGACTGGCTCGAGGCGCCGGTGCGGCAGGTCGAGGGCGGGCCCATCGACTACCTGATGATGGACTACCTCGCCGAAGTGACGATGTCCATCATGCAGAAGCAGAAGTCGCGCAATCCGGAGGCAGGATTCGCCCGCGACTTCCCCCAGGTGATCGAGCGGATCCTGCCGACACTTGTGGCGAAGGACATCCGGGTCACCTCCAACGCCGGCGGCGTCAACCCGCGCGGTTGTGCCGAGGCGGTGCTGGCCGCGGCCAGGCGCCAGGGGCTGGACGTGAAAGTCGGCCTGGTGAGTGGTGACGACCTGTTGCCCCGGCTGGATGAGCTGCTGGACGCGGGCCACGAGTTGCGCGACATGGACACCGGGCGTCCGCTGGCCGACATCCGCGACAAGGTGCTTTCGGCCAATGCCTACATCGGGATGGCGTCCATCACAGAGGCGCTGGACCGCGGCGCCCGGATTGTCGTCACCGGGCGGGTGACCGACACCGGGCTCACGCTTGGTCCGCTGGTACATGAGTTTGGATGGGATCACGACGACTGGGACCGGATCGCCGCCGGCACCGTCGCGGGACACATCATCGAGTGCGGCGCGCAGGCGTCAGGTGGCAACCTCCTGCGCGACTGGCGCAAGGTGAAGGGTCTCGCCGATCCCGGCTTCCCCATCGCGGAAGTGTCTGCCGACGGCAGCTTCATCATCACCAAGCATGCGGGTACCGGCGGCGTGGTGAACGTGCCGTCGGTGACCGAGCAGCTGGTGTACGAGATGGGCGACCCGCACAACTACATCACGCCTGACGGCGTGGCCGACTTCACCAGCATCCGGCTGGCCCAGCGGGAGAAGGACCGGGTGGCTGTCTCGGGCATCACCGGCGGACCCAGGACGCCGATGCTCAAGGTGTCGATCGCGTGGTTCTACGGCTACAAGGCGGTGGGGACCCTGGTGTATTCGTGGCCCGATGCGCTGGACAAGGCGAAGGCGGCCGACCGCATCCTGCGCCAGCGGCTCAAGGATCTTGGGCTCGAGTTCGAGCAGGTGCTGACCGAGTACGTCGGCGTCAACGCGACCCACGGGCCGCTGGCGGGAGACCTCCCGCCCGACCTGCCGGAAGTGCAGCTCCGGGTGGGTGT
>JAICQR010000156.1 GCA_025937755.1 Gemmatimonadales bacterium | reverse complement strand
GATCGACAACGCGCTGCGCTACACACCGGCCGGAGGCCGCATCACGGTGCAGGCGCAGGAAGCGGACGACGGCGTCCTGTTGAGCGTGGCCGACACAGGCACGGGCATTCCGCAGGAGCATTTGCCCCGCATCTTCGAGCGGTTCTACCGGGCCGATCCGTCGCGGTCACGGGACGAGGGTGGCACCGGGCTGGGGCTGTCGATCGTGCGGCACCTGGTGGAAAGCCACGGTGGCCGGGTGTCAGCCGAAAGCACGCTCGGCCAGGGCACGGTCATCAGCTGCTGGTTCCCCACGTAGTGGGGAGTGGGGAGTGGATGCCGCGCGGCGTCACGAAACGGTGGTGTTGGTGAATCAGTCGAGGTCGTTGGTGTAGCTCACGAACTTGAACCTCCCCGCGCGCTCGATAATGGGCCCGGTAAGCCGAGCCGAGACGGTGTCCCGCCCATCCGCCACAACAGTCACGACACAGGGACCATGGATCAGGTTGTCGCCCTCGGAGACGGCTTCGCGGCCACAGTCGTAACTCTCCAGCTCCATCGATGCGCCGTTCCACCTGCGAAAGACGTACTCCATGCCGCCACTGCTCTGGCGTGACAGCAAATCCCACAACAGCCCGGGCGGCAGGTCGTAGGGCGGCAGCGCCTGCGCCGTGGTGGGATAGAATTGCCAGGCAAACTCGGCGCGGTCAAGAAGCAGCTGCCGGACCGTGCCGGTGTCGGCGGCGGCGACGGCCGCAACCCAGCGCCTGACCAGGTCGTCGCGCGACGTGGTGCCACCCGTCAGCACTGCCGCCTCGGTGAGCCCGGTGCGGAACCGGGCGAGCTGCTCGTCCCGGGGACGGGTGATGTCGCTGGCCGCGTCCCCGCTGTGGTCAGGTCCCGGCTGGCAGGCCGCGAGCGCCAACCAGGCAAGGCCCCAGAGCCAGCTTGCACGCGTGTTGTTGTGGGTCATGCTCATGCCGCTCCATGAAGAAGGGGCCGGCCGGAAGGTACCCGGCCAGCCCGCCTCTCGAGTGTCGTGGACGCGCGGGGAATCAGTTCTGCGCGTAGTTGGTCCAGCCCTCCCACCACTTGGGGCCGGCTGGAGCGGCAGCACCGAAGTAGTCACCCAGCGTCAGCGTGCCTCCGAAATAACCGGCGGTGTGGCTGCCGGGGATGGCGATCGATGTGGGAACGGTCGTCGCAGCGCCAACCGGGGTCCAGTCAAGGCCGTTCGTGACCAGGCTGGTGAAAAGGCTGGCAGCGGTGCCGGCGTCCTCATGGTGATTGGCCGTGGTGAACGCTGCCGCCTTGCCGAAGTTGCTGCCGGCGTCGGCGTCGTAATTGGCACCGTTCTCGGCGAGCAGCATGTTGACGATGCTGAGATCGCCAGCCGTCAGGTGGTCGTTGGTCTGCGCGTCACGCACCGACAGGCCCTGCCGCTGGAACCGGGCGATGACGCCGTTGGTGAAGTAGCCGGCAGTGCCGCGGCGGATCACCGCACCGACGTCGCCGCTCGAGGTGATGGCGGTACCGGTGCCCGGGCCTACCAGTGTGAAGTTGGCGAACACCGGCGAGGAGAACGGCTCCTGGCTGTTGCCCGCGTCGCAGCCCGCTTCGCCCGAGGGGCAGTTGTCGCCCTCGAAACCCTGCGGATCCGACGAGAGACCGCCACGGCCGGCGGCCGGCTGCAGTCGGGCGGACTGGAAGGCGATCAGGAACTGGTTGCGCCCCTGGTAGCCTTCGCTCCAGTCGAAGTGGTCGTCGCCCGACTCATAGGAGATCAGATAGCGGCCATCCACTGCTCCACCCCACCACTCGAACGAGTCGTCGAGCCCGGACATGGACTGGATGTACTCGTAGGTGGTGCCGCTGCCGATGGCATACGACGACAGGGAGTTGAGCTCCTGCCCGGTGCCGGTCACGTCGTAGCCGGCGAACTCGATCCGGACGTAGCGCAGCGTGCCGCTGTCGTCGGTGTTGCTGGTGCCACCGCTGTACTGCTCGCCGACGCCCTGGGGGCCTTCGGTGATGATGGCGCCGCTGCGGTTGCTGATACCATTGCCGATCATGACGATGCCACCCCAGTCACCGGGAGCGCGCGAACCGGCGGCCCGCGACGAGGTGAAGACGATCGGCGCCGCGGCCGAGCCATTGGCCTCGATCTTCGCGCCCTTGAGGATCCAGAGCGAGCTGCCGGGGGTATCGAAGTCACCCTGGATGACGGTGCCCGGCTGGATGGTGAGCGTGGCGCCGCTGGCAACCTTCACGTAGCCCTGGAGCGTATAGAGCGTATCGGCGTACAGCGTGCGGCTGGCGGTGATGCTGCCGGTCAGCGTGGCCACCGCCTCGCCGGCGGGGGTCGCGGTGACCACGGCAGACGCAGCGCTGGAGCCTTCGGCGTTGCTGGCCGAGACCCGGTAGCTGTAGGTGACATCGAGTTCAGTGTCGATGTCGCTGTAGGTGGTGGTCGTCAGCGCGCCGCCCACCTGGGCAAACGTTGCAGGCGCCGATTCGTCGGCCCGCTCCAGCGTGTAGCTGGTGGCACCGGCACTGGCATTCCAGGTCACGGTGATCGAATTGTCCTCCTGCACCGTGGCAGCCAGGCCGGTTGGCGTGGCCGGAGCATTGCCATTGGGCTCCGTGTCATCGCCGCAGGCGGCGAGTGCCACCACCGCAAAGGCCGCGGCCAGCGAAACCAGCTTGCGCGAGAACTGCGTCATCAGTCCCTCGAGTTGAGAATTGAATGGTTGGCGTCAGGGCGTCCAGCGAGCGCCGAGCGAGAACACGCGCCCGGTGCGATAGGAGAGGCGGTCCACTCCTCCCTGGGTGAAGCGAATCGGTGCGTCCAGCAGGTTGCGGCCGTCGAGCTTGAAGCTGAGGTCGTTATACACCGGCACCTGCAGCGACACGTCGAGGATGTTGCGCGGCTCCTCGTACACGTCGGGATAGGGCTGGAAGCCGGCCTCGGAGATGCGGCGGCCGACCCGGTTGTACAGCACCGTGCCGCTCCGCTCGCCCTGGCTGTACGTCAGGCCGCCATTCAGCACGTACCCGGCTTGCCCCGCCATCGGACGCTCGGCGTTGGTCAGGCTGGCGTCGCCCGGGGTGATCCGGCTCCGCATGAGCGTCGCGTTGGCGAAGACCGAGAACGGTGCCAGCTGCGGCGAGATGGCATCGAGCGACTTCCGCGCCTCGAGCTCGATGCCGTAGTTGACCGCCTTCTCGGCGTTGATGTAGCTCAGCGCGGCGCTGCCGGTGGTGAAGACGAAGACGCGCTCGATGGGGTCGTTGAAACGCTTGGCGAACAGGCCGAAGCTCAACAGCTCGCCCGCGCGGGGATACCACTCGAGGCGCGCGTCATAGTTCTGGATCAGCGACCGCTGCAGGTCCGGGTTGCCGAACAGGAAGGTGCCGTCGATCGGGTTGAACGACTGCACGTCGGTGATCTCGCGGTACTCCGGCCGTGACAGCGTCTGGCTGGCCGAGAGCCGGAGCGTATGCGTGGGCGAGAGGCCCACGTTGAGCGCCAGCGACGGCAGCAGGTCGGTTTCGCGGCGGAACACCGTGCTGTCGCGCGAGAGCGTGCGGTCGAAGGAAGTCAGGTCCAGCGCCCACCGCTCCAGCCGCGCGCCACCGATAAGGTGGATGTTGCTGGCGAGGGGGACATCCGCCATCACGTACCCGGCGCTGATACGGTCCTCGGCCTGGTAGGTGCCGCCAACCTGGTTCACGAACAGGCTGAGGCGTCCATCGCTGGCATAAGTGCCGTCGAAGAGCAGCTCCGGCGCCACCGAACGCTCGGGCTCGGTCAGGGAACGATTGCGGATGTCATACGGCTGGCTGCTCGACTCGCGATCCACTGCCCGCAGCCCCACACCGGACTTGACCACGACCGGATTGTTGCTGCCGCCCAGCACCAGCCGGTAGTTGAGCGCGCCATCCCATCCAGTCTCGGACAGGTCCGAGAAGGTCTTGGTGGCGGCGAAGGAACCGGTGAACCAGGCCGACGGCGTGTACTCGCCAGTGGCAGGGTCCACGGTCGCGACGTAGCGCAGGTCGGACCGGTCCGGTTCCGTCCGGCTCACATGCGAGTTGGTCAGCGACCAGTCCAGCACGTGCCGGTCCCCCAGCAGGTGCTCGCCGGTCAGCTGGTTCGACCGCACGGTGCGCGCGGTGAAGGTGGTCCGCGACAGCACTAGCGGCGTGGCGAACTCCTCGTTCACCCCCGCGAGGCGGTTGGCCTCGTTGTCGGCGCTGCGATTGTAGGTGTTGTTGAAGGACAGCTTCGAGTGGT
>JAICQR010000183.1 GCA_025937755.1 Gemmatimonadales bacterium | reverse complement strand
GGGCGTGATGCGCAACCTCGTCGTGGTGACTGCCGCCGACGCCGTGCTGGCGGTCGGTGGACGTCACGGCACGCTGTCGGAGATCGGCCTGGCGCTGCGCCAGGGGCGCCACGTCGTCACCCTGAGCTCATGGCGCGTCGAATCCGATCAGCGCATGGGCGGCCCAACGGTCCACCGCGCCCGCGACCCGCGCGAGGCGGCCCACCTCGCGCTGCGCCTGGCGCGCGAGGGACCAATCACCCCCGGCTGAGGGTCAGTGCACGAGACCCTGCTGCATGAGCTTGTAGAGCTTCGTCGGGTCATACGGCATGCACAGGTCGCCCGTGCCACCGATGTCCCACGTCCAGGAGATGATCTGGACAGCAGCGACCTGCGTCGCCGTGGCGCCGCAGTTGGCATTCGCATTGCCGGTGAGATCCACATGGGCCCGCGGCGCGTATATCGTTCCGCTGATGTCGAGCGTGGTTCCACCCTCGATGTCGACCTGCGCGGTGTCCGCGCTTTGGCTGCCCGAAGCGTCGTACCAGATGAGCATGCCGCCGAAGGGGCAGCCCCCTGTCGCTGTGACGGGCGGGCAGGGCTGATTCGCCAAGAGTCCGGCCAGCTTCAGGTCTGCCTGGGCCGTGAGATCGATGCTGGCCTGGCATCGCTTGGCGTTCCCCGGGCACGCGCTCCTGTAGACCGGATTGTCAGTGTTGTAGATGAGAATGGGCGCGGGCGCTGATGCGCCGGCCAGCGAGTCAAGTGATCCTGTAGAACCGATGGTGATGCCACCGCCGGCGATGACGTAGATCCCCGGCTTAAGCGTGACGCGAACCTTGGCACCGATATCCCAGCCACCGTAGTACACGCCCGGCTCCAGCTCGATGCACTCGTACCCTGATGGAAGGCCCGGACACGCGGAGTCGGCCGATGGCTTCCAGGCGATCCGCCCACCTCCCTGACCGCAGCCTTCTGAGCCGGCTGCCGTCGTCGCCGTGGCGCCCACGCCACAGCTCCCACCCGCCAACGATGTATCCCATGGAGGAAACACCAATCCTCCGAGAGGATCACCGATTTGATGCGAGGCTTCATCCAGCGTCCCCAGGGGCTGGCCTGACGCACCAGTGCAACCGCCGTGTACGTTGACCCGGGGTGCCTCGAGGCTCGCGGTGCCGGCGATGTTCAAGGCCCCGGTGGACGACGTCGTGCAGTCCTCATCAGCGGTGCTGTTGCCGCAGTCGGAATTCACGTGGACATACCCACCGTCACCGGAATAGCCCGGAACGGGGTAGATGTGAATGCGCGGTGTGCCGTGCAAGCGTGCGGTGCTGCAGCCGTCCGGCTTCAGCGCGACCAAGGAGTTCGTATTGGTATTCCCGCGTTGGCGCGCGGCTACCGCCCCGGTCGTCACCGTCACCTCGTCGGTCCCCCAGATCCGTGCGAAAAACGCATCGTGCTGGCCGGAGATGATCACCTGCACCATACCGGTGGCACCGGCGAAGTGTCCTGCCGAGGCATCAGGGGGATAGTTAACGTTCATCGACGATCCATCCGCTTCCGGACTGCAGTCCGTGTTCCCGAGATCGAAGATTCCGTTGATGCGCGCGTAGTGGCATGCGGCGGCCCACCCCTTGATTGGGTCGAAGGTCTGGGCATTCGTCAGCGGATCCACCTCGGAGATGAAGCGGGCAGCCGCGACCGCAGCGGGATCGGCGGCGTTCTGCTCCTGGCGACGCAGCATCCACGAGAAGCCCAGATCGATCGCGAGCGCGGCGATGCCGATGAGCACCACCATGCCCACCGCGACGATCAGCAGGACTTGGCCGCGCTCGGCGTTCCCCGTGGTTTGACTCATTGCTGGTACTCCATAGCCTCGGTCACGACGGCTGAGAAATTGATCGCATTGGGCAGGGCGAGGAAGCCAGCGAGCGGCGGTCGCCATTCGTAGCAGGCCAGCACCGTCACCTGGTTGGCGTTCGCGGCATTCGATGCGGCGTAGTTGCTGGCCATGTCATCCGAGACCTGTGTCGGCGGAAAAGCCTGTGAGCAGTCAACGCTCACGTTGCAGGTGGTTCCGCCCACGAGCGTGGTCATCGTCCGTGGGTTGATGACCAGCGCGCTCGACGCATCCGCATTCACGTCCTGGTTGGCACAGCTCGGTGTAGGACCCCGAATCCACCCGTGGGCCCTCACCGTGCATTCCCGGAACGGGTTCAGCGCGCCGGTCGCAGGATCTCGCGCCAGCTGGTCATAGTCGGCCCACGCCATCGAGGTGTCCTGTGTCCAGTAGCCAGACCAGCAGGCGGTCACGCGCACCTGGCCGGCGGGCATGCCGAAGAGCTTTCCGCGTGCAGCCGCGGTCATCTGCGGCCAACCGTTGGCTGGCTCGTCACATCGGTAGTAGCTGTTGGGCAGGGGCAGCAGGGCGGAATCCGGGTCGAGATTGGATACAACGGGGCACTGGCTGGTCGCGCTGTGGATAGCCGCGAATCGAGCTCCCTCCCGCGCTCCGTTCGTCAGTTGCTGCTGGTAGAACAGGCCCAGCCCCAGGATCACGATGCCGAACAACACCATCGTGAAGAGAGGCAGGACGAGAGCGAGCTCGACGAGCGCCTGCCCTCGGGAATGGTGCGCCCGCTTCAGCACGATGTCACCGGCCCCGGCGGGCAATCGATGACGAAGGACCGATCGCGCTGCAAGAAGATGTTCATCAGCGCGATCCCGTTGTTCCACGGTAGGGACACGGTGGCGCCGGGGATCAATGACTGGAACTGGTAGCAGACACGGACCTCGACCCAGTGGCTGCTGACCTCCCCGCCGCTGGTGTTGATCCACTGCTCGGCGCTCGGCCCCGCGACCGCGGAGCAAACGTCACCCGCCGGAATGCTGTCGAACCCCGCCGAGCCGGCGCCGCATCTCGTATCGGTCCCGTCGTGAATGCATGACCTGACTGCGCTCAAGCTCTGGCATTCCGTCCCGGCCTGGTAAGCCAACTCGGGCTCGGGATGGACCTCCATCTCCTCGCAGGCGGTCCGGGAGATGGTCTCGTGGAGGTCCTCGTAATACGCATCGAGCAGCAGTGGATCGGTGGGTGGTCGCGTGCGGAGTCGCTCGAGGGCACCAATTTCCGCCGCATCCCGCGCCGATGCCTCCAGCGCGATCCCCATTGCGAACGCGCGGCCGAAGTCGGCAATTCCCAGGAGCAGGACGAGCAGCATCGGCAGGACGAGCGCGAACTCGACCAGCGACTGACCGCGCGGCGTCGAGCCGTCGGTCCCCCGTGTCATGCCGCGGATGCGGCGCCGGTGCAGCAATAGC
>JAICQR010000152.1 GCA_025937755.1 Gemmatimonadales bacterium | reverse complement strand
TCGCGGTGCATCACAACACGAGCAACATCTTCAGAGACGCGCCCCGCGGCGCGTTTCGTCGTTTATCTTCCCCTTTCGGGCGGCCAACAGGCCGCCCCGGATCTCACTTCCCACTTCCCACTTCCCACTTCCCACTTGAACCCACCCCAGAGTATCGACGACGCTGATAAACGCTCTCGCCGTCGGATGCAGCCCTCTCGCCCGGTTGGTGATGGCATACCGCCCCGGCTGGGAAAAGCTGGCGTCCACCACCCAGCGCTCGGCCGGTGCGATCACCACGCTTTCCACCGCGCGCGGCTGGCCCAGCGGGCCCAGCCCCGCCGCCTCCAGCGTCAGCTCGGCGCCGTCGATGCCGAGATTGAACGTCCGGGCATTGGCTGCGTTGGTGAGGTAGAGCCGGATGACCTCGCCGGTGTTCGCCTCGAGCTTCCACTCCGGCTCGCCGTTGACCAGGAACTGGTTGCCGAACCGTCCCATCAGCGCATGGGTCGCGGTGTCGGCTCCGAACGGCAGCGGCGCGGTGCTGCCCAGCAGCAGGTCGTCCAGCATCACCACTTCCTCGCGGTCGGCCGGACCCATCCGGGCGCTGTCGGTGCCGCGGACCAGGATGTTGCCGTAGAGCCCCAGTTCCTGCTGGATGTCCTCCCGCACGTGGGGGTGATACCAGAAGATCCCGTCGTCCGGAAACACCAGCGAGTACGCGAACGAATCGCCCGGTGCCACCGGCTGCTGCGACATCCCCGGCACGCCGTCGAAGCGGAAGTCCTGCCGGAGGCCGTGCCAGTGGACCGTGGTAGGCTGGTCGAGATGGTTCACCAGCATCACGGTGATGCGGTCGCCCTTGTGCGCCACGATCAGCGGCCCGGGTGACTGCCGGTTGAATGCGTAGGCGGGAAAGGCTCTGCCACCTACCTGGCGCCGAACCATTCCCGCTTCCAGCCGGAGCGAGTCGCCCGACGTCACCTGGTGCAGCTCTCGCGGCCTGAGCGGCGGCAGCGTTGCCAGGTCCACACCTGCGCCGGCGCGCCATGGCTCGGCGTCGGGCATCAGCGCCTCGAGCCCGGGCGGCATGTCGGGCACCAGCGGATGCGGAGCCGGCATCTCCCAGCCGGCTTCGTGCATCCGGTGCATCGCCTCGTCGGGTACGAGACGCGGCGGCAGCTCGTTGGTGCCGTGGGGCTGGAGCAGGTTGCTGGGAGACATGCCGCGAAGCACGGCGAGCCGCATGTCCGCCGAATCGGCATGGGGGCCGGCGGTGATGAAGATGGTGTACTTCTCGTAGCCGATCGGGCCGAAGCGGGTCTCGCCCGGGCCAACGCTGCCAAGCCGCTCGAGCGGCTTCAGCAGCGGGCCCGCGATCCAGGCGGTGAATGGCCCCTCGGCGCTGCCGGTGTCGAGCTGGATGAGCAGCGTGCTCTGCTGGATACCGTCGCGATCGACCGATATGCCGAACGGACTCGGCGCGGGAAGGAGCCGCACCCGGCCGCTCAGCTCGTCATCGAGCTCGCGGGGGAGGAGATCGATGCAGAAGAAGCCGGGGTCGCCCCAGACAGGCTCCCACTGGGCGCAGGTGAGCGGCGGAGGGCCGAGGAACAGCTGGAGCAGGGCGAGCGCGAGGATCACGGAGGGAAGCTAGCACCTGTCTAGTCCGCCAGCAGCGGATCCGTCCCCACCGGCTCGGCATGGTGCCCCGGCCGGCGGCGCTTGAAGAAACTCAGCGCCCGTTCCCGGAAATCATCCAGGATCTCGTACACCGTCGGGATCACCAGCAGCGTCAGCAGGGTCGACGTCAGCACCCCGCCGATCACCGCCACACCCAGCGGCGCCCGGAACTGCGCACCCTCGCCGGCGCCCAGCGCCACCGGAATCATTCCGGCGATGAGCGCGAACGTCGTCATCAGGATCGGCCGCAGCCGGATCGATCCGGCCTCGATCAGCGCCTCGCGCAGCGGCAGGCCATCCCGCTCCCGCGCCCACTTGGCGAAGTCGATCAGCAGAATGGCGTTCTTTGCCACGATGCCCGCCAGCAGGATGATGCCGATCATGCTCATGATGTTGATGGTGTGCCCGGCCACGGACAGCCCCAGCATCACGCCGATCAGCGACAGCGGCAGCGACATCAGGATCGCCAGCGGATCGAGGAACGACCCGAACTGGACCACCAGGATGAAGTACATCAACAGGATCGCGAACACCAGCGAGAAGATGATGCTCCCGAAGACCTCGTTCTGCTGCTCCTGGTCGCCCGCTATGGAGTACGTCACGCCGGGCGGCAGCGTGAGGGTCGACACCCGGTTGAGCGCGTCGGCCATGACCTCGCCGGTGGAGCGTCCGGAAACGTTCCACTCGACCGTGACCACCTGCTCGCGGTTGAGGTGGTTGATTACCGCGGGCCCGATCGAGGGCTCGATGGTGGCCACCTGCCCCAGCGGCACCGCAGTGGCGGCGCCGTCGGGGCCGGCCACGATCAGCGGCAACTGCCGCAGGTCTTCGGCCCGGCTCCTTGATTCGGGCGAGAGCCGCACCACGACGTCGCGGGTCTCACCGCTGGGGTCCTGCCAGTCGCCCGCGTCGATCCCGGCGAAGGCCGGCCGCAGCGACTGCGCCACCTGCCCCACCGTGATGCCCATGGAGCCGGCCAGTCCGCGATTCAGCTGGACGTTGATCTCGGGCTTCTGGCCCTTGCTGGTGAGCGACACGTCCACCGCGTTGGGCACCTGCTCCACCTCGGCCCGGATCTGCTCGGTCGCGGCGCTGATCGCTGCGATATCGGGACCGGTGATGTCCAGCGCCAGCTGCTTGCGCCCCCCGCCCCAGTCGCTGGTGAATACCGAGAAGTCGGCGCCGGTGAGCGCCGCGATCTCGTCGCGCACCATCGCGGCAAACTCCTCGATGCCCTGGTCACGCTGGTCCATCGGCACCACCTTCACGTACACGTTGCCGATATCCACCGCGCCCGACGCGGGATCACCCAGGGTGGTGTAGGTGTAGCGCACCTCGGGGTGGGCCCGGATGATCGCGGCGGCTTCCTCCGACTTGATCCGGGTGTACTCGAGGTTCGACCCCGGCGGCGTTTCCAGCTTGAGATAGAACTCGGACTGGTCATCCACCGGGAAGAACGCCCCGCCCACCTTCATGAACTCGGGCGCCGCGCCCACCAGCAGCACCGCCACGACCACACCACCCAGCACCGACGCCGTCTTGAGCGGCCACGCCAGGTTTTTCCGGGTCACCCCGAACACCATCACCGCCACACCGGCCAGCACACCCAGCAGCGCCAGCATGCCCTTCATCGGCAGCGTGAACGAACCGATGAACGTGCCGGTCGCGATGATCACCACGGCGAGGCGGTGGTCCAGCGCCCAGGCGATGACCTTGCGATAGCCGTTGGACAGCTTGTTGAACCACGCGTTGAAGCGGTCGAGCTTCTTCGTGATCCACGCCTTCTTCTCTTCGGGCAGGTGCGGATCGGCCCAGTACGCCGAGAGCATCGGGTCGAGCGAGAACGAGACGAAGAGTGACACCGCCACCGCGCAGGCGATGGTGAGCGCGAAGGGCTTGAACCACTGGCCCGAGACACCCGACATGAACGCGATGGGAACGAACACCGCAAGGATCGACAGCGTCGTCGCGGTGACCGCGAGGCCGATCTCGTCGGTGCCCTCGCGGGCGGCGGTGAAGTGGTCCTTGCCCATCTCCAGGTGGCGCACGATGTTCTCGCGCACCACGATGGCGTCGTCGATCAGGATGCCGATCGCCAGCGACAGGCCCAGCAGCGACATGGTGTTGAGCGTGAAGCCCGCCACCCACACCGCGATGAACGACGCCAGCACCGACACCGGCAGCGCCAGGCCGGTGATGACCGTCGAACGCCAGGAGTTGAGAAAGAGGAACACCACCAGCACCGTCAGGATGGCGCCCTCGATCAACGCCTCCTGCACGTTGCGGACGGCGGCCTCCACCCGCACCCCGGCGTCGCGCACCACATCGATGGTGGTGCCGGCCGGGAGGGTATCCTGGATCGCCTTGACCTCTTCCAGGATTTCGGCGCTCACCGAGGTAGTGCTGTAGCCCTTCGACTTCTTGATGTCGATGCCAACGGCTTCCTTGCCATTGAAGAGCGCCAGCGATCGCTGTTCCTCGGTTCCATCCTTCACGTCGGCCACCTGACCCAGCCGGATCAACGACCCGTCGCGCTCGGCCACCACCAGCCGCTCGAACTCCTCCGGTCCTTCCAGCCGGCCGTGCAGCCGGATCGACCGTTCATCCAGCGAGCGGGTCACCCGGCCCACCGGCGCCGCGAGGTTCTGCAGCTCGAGCGCCTGGACCACCTGCGCCACGCTCACTCCCACGGCCTGCAGCGCGTGAGGGTCGAGCTCCACCGTCAGCTCGCGCTCCAGCTTGCCCACCACCTGCACCTCGGCGACG
>JAICQR010000139.1 GCA_025937755.1 Gemmatimonadales bacterium | reverse complement strand
CTCAACCAACCACGTCGTCCAGCGCCGCCCCCAGTTCCGGGTACCGGAACCGGTAGCCGCTCGCCACCAGCCTGGCCGAGCTCACCCGCTGGCTCGAGAGCAGGAGCGCATCCGCCATTTCGCCCAGCAGCAGCCGAAGCGCGAATGCCGGCGTCGGTAGCGGCGCAGGGCGGTGAAGCACGTCGCGCAGGCGCTGCATGAACTCGGCGTTCCGCACCGGAGTCGGCGCCACCACGTTCACCGGTCCTGACACCTGCGGCGCGTCCATCAGGTGCAGCATGGCGCCCACCACGTCATCCATGTGCACCCAGCTCCACCACTGCCGGCCGCTGCCCAGCTGTCCGCCCAGGAAGAGATTTGCCGGCAGCAGCATTCGCTCGAGCGCGCCGCCGTCGGCAGAGAGCACGATCCCCAGCCGGGGATGCACCACACGAATCCCGGCCTTGCGCGCGGGGTCGGCCGATGCCTCCCAGAGCTCTCCGACCTCAGCCAGAAAGTCCTCTCCAGCCGGAGAGGATTCGTCCAGTCGCTCGTCGCCCCGGTCGCCATAGATGCCGATGGCGCTCACGCTGAGCAGCACGCGCGGCTTTCGGGCGAGACCCGCCAGCGTGGTCGCCAGCAGGGTTGTGCCCTTCAACCGGCTGTCGCGGATCCGTGCCTTGCGCTGGGCGCTCCAGCGCTTCGCGCCGATGTTCTCACCAGCGAGGTGAATCACCGCTTCGGCGCCGTCCAGGCGCGCGGCGTCGATCGTCCCCTTCGCCGGATCCCACTGGATGTCGCTGCCGACCGGCTCATGCCTGGTCAGCCGCTCCGGAGCCCACCCGACCCGCTCGAGCGCCGGCAGCAGCTTGCCGCCGATGAGGCCGGTGGCCCCGGACACAACGATCCTCCTGGCGCCGCCCGCCGCGGCCGCCGGGCTCCCGCTCTCGGCGCCGGGCTCACGTCCTGCATATTTTTCCGGCATGCGTCACCTCTTTCGCGCCACGACTCTTGGACTCCTCGCCCTGTCGTTGCTGCCGGTCGGGCCGGTCCATGCCCAGGTGCGCACGCCCTGCGTGGTGGAGCGCGTGGTGGACGGGGACACGTTTGCCTGCATCGGCGGCCCGCGAGTCCGGCCCATCGGGTTCGATGCGCCGGAGCGGGGGCAGGGTGAGGCGTACCGGCAGGCGACAGCCGCATTCGAGCGCTGGGTGTCGGCGGGTGATACCGTCGAGCTGGAGCTCGACGTCCGGCACATGGATCGCTACGGTCGCCAGCTCGCATGGGTCTGGCGTGCAGACACCCTCGTCAACGAGCGAATGCTCGCCGAGGGGTGGGCCATGCTGTACACCCTGCCTCCAAACGTACGGTACGTGGATCGGCTGCGCGACGCTGAGCGATCTGCCCGGGAAGCACGGGCCGGATTCTGGGAGGGCAGCGTGTTCGAGTGCCCGCCATCAGCGTTCCGCCGGAAGGCCTGCGGACAGTGAAGCGAGTCTGGGTCTGGATTCTGGTGGCGCTGGTGGCCACCGTCCTGGTGGCGTCGCAGCAGGGCAGGGAAGCTGCCGAATCGCAGCTGCCACCCAACGCCGGCCCGACCAGCGCCCCGACGACCGACCTCGCCACCGGCATCGGGTTCCGCAACCGCGGCCGGCTGGAGGAACATTACCGCAAGCACGGGCGCGAGTTCGGCGACATTACCCAGGCCGAGTATCTCCGCCGCGCGCAGGAACTGCGCGATGCCCCCGTGGGAGGTTCGGTGCTGGAACTGCGGCGGGAAGACGGCGTCCTCACCCGCTTTGATCGCGAGAGCGGATCTTTCATCGCGTTCGATCCCGACCGCACCATCCGCACCTTTTTCCGCCCCAACGCCGGCGAACGCTACTTCCGCCGGCAGGCGGCCCGGGACGGCTGATGGGCATCCGCAACCGTGACCCGGTACGCGCCTGGCTCCGGTCGCACGGAGCGCCCGATTTCGTGGTGGACGGGGGCCTCGAGTATCTGGCGTCGCGCTGGGAGGAGATCGCCGGCGCGGTCGCCACCGGCTACACCCTGGGGCTCGACGATTACCTCAACGATCTCGACGTGCGGGAGATGCTGGATGGCGCGCTGGGCGTGGCTCGGGCCCGCGAGCGGCTGGCGTTCACGGGACGGGTACGGACTGCCGATGAACGGTTTCGCGAGGCCACGCGGGAAGCGGACAAGTGTCTCTGGGGCGACGCGGTGGAAGGCGACGAGGCGTGGTCCGCCGAGACGGCGTGGTGGTACTACCGGGTGCCGCTTGTTCCAGGCGATGAACTGGAGGGGGACCTGCGCCGCAGGCAGTGACTTCTCACTTCTCACCTCTCACTTCTCACTCACCGCGCGCCTCACCAGCACCAGGTCCGTGATGTTGTCCCGCGTGAGCATGCCCACCAGCTGGCCGTTCTCCACCACCGGCAGCGCCGGGATGCGACTCCCCATCAGCACCTCGATGGCGCGCTCGAACGGAAGGTCGGTGGGCACCAGGGCCACTGATCCGGCCATGGCGTCGCGCGCGAGCGCGGTGGGGCCGCCCCGGGCCAGTCCCCGCACCAGGTCATCCCGCGAGAGCATGCCCGCCACCCCGCCATCAAACGTCAGCACCGGAAACTCCCGCTGCTCGCTCGCCACCAGCAGCTCAGCGGCATCGTTGAGCGTCGCGGAGAAGGGCAACGACTTGAAATCGGTGACCATCACGTCCCGTACGAAGAGTCCCCGGCCGGCCATGCGGGTCTCCACCGCCTGTGCCTCGCCCGACGCTCCGATGAACACGAAGAACGCCACCAGCAGCAGCAGGATCAGCCCCTGCGACAGGGCCCAGAACCCCAGCGCGAAGGCCATCATCTGGCCCACGCTGGCCGCGATCCGGGTGGCGCGTGCGAGGCCCAGTCGGGAAGCGAGTAATGCGCGCAGAACCCGGCCGCCGTCCATGGGAAACGCCGGCAGCAGGTTGAACAGCAGCAGGAGCACGTTGATGCGGTACATCTCGTCCACCGGTGTCGCGCCGGCCTGGAACAATTCGCCCACCAGCGCCGGCGGGGTGCCGCGCGCCGCCAGGATCACATAGAACGCCACCGCCAATCCCAGCGTCACCAGTGGCCCGGCCAGCGCGATCAGGAATTCCTGGCGAGGCTCCTCCGGCATCCGCTCCAGCCGCGCCACTCCGCCGATCGGCAGCAGGATCACGTCCGGGGTCCGGACCCCGAATCGCCGAGCCATCGCGATGTGGCCGAATTCGTGGAGCAGCACGCAGAGGAACACCGCCAGCAACAGCAGCGCCGCCGCGGCCCCCCCGGCCACGAGGAAGAACCCCAGCAACAGCAGGAACGTGATGTGGACCTTGATGTCGGTGCCGGCAATGCGGCCAATGCGGAGGGACCAGGGCATGAACTCAAAGATAGCTGGACGCGTAAAGTGAGAAGTGAGAAGTGACAAGTGAGAAGGCGGAGCTCCTCAAGGCACACTTCTCACTTCTCACTTCTCACTTCTCACTTGGCGGCAGACTTCAGCCTGCCCTGAGCCCCAGGATTCGCAGCGGGCTCCGCACCGGCTCCAGGGCCGGCAGTTCCGGTACTGCCACTTCGACCGTCTCGAACATCTCGGTCTCGGCCAGGCGGGCCATCGCCCGCTGGAACACGCCCTGCGCCAGGGCCGGCGCCAGGTCCATCGCCCGGATGTACTGCATCAGCGTATCGTCGAGCGGCATCACCGGTGCCAGTACGCGAGCAGACTCGAGCGCCATGCCGACGTGGGTTCGCACCAGCGCTTCATCCGCAGCCGCAGCAGCCATTCGGATCGCCAGGGTGGTCTCTTCGACGAAACGGGTCCGCTGGCGGATGGCACCCACGAGGTGATCGGGACGAAGCAGGACCCATGGCTCCGCGCCATCGTCCAGCGAGCGATGCCGCTCATCCGGCGTCAGGGCCAGGAGTGCACGCACCCGCACGGCCTCACGCATCTGGAAGGGAACTGCGACCTCGCGGAAGTAGCGCTGCAACGCCTCCTCGGCGCTGAGCCGCGACGCGAGACGGCGCACAAAAGTGACGGCCTGCTGTTCATGGGTGGCGGCGATCGCCTCCCACGCGCGGGCCATCACGACATCGAAATCCACGCGGACGGAATCAGGCACGCGCCGCGAAGACAGCATACCAGGAAGCAGCATGATCGGTTCTCTCTCGGTCAGAAATGGCGCGGGCATGCAACTCTCGTCACCCGTCCCGCGCGCGGCACCGCGAACGCTGGCGCCGTCGGCATCCCCATGTGCGAGCTTCGTGCCGCCGTTGTGGCAGGACTTGCACCTGCCCGTAAAGGCCGATCACCCTTGAGCTTGTGGGCGGGCGGAAGGGCTCGGGTCGACCCGCCGGCAGAGTCCCTTATTCAGCGCCGGTGTGGCCGTTGCGCCGACGCCTCGGTGTGGCCGCCATAACCCGGAACTGTGGCGCGTTCCCGGCCGTAACGGCGTGCAGCGACTTTCGTCGCCCCCGGCGGGTCATTACGTTTTTCGCCGACAGCGCCCCGACCAGGAGTTCGCCATCGCTACCACCGTTGCAGGTCCCGCCGCCTGGACCACCAGGGACTCCGAGAAGCTTTACAACATGAATGGCTGGGGCCTGGGATATTTCCGGATCAGCCCCGAAGGCCATGTGACGGTGCACCCGGACGCGAAGCCGGCGCGGGGGCTCGATCTCTATCGCCTCGCCACCGACCTGCACGCGCAGGGTGTGGGCCTGCCGCTGCTGCTCCGGTTCTCGGATATCCTCCGAAGCCGTATCGGCACGCTCGCCACCAAGTTCGCCACTGCGATGCAGGAGTTCGGCTACGAGGGTAGCTATACCACCGTCTATCCCATCAAGGTCAACCAGCAGCGCCACGTGGTGCAGGAAATCGTCGAGTTCGGCGCGCCCCACAATGTCGGACTCGAGTGTGGCTCCAAGCCGGAACTGATGGCGGTGCTGGGGCTGGCCAAGCCCGGCAGCCTGGTCATCTGCAATGGCTACAAGGACCGGGAGTTCATCCGGCTGG
>JAICQR010000127.1 GCA_025937755.1 Gemmatimonadales bacterium | reverse complement strand
CGGAAGGCACTTCGAATACCTCATCACCCCAGGGCGTCGGGACCACGGTGCGCGCACCCAGCGCGGCCTGCGAAAACGAAATGGGCAGGTCATGGAACAGGTGTTCATCCTGGCGCTCGAAGCGGTCATCGTCCATGACCTCGAGCATCACGACCAGGTCGCCCGCAGGGCCGCCGCGGGGACCGACTGCCCCCTGCCCCCGCAGCGTCAGGTAGTTGTTGCTGCTTACGCCAGCGGGAACATCCACCGGCACGCTCTTGTCCGCACGCACCCGCCCTTCGCCGCGGCAGACCTCGCACGGATCGGTGACCACCGTGCCTTCGCCGTGACAGGTGGGACATGCGGCGACAGCCACAAACTGGCCGAAGACGCTGCGCGTCGCCCGGCGAACCTCACCCGTGCCATTGCAGGTGGAGCAGGTCGACGGGCGGGTGCCTTCCTTCGCACCAGTGCCCTCGCAAGTCGCGCAGCGTTCGAGGGTCTTGAGCTTGATGGTCTTCCGGACCCCGCGCGCCACCTCTTCCAGCGTGATACGGGCAGTGACCTTGATGTCCTGGCCCCGGCGCGGGTCCTGGCGCTGGCGCGCGCCGAACATTCCCTCGAAGCCGCCGAAGTCGCGCATGAAGATTTCGAGCGCCTCGGACAGGTCCACGTGATGGAACCCGCCCCGGGCGGCGCCGCCGAGACCCGACTTGCCGTAACGGTCATAGGCGGACCGTTGCTGCGGGTCCTTGAGCACCTCGTACGCCTCGGTGATCTCCTTGAATTTCGCTTCGGCATCGGGCGCACCATTCCGGTCGGGATGGAATTCCATCGCCAGCCGGCGGTACGCCTTCTTGATCTCGTCCTCCGTCGCGCTTCGGCTGACACCGAGCGTGGCGTAGTAATCACTCACTCCAGCAATCCTTCCACCAGGCGGCTGGTGTGCTCCACCAGTCCGATGATCTTGTCATAGGGCATTCGGGTCGGCCCGATGACGCCTATCACGCCCGACAGATCGCCCTTGCGGTATGATACCGTCACCAGCGTGAACTCGTTGAGGCGGGTATCGTCGTTCTCTCCCCCGATCGTGACCGACAATCCGGAGCGGCGGCGATGTTCCAGCGCTTCCCGCAGCACGTCGCGGCGCTCGGTAAGGTGCAGCAGGTCGCGCATGCGCTGCTGGGTGGCGAACTCCGGCTGCTCGGCAAGGAGCTGGGCGCTGCCCAGCACCACCGGCTCGGCCGAACGCTCCAGGGCGAAGATCTCATCGCCTTCGGCGATGAAGATGTCGAGCAGTTCGCGGTCGGCGGCGCCGGCGTCGCGGAGGCGATCGGCCAGCGTGGTGCGGATCTCGGCGAGCGTGTGCCCGGCCAGGCGTTCGTTGAGGATCTGGGCCACGCCGGCGACCGATCCGGCAGCGAGGGTGCTGGGCACTCGCACGAAGATTGTGCGCACCACTCCGCTGCGGAGATTGAATACCAGCAGCAGGCGATCCGAGGCGACCGGCACCAGTTCCACCCGCTCCAGGATGACCTGATCCAGGGCCGGCGCGACCGCGAGCCCCAGTTCCTGGGTCAGTACGCCAAGCACCTGCGCGGCCCGGAGCAGGAGTTCTTCCGCCGCGGTGGACCGGCCCTGGAGTTCGCTCTCCAGCGCCAGCCGGTCTGGTCCGCTGAGTGCAGGACGGTGCATCATCCGGTCGACGTAAGCGCGATAGGCCCGGTCGGTCGGGATCCGCCCTGCCGACGTGTGGGGATGATAGAGGAAACCCTTCTCCTCCAGCTCGCTCATGATCCCGCGAACGGTGGCCGGAGACACGCCCAGGCCGTACCGGCGGGCAATGGTCTGGCTGCCCGCCGGCTCCGCGGTCTCCACGTAGAAGTGGACCACGGATTCAAGGACGCGGAGCTCGCGTTCGCTGAGGGGAGCGGATGCCGGCATGATGGGGAAATCTACAATAGTGGGAAGTGGGAAGTGGGAAGTGGGTAGAGAATTGGGCCAAGACCAGGAGGCAGTACTGTCTGCCTCCCTACCGCCGTAACGCCCGATCGCCTTCCTTTCCGAGTGCACCTGTACATCCACGTCCCCTTCTGCGCCCGACGCTGCAGCTACTGCGATTTTGCCATCGCGGTGCGAAAGGCCGTGCCATCCGCCGCCTACCGGGACGTGCTGCTCCGGGAATGGGCGCTGCGGCAGCGGCATCCGGGTTGGGAGGTATCGCCCGGCGTCGCGACCATCTACTTCGGCGGCGGCACCCCATCGCTGCTGGAACCTTCCGCACTGGGGGCCATTCTGGACGCGATCCGCCGCGATCGAGTGGTTGCCGCAGACGCCGAGATCACTCTCGAGGCCAATCCTGACGACGTAAACGCCGAAACGGCGGCTGCCTGGCGCGCGATCGGCATCAACCGGGTGTCACTCGGCAGTCAGTCGTTTGATGACAGCGTGCTTGCGTGGATGCACCGAACCCACTCTGCCTCGCAGGTGCCTGAGGCGCTGGACCGGCTGCGCGCCGCCGGTATCGACAACGTGTCGCTCGACCTCATCTTCGCGCTGCCCGAGCGTCTCGAGCGCAACTGGGACGACGACCTGGCTCGGGCGATGGCCCTGGAACCCGCCCATCTCTCGCTCTACGGGCTGACATTCGAGCCGCACACAGCGCTGGAGCGGTGGCGGCAGAGGGGCGACGCGTTGCCGCCGCCGGACGAGCGCTACGCCCAGGAGTACCTCGCCGCGGTCGAGGCATTCGCTCGCCACGACTTCGAACACTACGAGGTGTCCAATGCCGCGCGGCCCGGATTCCGCTCGCGGCACAATAGTGCGTACTGGGAACGCCGCCCGTTTCTGGGGCTCGGACCAGCCGCCCACGGCAGCGTGGGCCCGCGCCGCGAGTGGAACGAGCGGGAATGGGAAGCCTATCGCCGGCGAGTAGAAGCGGGTGAGGATCCAGTGGCGGGGGGAGAGGACCTGGACGACGATGCACTCGCGCTGGAGGAGCGCTACCTCGGGCTCCGCACCAGCCGTGGGGCATCAGAGGCGACCATTGGTGCGGCGGCCGAGCGCTGGATCCAGCAGGGGTGGGCGCTTCGCCGCGGCGACCGGGTGGTTCTGACCGCCGAAGGATGGCTTCGACTCGACGCACTGGCGATAGATGTCGCGTAGCGACACGTGCCGAGCAGCGGCGATCAGCCGCGGAAGCACGCGCTGCCTCGACTATGCCCCCTGCCGCGCCAGCCCGAACACCGAACCCGCGGTTCGTGTCACCAGGCCTTCGAGTTCCAGCGTCGACAGCGTGACCAGCGTCTCCGGAATGCTGAGTTCCGCCAGCTCGGCGACCTGATCCAGGGCTCGCTCACCTGCGAGCAGCAGTTCGGCGACCGACCGTTCCCGGCCGGTGAGAGTCGCGGGCAGCAGCGACTTTCCCGCCGGCACTGTTCCTGGCACCACCTCCGCACCGGGGAAGTGAGCCAGCAGGTCGGCCACCTGGAGCAGCGGTTCGGCGCCATCGCGAATGAGCGCGTTCACTCCCTCCGCCGTAGGGTCGGAGATTCGACCCGGTACCGCCATCACGTCCCTGCCCTGCTCCAGCGCCGTGCCCGCGGTAATCAGCGCGCCGCTGCCGCGGGCGGCTTCCACCACGACAGTCACAGTCGCCAGTCCGCTGACCAGCCGGTTCCTGCGCGGGAAGCTCCCCTTGTAGGGGCGCTCGCCAGGCGGGAACTCCGACAGCAGTACTCCTTCCTGGGTCACCAGCTCGTACAGATCGCGATTGGCGGCGGGATAGATGACACCCAGCCCGTTGCCGAGCACCCCGATGGTGCGCCCGGCACCACCCAGCGCGGCATGATGCGCCACGGCGTCGAGCCCTCGGGCCATGCCGCTCACCACGGTGATACCCGCATATGACGCGGCCGCCGCCACCTGCTGTGCCACCTCGGCGCCGTACGCCGTGTTGTTGCGGCTGCCGACGATCGCGACGGCTGGACGCTGTAGCAGCTCCGTCCGGCCCAGCGCAAAGAGGATGACTGGTGCGTCGGGAATTTCCCTGAGCCGCGCTGGGAACTCGGTATCGCCATGCAGCAGGACCGTGGCACCCATCTCCTCGAGCGACGCGAGGGCCTTCCCGGTGGCGCCTGTATCCGCCGAGCGCACGGCAGAGGCGGCCGCGGGCGACATGCCGGGAATGGAACGCAGCAGGTCGATCGACGCTGTGAGCGCCGCTGAAGCCGATCCCGTCGCCGCGATCAGGTGCTCGAACCGGGCCAGCTCGATGCCTGGCACCAGCGCGAGGGTGATCAGCGCCTCCCGTTCAGTCATCGATCAGGTCCTCTGCTGGAATCCCGGGCTCGGGCTCCTCCTGCTTGCGCGCTTCCGAGACGACGTCCCACAACAGTTCCTTCACAGCATCGATACCTTCTCCCGACGCACTCGAAATGGCGTGCAGCGCCACGGCGTCGGGAGCGGCGAGCTCGGTCAGCGGCGCCTCGGCCCGCAGCAGGTCGCGCTTGGTGAGGACCACGATGTGCGGCTTGGTGTCGAGCAGTTCGCTATAGAGCCGGACTTCCCGGCGCAGGCGCTCGAACGCCGCCTGGGGATCCTCGCTGTCGAGCGGAATCAGGTACGCCAGCACGCGGGTGCGCTCGACATGCTGCAGGAACTGAATGCCCAGGCCCTTGCCCTCGTGAGCGCCTTCGATGATGCCGGGGATGTCTGCGATAACGAACGAGCGCCCCTGGCCCAGGCCGGCGACACCGAGGTTGGGTTCGAGCGTGGTGAAGGGGTAATCGGCGATCTTGGGGCGGGCCGCGGAGAGCACCGACAGGAGCGTGCTCTTGCCAGCGTTGGGCTCGCCCACCAGCCCGACGTCAGCCAGCAGCTTGAGCACCAGTTCGATCTGGCGCTCCTCGCCCTCCTCGCCCGGCTCCCATTCGCGCGGCGCCTGATGGGTGGCGGTGGCAAACCGTGCGTTGCCCCGGCCGCCACGGCCGCCCTTCGCCACCAGCAGGGTGTCTCCGTCGCGCAGAATCTCGCCGATGAACTCGCCGGAGTCGGCATCCCGTACGATGGTGCCGGGTGGCACCGGGAGGGTGATGTCGTCTGCCGAGGCGCCGGTCCAGTTCTTTCCCATGCCGTGCTGGGCTCGCTCGGCTTTCCAGTGCCTGCGGTAGCGATAGTCGAGCAGTGTGGCGAGGTTGGCGTCGCCCCGGACGAAGACGCTGCCGCCGCGGCCGCCATCGCCGCCGTCGGGTCCGCCCTTGGGCTTCGATTTGAACCGGGCGAACGACGAGGCGCCCGATCCGCCGGTGCCGGCCGTGACGCGCACGACCGCGCGGTAGATGAACATCAGCCGCCGGGACTCCAGCCGTCGCGCACCGTGCGCCACAGCTCCTTGACCTTCTTCCACTGATCGAAGCT
>JAICQR010000206.1 GCA_025937755.1 Gemmatimonadales bacterium | reverse complement strand
TCGCTTCGGCATGGCAGGCGTCAAGGCCGAACTGGAAGATCTCGCCTTCAAGTTCCTCGAGCCGGACGAATACAGGGAGTTGGTGGAGCAGGTTGCGTCACGACGGGACGAGCGCTCGGCCATGATCGAACGGCTGCGCGTTCCGCTGGAGGAAGAGCTCAGGCGCGCGGGCATCACCTGGTTCGAGGTGACGGGACGGCCCAAGCATCTCTGGTCGATTTTCCAGAAGATGAAGAAGCGGACCAAGGCCTTCGACGAGATCTATGACCTGATGGCCGTTCGGGTCCTGGTGAAGACCGTGCCCGATTGTTACCACGTGCTGGGCGTGATCCACCACAAGTGGACGCCACTGCAGGAGCGGATCAAGGACTACATCGCCAGCCCCAAGTCGAACGCCTACCAGTCGCTGCATACCACCATCTTCGGGCCCGGCGGCCAGTTGTTCGAGGTCCAGATCCGCACACTCGAGATGCACCGCACCGCCGAGTACGGTATCGCGGCGCACTGGCTGTACAAGGATCCCTCGCGCCAGGACGAACTGGACCAGCAGCTGGGATGGTTCCGGCAACTGCTGGAGCTGCAGCAGGACACCCACAGCCCCGAAGAGTTCCTCGAGTTCCTCAAGATCAATCTGTACCAGGATGAGATCTTCGTCTTCACGCCCCAGGGCGACGTGAAGCGACTGCCCAAGGGATCCACGCCAATCGATTTCGCCTTCGCGGTGCACAGCGAGGTGGGGCAGAAGTGCCAGGGCGCCAAGGTGAATGGCCGGATCGCGCCGTTGCATCGCGAACTCAAGAACGGCGACACGGTCGAGATCCTCACCGGCGCGGGGGCGCGCCCCAGCCGCGACTGGCTGGCGCATGTGCGCACCGGCCGCGCCCGGCAGAAGATCAAGCAGTGGGTGCGGCACGAGGAAGAGACGGTCAGCCTCGCGCTGGGACGCGAGCTGCTGGTTCGCGAACTGCGCCGCCGCCGGCTGGATCCGCCCGACGACGCACGGCTGCAGCGCGCGGCAGCCGCGCTCTCGCTGGCCGACGGCAAGGCACTGGAGGTGGGACTGGGGCGGGGCGATGTCGCGATCAAGAATGTGATCCGCGCGCTCTATCCCGACATCGCCACCGCCGAACTGCCCGACCCCAAGCCCACGATGTTCGGCCGGGTGATCGACCGGCTACGGCTGGGGAAGGGGATCAAGATCCAGGGCGCCGATGGGCTGATGGTGCGCTACGCCCAGTGCTGCCAGCCGGTGCCGGGCGACAAGGTGGTGGGTTACGTGACCCAGGGCCGGGGCATCTCGATCCACCGGGCCGACTGTCCCAACCTGCTCACGCTCTCCACCATGGAGCGGCGGGTGGACATCGACTGGCACGAGAACGCCGGCGAGACCTTCGCGGTGCGGCTGATCGTGTCGGGCGACGATCGGCGGGGGCTGTACGCCGACATCATGGAGGCCATCAGCCAGACCGGCACCAACATCCGGGGCGCCGATCTCCATTCCAAGGATGGCACCGTATTCGGCAACATTTTCGTCGAGGTGGACAACCTGACCCACCTGGCCAAGGTGCTGAAGGCGGTCCGGCGGGTGAAGGGCGTTGCCGAGATCGAGCGGCGCGACGTCGCTACCGGAACCTGACGTATTACTGAGGAGAGAATCTGTGGCTGCCTGCTGGCTGCTCAAGACCGAACCGTCGACCTATTCGTGGCAGGACCTGGTCCGTGAGAAGCGCACGGTATGGGACGGTATTACGAACGCCGCCGCGCTGATCGCCATTCGCCAGATGAAGCAGGGCGATGAGGCGCTGATCTATCACTCGGGTGGAGAGCGCGCCATCGTGGGCATCGCGAAGATCGTGAAGGGCGCCTACCAGGACCCGAAGCGCGATGACCCGAAACTGGCGGTGGTGGACGTCGCTCCCGTGAAGGCCTTGGCCCAGCCGGTTGCGCTGGCCGATATCAAGTCGCGAAATGACCTCGCGGACTTCCCGCTGGTGCGGATATCCCGGCTCTCGACCATGCCGGTGACGGCCGACCACCGGAAGGTGCTGAGGGAGCTGGGCGTCGCCTGAGGCCTCTTCCCACTTCCCACTTCCCACTTCCCACTACCGAAGATACCCCGAAGCCACTAAATTCGGAGGATGCCCAGCCCCGCTTTCGAGGTGGTGGCGCCATTCGCGCCGGCCGGAGATCAGCCCAGGGCCATCGCCCAGCTGACCGCCGGGCTCGAGCGCGGCGACAGGTACCAGACCCTCCTCGGTGTCACCGGGTCGGGCAAGACCATGACCCTGGCGCACACCATCGCCAACTACGGCAAGCCCACGCTGGTCCTGTCCCACAACAAGACCCTCGCGGCCCAGCTTTACGGCGAACTGCGCCAGTTCCTGCCCAGGAACGCGGTCGAG
>JAICQR010000173.1 GCA_025937755.1 Gemmatimonadales bacterium | reverse complement strand
CTTCCTCAACTCCTGCGCGCGGTAGGCTTCCACCAGCCGGCGGCGTGCCCGCGCCAGCGTGGTACCGATCGCGCCCCGGGCCAATCCCAGCGTCGCGGCGATCTCGTCATAACTGAATCCCTCGGCCTTGAGCAGCAGCGCTTCCCGGTCTCGCTCAGTCAGGAGCGCCAGGGCCGCCCGCACGGCGTCACGCCGCTCGTTGCTCTCCAGTTCTGCATCCGGGCCAGGGCTGGACTGCGGCTCGGACTTGAGCAGCGTCAGCCGCCGGGTCCGCCGGGCATGGGTACGCGCATCCTCCCGTACCAGGTTGAGCGCCACTGCAAACAGCCAGGGCCGTGGGTTCTGGGGCGGGGCCTCGACCGCCCGCGCAAAGGTCTCCTGCGCCAGCTCTTCGGCCTGGTCGCGATCGCCGGTCCGCCGGTGCAGCATGCGCACCAGCGGGCCGTGGTAGAGCCTGAACAGTTCGCCTACGTCTGCCGTCATGACCCTTCCATGTCGGGGATACCGCCAGGGCGCACAATACTGGAGATGCCCCAGCCGTCAAAATGTGTCATCCGAGGCGCTTATGTGGCTGTAACCCGCCTCACTACACACTGCCCAATACTTCCACACTCCCCAAAACTCCCATACTATATTGCAATGGTCCTCCCGCTTACCGGAGTTATCGCATGACCAGCACCCTTCCGGCCTCCCAGGGCGTCACCGACACGTTCCCGATCAACGGAACTGATTACATCGAATTCTACGTCGGGAATGCCAAGCAGGCTTCGCATTTCTACCGCGGCGCCTTCGGCTTCCGACTGGTTGGCTACCGGGGTCCCGAAACCGGCACCCGCGATCGCGCCAGCTATGTGCTCGAGCAGGACAAGGTACGGCTGGTGCTGACCACCGCGCTCAGGCCCGACAGCCCCATCGCCGAGCACGTGGCCCGGCACGGAGACGGCGTCAAGGACCTCGCCCTCTGGGTGGACGACGCCCGCGATGCCTTTGCCAAGGCGGTCGAGCGGGGCGCGAAGCCGGCCTACGAGCCCACCGTCCTCAAGGATGATGACGGGGAAGTCATCGTCGCCGGCATCCACACGTACGGCGAGACCATCCACTCGCTGGTCGAGCGGGGCAACTACCGCGGCGTGTTCATGCCCGGCTTCCGGCCCGAGGAATCGCTCTACAATCCCGGCCCCGTCGGCCTCAAGTATGTGGATCATTGCGTGGGCAACGTCGAGCTGGGCAAGATGAACGAGTGGGTGGGATTCTACGAGAAGGTCCTGGGCTTCTACAACCTGATCTCGTTCGACGACAAGGCGATCAGCACCGAATACTCCGCGCTGATGTCCAAGGTGGTTTCCAGCGGCAACGGCCGCATCAAGTTCCCGCTCAATGAGCCGGCCCAGGGCCGCAAGAAGAGTCAGATCGACGAGGACCTCGAGTTCTACCAGGGTGCCGGCTGCCAGCACATCGCCCTCGCCACCGACGACATCATCGCCACCGTGCGGGCGCTTCGCGATCGCGGTGTTGAGTTCCTGCGCGTGCCCGCCACCTACTACGACACCGTGCTCGATCGGGTCGGCAAGATCGACGAAGACCTCGCTCCCCTCGCGGACCTTGGCATCCTGGTCGATCACGACGAAGAGGGTTACCTGCTCCAGATCTTCACCAAGCCGGTGGAGGATCGCCCGACCCTCTTCTATGAGATCATCCAGCGCAAGGGAGCGAAGAGCTTTGGCGCCGGCAACTTCAAGGCGCTGTTCGAGGCCATCGAACGTGAGCAGGCGCTCCGGGGCAACCTCTGATGCCGATCTACCACACGCTGGGCCAGATCCCGCGCAAGCGTCACACCGTCTTCCGGCGTCCCGACGGCGGATTGTATGCCGAGGAACTCATGGGGCACGAAGGATTCACCGGGACGTCGTCGCTGCTGTACCACGTCCATCCGCCCACCACCGTGAAGTCGGCGCGGAAGGTGCGCGATGTCGTGTGGGAAAAGGACGATGACGTGTCGCTCCGGCACCGCCATTTCCGCACTGCCCAGGCCCGGCAGGGCGGCAGCCCCACGATGGATCGCACCCCGATCCTCTTCAACGCCGACATCGCCATGCTCTATGTCGAGCCCGACGAGCTCGACGCCCACTTCTACCGGAACTCCCAGGCCGACGAGTGCGTGTATGTCGCTGAGGGGTCGGGCGTGCTCGAGTCGTCCTATGGCGACCTCCCGTATCGCCAGGGCGACTACGTCATGGTCCACCGGAATATCCTGCATCGGTGGCGCCTGGACCCCGCCGCGGGGCCAACCAAGCTCGTAGTATTCGAGAGCCGGGGCCACGTTCGCTGGCCCAAGCGTTATCGCAATGAATTCGGGCAGCTGCTCGAGGGCGCGCCCTACTCCGAACGCGATATTCGCCGCCCCACCGAGCTCCGTACCCACGACGAGAAGGGTGACTTTCGCCTGCTGGTCAAGCAGTACGACGCCATCAACGAACTCATTCTCGACCACCATCCGTTCGACGTCGTCGGATGGGATGGTTACTTCTATCCCTGGGCCTTCAACATCCACGACTTCGAGCCCATCGTGGGCCGGATCCACCAGCCACCGCCGGTGCATCAGACCTTCCAGGGCGACGGATTTGTGATCTGCAGCTTCTGCCCTCGGCCCTACGACTTCGATCCGGCCGCCGTGCCGGCGCCCTACAACCACAGCAATGTGGATTCCGACGAAGTCCTCTTCTATGCGTCGAGCGAGTTCATGAGCCGGAAGGGCATTGAATACGGCAGCATCACCCATCATCCCGATGGGCTGCCGCATGGGCCGCATCCGGGTCGAGCCGAAGCCAGCATCGGCGCCAAGGCCACCGACGAGCTCGCGGTGATGATGGACTCGTTCCGGCCGCTTCACGTTGCCAAGGCAGCCACCGCGTTCGAGGATCCGTCGTATCACAGGAGTTGGCTCGACCAGCAGCACGAGCAGTTCAATCCCCCGACCAGCTGAGCGCCGAGACCCGTCCGGTCTGGACACCGTCGCCCGAGCGCTTCGCCCGCGCCAACCTCACCCGCTTCGCCGGTGAGGTATGGGGCGCGGGCGCCCCGGTGCCGGATGCGCACGCCCTCTACGACTGGTCCATCTCGGCCCCGCAGGAGTTCTGGCCCGCGGTCTGGCAGTTCTGCGGCATTGTCGGCGATGGCCCGGGACCAGTCCACGCCGAGCGCCCAGGGTTACAACCCTGGGCGCTCGAGTGGTTCCCATGCGCCCGCCTCAACTTCGCCGAGAATCTTCTTCGCTTTCGCGACGACCGCGACGCCATTGTCTCATGGGACGAGAACGGCCGCCGCAGGCGGCTCAGCTACGCCGAGCTGTACCAGGAAGTTGACCGGGTCGCTTCCGCGCTGCATGCGCTCGGGATCCAGCCGGGCGACCGCATCGCGGGGTTCCTGCCCAACATCGGCGAGACCGTCGTCGCCATGCTCGCGTCGGCATGGCTGGGTGCGGTATGGTCGTCCTGCTCCCCTGACTTCGGCACCCAGGCGGTGCTCGACCGGCTGGGCCAGATCGAACCCCGCGTGCTCTTCGCCGCCGACGGCTACCGCTACGCCGGCAAAGAGCTCGACGTGATGGACCGGGTGGAGGGAATCCGCGCTGCCATCCCGTCCATCGAACAGGTCGTCATCGTTCCCT
>JAICQR010000029.1 GCA_025937755.1 Gemmatimonadales bacterium | reverse complement strand
TGCATGGCCGCGAACGCCGGATTGACCAGCTCGAAGGTCTGGTCCGTTACACTGCCGATGGCGATGCCCCAGCTTGCCACCTCGAAGATGTGCGACCACCGCATGCTCAGCGCTTCGGCGCGCACCCGATGGGCCAGTTCGTCCCGAACTGACTGAAACAGCCGTGTGTTGGCGACACTCAGTGCCATCCGGTCCGCCAGGTGCTGCACCAGCGTGAGGTCGGCCGGGCCCAGCCGGCGCCCCCCCGGTCCCTGCAACAGCGTCAGCGCCCCCATCACATCGCCGCCGGCCACCAGCGGCACCGATAACAGCGACTCCGGCGCCAGCTGCGCCCATACCTTCCGGTCTTCGTCGGTGTCGCCGAATTGCTCCCAGTCAGCCGGAGCGAGATGGGTCCGCAATCGCGCATCGGCCGTGCTCAGCACCTGGCTGATCGGGTCGTGGCCGCCAGGCTTCGGCGGCATCCGCCGCAGCCGCTCCTCCAGCTGCAGCTCGACCTGTGGATCCCGATGCGCCGCGCGCACCCGCTCCACCTCGCCGTCTGGCCGCACCAGGTCCACCAGACAGCAGTCCGCCGCGTCCGGCACCAGCAGCCGCGACAGCGCCGAAACCATGTCCTCCAGCTGCAGCGTGGATGTGAATGCGTGACTCGCCTCGGACAGGAGCCGGAGCCGGCGCTCCTCTCGCTTGCGCTCGGAGATGTCGTGGGAAAATCCCATGACGCCGGTGATGGCACCGTCCGCCGCGTGCAGCGCCGCCTTGGAGGATTCAAACACGATCTCCTCCCCCGACTGGAAGCGAAGGACTTCCTCCGCCCGCAGCGGCTCGCCGGTCGCCATGACCTCGCGATCATGAGCTCGCACCAGCGCCGCCGACTCGGGCACCAGCAGGTCGCCGTCGGTACGGCCCAGCATGCTGGAACCGTCACGCTCCAGCAAGGCGCGCGCACCGGCGCTGAGCAGCATGTAGCGGCCGTCCGCGTCCTTGGCGTAGATCGCATCGCCTGTCTGCGCCATGATCGTCCGGATCAGTTCACGCTCGCGCCGGGCGTCGGCCTCGCCTCGCCGCTGCTCGGTCACGTCGCGCGCGTGCACCACATAGCCTTCATCGGTGCGCACGAATCGGGCGGCCAGCACCCGACCCAGCGACGGAATCAGCGCCTCGAGTTCCTGGTCGCCTGTGCCGAGGTCGGGGCGCATGGCCGCCTTGTAGAAGGGCGAGCCGCGCAGCTCCGGTACGGCGTCCCACAAGACCTGGCCGATCAGTGCGTCGCCCGAGAGTCCCAGCAACTCGGCGTAATCGCGGGCGCTGCGGTTGAGGTAGGTGCACCGCCAGTCGGAGTCGAAGCCCATCACCAGCTCGCGGATCCGGTCAAGGATCGCTTCCGCCGCCGTCGCGGCCGTCGCCGGCTTCGATGCGGAAGTCATGCGAAAGCCTGAGACCCCTTCACCACGAAGACGCGAAGGTCGCGAAGGGATCGAGTTAACCACAGAGCCACAGAGGGCACAGAGATATCGAGTTGCTGGTTTCTGTGGGTGTGCCGCGGGCGACGGTGCCTCATGCGTGCCTCCCACAACGAGAGGCAGTTCTTCGTGCGTCTCCGTGTTCTCTGTGTCTCTGTGGTTGCTTTTCTTCGTGTCCTTCGTTCCTTCGTGGTTGAACCACGCGGAGCTGTCCGCCAGGCGTACAGCGCCCGGTACAGTTCCTGGTTTCGCAGCACGATCCGCACGTAGTCGCGGGTCTCGACGTAGGGAATCCGCTCGGTGAAGATCTCGGGGTCCGTCGTGCCACTCTTGTCCTTCCACCGGATGACTCGGCTGGCGCCCGCGTTGTACGCGGCAAGGACGTGCGCCGGGTGCTCCTGCCGCTCGAGCAGGTCCTCGAGATGGATCATCCCCAGCTGCAGGTTCACGTCCGGCTGGTAGAGCAGCACCGGGTCCCACACCGGGAATCCGCGAGCCCGCGCCAGCGTGCGCCCCAGCGACGGCATCACCTGCATCAGCCCCCGCGCACCGGCACCGCTGGTGGCAGTGGGCGTGAACATTGATTCCTGGCGGATGAGCCCGGCAGCAAACGCCGGGTCCACGCCATGCGCCCGCGCCTCTGCGGCAAGTGTCGGCTCCAGTACTACCGGGTAGAGCAGGCGCCAGGTTCGCGCATCTGCGTTCGCTCCCCGCGCCTGCGCCCGACTCGCCATGCGGATGCCGCGCGAGGCGTGCCCGCCCGTCCGCAGCGCATTGGCCACCGCCAGCAGCCGCTCAGCTGACGAATCGTCGATGGCGGAGACCGCATCGAGCTCCCAGCGTGCTTCGCGGTCCATTCCCAACTGGGTGAGCAGTGCCGCGCGAGCGATGGCACTGTCCACCGCCGGCACGTCCATGAATCGGTCGTCCGCCGCAGGCGGGATCCACGGCGTCTGACCCAGCCTCCCGCTCGCGAGCGAGCCGTAATAACCGTCGCGGTCCCGCTCTGCTGCAGACCGCCAGCGGTCCCGCGCAGCGGCGGAATCGCCCGCTGCAGCCCACGCCCTGCCCGCCCAGTAGCGCGACGCGTTTGCTTCGGCCGACGAGGGGTAGCGCGACGCCAGGGAGTCCAGTTCCCGGGCAGCCGTGCGAAACTCACCATCGGTGAACGCGATGATGGCGGCCCGGAAACCGCTGGCCGGCGCCAGCCGAGCCTTGGGATGATTGGTGACGACCGACCGGAAGGCGTCGCGTGCCGCGGCATCACGACCCTCGTCGGTGGCCAGGTCGCCCAACAGGAAGAGCGCCGTCGCGACCGGGTCGGTTTCGAGGGGATGGTTCCTGAGCAGCGCGCGCAGGGCCGTCCTGCCGTCGCTTATCCGGCCGGCACGCACCAGCGCACGTCCGCGCTGGTAGGCCGCCTGCGCCGCGAGCGTGGCGGGAGTCCGCACCCGCGCGAATTGCGCGGCAGCATCGTCGTAATCGCCCATCGCGGCCAGCTGCCGTCCGTAATCGAAGCGGTCACGATCGTTGCCCACCCCGGCACGGAATGCCCGCGCAAACGCCTGCGCCGAGCGGCTCGCCGGGCCACCGGTGGCCAGCGCCCGCGCAACAGCCAGTTCTTCGGTTGCCGTGAGCGACGGGAACGCTTCGTCCAGTGTCTCCACTGCCGAGCGAGCGGCACTGCTGCCGCGACGGGTCTCGACGATCCGCATCAGGTCGGGGCGAAGCGCCGTGCGCGCCGCGCTTCCCACAGGTGCCCGGGCCAGCCTCAGCCGGTTGACCGTCGCCGAGCTGCCGAGCGAGTCGTACGCAGCAATTGCCCGCGCCGTGTCTGCTGCGCGGAGCCATCCATCCGCCCGCGCTGCAGAGAGCCGCGGCAGCGCAGCCGGCAGCCGGATCGAGTCGAGGAGGAGGTTACGATCTGCCGAGTCGGTGGTGACGATCGCTTGCCGGTAACGCAGCCAGTCGCCGATCAGCGGGAGGTTTTTCGCCGCTCGGCCGTAGGCGTCGGCGGCCGGCGCCAGCGAGTCGATCCGGTCGAGCGCCCGCGCCCGGATCACCAGTCGCTCGCCCCGCTCGTGATCGTTGCGCGCGCGGCCAACTGCACGGGCCGAGTGGCCCGCGGCGACCGTGTCGGCATTCCGCTCCAATGCCGCTCGCGCCAGCAGCGCCCGCCCCCTGCCCCCGAACTCTTCATCCAGCCACGCTGCCGACTCCAGCAGCCGGTGCACTTCATCCCATCCCGACCAGATCGATGCGGCCGTCGCGGAAAGCAACACCGCCTCGGGCGTGCGTCGCTCCGGAGAGGACACGACGGGCGACAGCATCCATGTCGCGCGCCACGCCTGGCCCCGGGCCAGCGCCGCCCGCGCGGCGTCCAGCAGCGAGTCCGCCCCCACCACCGTCATTGGCATCGGAAGCTCCGGCATCATGCTGGGCGCCGGCAGCGGGCAGAGAACGTGGAGCGACAGGGAGAACAGCATCATGATAGAATCAACGCATGTCACGAGGCGAGGACAACCGGGCGCGCCCGGATGGGCAGGAGAAGCGCGTACGCGTGGATCAGTGGCTCTGGGCAGCCCGATTCTACAAGACGCGTGCCCTTGCGGCGGAAGCGGTGGACGGCGGACGAATCGAAATCAACGGCGAGCGGGTCAAGCGCTCCCGGATCGTGCGCGTGGGCGATGAGGTGCGGGTCCGCATGCCCCCCTTCGAGCATGTCGTGGGCGTCGAGGCGCTCAGCGCCCGCCGCGGTCCCGCCACCGAGGCTCGCCTGCTTTATAAGGAAACGGACGCCAGCCGCGACGCACGCGAAAAGCTCGGCTGGCAACTCAAGAACGCCAGCGTCATCGCCGACTATGAACGCGGCCGCCCCAGCAAGAAGGACCGCCGCGACATCAATCGCTTCCGAAACCGGGAGTGAGACTTCTCACTTCTCACTTCTCACTTCCCACTTCTCACTTCCCACTTCCCACTTCCCACTTCCCACTCACATGTTTTCCGCCACAGCCTTCCCGAATTCACTGCATTTCAAAAGCGTCGCCCCGGTCATCAGCCGCTCGAAGTCATAGGTGACTCGCTTCTGGCCGATGGTCTTCTCCAGTGCGGCGATGATCAGGTCAGCCGCTTCATTCCACCCCATGTAGCGCAGCATCATTTCGCCGGAAAGGATCACCGAGCCCGGGTTCACCTTGTCCTGGCCGGCGTACTTCGGCGCGGTGCCGTGGGTCGCCTCGAAGATCGCGTGCCCGGTGACATAGTTGATGTTGGCGCCGGGCGCGATCCCGATGCCACCAACCTGCGCCGCCAGTGCGTCGGAGATGTAGTCGCCATTGAGGTTGAGCGTGGCCACCACGCTGTACTCGGCCGGCCGAGTCAGGATCTGCTGCAGGAACGCGTCCGCGATAACGTCCTTCACCACGCAGCCTCCCGGCAGCTTGAGCCACGGCCCGCCGTCCAGCTCCACTCCGCCGAATTCGTCGCGGGCCAGCTGATAGCCCCAGTCGCGGAACCCGCCCTCGGTGAACTTCATGATGTTGCCCTTGTGGACCAGCGTCACGCTGGGCCGATTCTCCCGCACCGCAAATTCCAGCGCCGCCCGCACCAGCCGCTTGGTCCCTTCCTCCGAGACCGGCTTGATACCGATCGAGCTCGTCCCGGGAAACCGGATGCTCTTCGCACCCATTTCCTTCATCAGGAACTCCACCACTTTCCTGGCTTCGGCGGTGCCGGCCTGGTACTCGATGCCGGCGTAGATGTCCTCGGTATTTTCCCGGAAGACAACCATGTCCACTTCGCCCGGTTTCTTCACCGGTGATGGTACGCCCTCGAACCAGCGCACCGGGCGGACACAGGCATAGAGATCCAGTTGCTGCCGCAGTGCCACGTTGAGCGAGCGGATGCCGCCGCCCACCGGTGTGGTCAGCGGGCCCTTGATGGCGACCAGGTGGTGCCGGATGGCCGTGAGCGTGTCGTCGGGCAGCCAGCTCTTCACCTGGGTGTTCGCCTTCTCGCCGGCCAGCACCTCGAACCATTCGATCCGGCGCTTCCCGCCATACGCCTTCTTCACGGCGGCGTTGAATACCAGTTGCGACGCGCGCCAGATGTCCGGCCCGGTGCCGTCGCCTTCAATGAAGGGGAGGATCGGCTGGTCGGGCACCTGCAGCGCCCCGCCCGACATGGTGATCGATTCGCCCGCCGAGGGCGGCGTGAGATGGGTATAGGTAGGCATGGGGCAAAGATAGTGGGAAGTGGGGAGTGGGAAGTGGGAAGTGGGAAGTGGGAAGTGGGAAGTGGGAAGTGGGAAGTGGGAAGTGGGAAGTGGGAAGTGGGCGTCCGGGAATGACAACTCAGCGCGACGGCGCGCAAGTGCCTCTCTTGCGCTGATCACGCGGACTCCCCAGATTCAAGCCATGCGTCACACCTCAGCCGCGCTCTTTAGCTTTGGGTTCTACTTTGGCACCTCCGGGGGCCGAGGTCGATCCGGCGTGCGCAGCTGAGCTGACGCCAACGACACTCGCGAAGCCCCCGGTTCCGGAACCGGGGGCTTTGTTGTTTACGGGCTCCGGACATCACAAGGTCGGTCCATGATCATCATCACGCGCCCAGGCATTGCCGAGTCCGAGCTGGAACACCTGTGCCGGAAGGTGGAATCGCTCGGCCTCTCCGCCCGGGTCCTCCGGGGCACCCAGCGCACCGTCGTGGCCTGCGTGGGCGACGATACCCGCCTGGCCGAGATCCCGCTCCTGGCACTGCCCGGCATCGAGTCGGTCATGCCTGTGCTCCGGCCCTACAAGCTGGCATCGGCCGAGGGGGCGGCGGGCCATCGCACCCTCGTGCGGGTCGGCGCTGCCACCATCGGAGGCAGGGGAATCGCCGTGATTGCGGGGCCCTGCTCGGTCGAAAGCCGGGAGATGCTGCTGGAGACTGCGTATTCGGTGCGCGACAGCGGTGCCGTGCTTCTGCGCGGTGGAGCATTCAAGCCCCGGACCTCACCCTACGCCTTTCAGGGCATCGGCGCCAACGGGCTCGAGATCCTCGCCGACGCTCGTCGCGAAACGGGACTCGGCGCCGTCACCGAGGTCATGGACACGCGCCAGGTCGATCTCGTCGCCGAGCACGCTGACATGCTCCAGGTCGGCGCCCGCAACATGCAGAACTTCGCGCTCCTGGCCGAGGTGGGCCGGGCCGGCAAGCCGGTGCTGCTGAAGCGGGGCCTCTCCGCTACCATCAAGGAACTCCTCATGGCGGCCGAGTACGTCATGGCTCACGGCAACGACCAGGTCGTGCTGTGCGAGCGGGGCATCCGGACCTTCGAGACCGCCACCCGCAACACCCTCGATGTGGCCGCGATTCCGGTGCTCAAGGAAGAGACCCACCTGCCAGTCATCGTGGACCCCAGTCACGCCGGCGGACGTGCATCGCTGGTGGCGCCGCTGGCAGCTGCGGCGGTGGCGGCGGGCGCTGATGGGCTCATCATCGAAGTCCACCCCAGTCCCGAGTCGGCGTTGTCCGATGGCGATCAGTCGCTGACGCTCGATGCGTTTGGACGGCTCATGCGCGGCCTGGAACCCTTCGCGGCGGCGGCTGGTCGCGAACTCTCTCGCCCGCTGCCCATTTCACCGGCGCGCCAGCCGCGGGTGGCGGTCGCGTGAGCGCCCTGGAACCGCTGGCGGCGGGCACCCCCGGGCAGCTGCGGGTCGGTGTGCAGGGCGAGGCGGGCTCGTTCAGCCATGCGGCGCTCACCGGCATGATGGCCGGCGATGCGCATCCCTGCTGGTACGACTCCTTCGATGCGGCGCTCGATGCCCTCGAGCGAGGCGACGTGGACAAGCTGCTCCTTCCAGTGCACAACACGCTGGCCGGCGTGGTGTCACCCAGCCTCGCCGCCATAGCAGCGCGCGAAGTGCGGGTGGATGGTGAGCACGATATGCCCATCCGCCTGGTGCTCGCCGCGCTTCCCGGCACTCGTATTGCCGACTTGACGGTGATTCGCTCCCACCCAATTGCGCTGGAACAGTGCTCCCGATTCCTTAAGCACCATCCCCACCTCAAGGCCCAGGCCGAGTTCGACACCGCTGGCGCTGCCCGGCTCCTGGCCGAACGTCGCCTGGAGACTGAAGGTGTCGTGGTGAGCCGGGAAGCTGCCGAACTCTACGAGCTGACGCTGCTGAGTGAGGATATCCAGGACCGGCGCGACAACATCACCCGGTTCTGGCTGCTCTCGCGCCGTCGCCTCGGAAGCGGCACCGCCAGCGAGCGCTTCGACCGCCACACCCATCTCCACCTCGAGCGACCCGATACCATCCGCGCCGTTCGCGGCGCCACGACCATCGACACCGACTCGGCCGACGCCGTGGCCGAGGCCACCCGGGAACTGCTGGACGCGCTCCTCGCCGCCAACGGCCTCGAGACCGCCGACGTCGTGAGCGCCATTTTCACCGTCACGCCCGACATTCGGAGCGCCTTCCCCGCCCTCGCCGCCCGCGACGCCGGCTGGACCCGGGTGCCACTGCTGTGTGCCAGCGAGATGGATGTGGAAGGGGGACTGGGGAAGGCGATCCGGGTCCTACTGCATGCCCGGCCTCGCCGGGACTGGACCCCGGTGCCGGTCTATCTGCGAGCTGCGGCGAATCTACGCCCGGACCTAAGTCATGAGGAAAGTTAGGAGTCGAGAGTCGAGAGTTGAGAGTTGAGAGTTGAGAGTTGCGCGCCACGACATCGTGCGACGCCATTAACATCAGCGTCATCAGCTCTTCATCCGTGTCATCGGCGGATCCGGAAGGAGACTCGGCGCGAGCTGCGTCTCGTTATGCTCCCGCTGTCGCGTCTACCAACCAGGTCAGATGCCCCGACGTCTTCACCCGCGCAATCGGGAACTGCGTGGCTGCGGCCTCAGGGTCCCTGATGACTGCCTCGACGATCGGACGCTTTGATGCTCCTGCCGCGAGCACCAGGATGTTGCGCGCGTGGGCCAGCATCGGAAGAGTAACCGTCAGTCGGTCGGGTGAGTCGCTCCCCTTGGGCGCTTTGGTGTGGAGCACCAGTCGCTCCCGCTCGCTCAGCGCCGTACTACGAGGGAAGAGCGACGCGGTGTGGCCATCGGAACCGATGCCCAGCAACACCAGGTCAAACGCCAGATCGGGAAGCCGGTCCCGCAGCAGGTTCTCGTAGCGGCGTGCCGCGCGCGCATGGTCGCGGGCCTCGCCCGGCATCCGGAAGATGTTGCCCACTGGCACCGGCGCCTTGCCCAGCATGAGGTCCCACGCCATCCGGTAATTGCTGTGTTCGTGGTCCGGCGGCACGCAGCGTTCATCTCCCCAGTACCACTCGATCACGTCCCACGGCACCACGTCGCGGTATTCCTCGGACGCCAGCAGCTCGTACAGCCGCCGGGGCGTACTTCCTCCCGAGAGCGCGACGGTGCATCGCCCGGTAAACAACGCGGCCTCCCTGGCACCCACCACCATCCACCGGGCTGCCTCGTGGCTGATGGCCTCCAGGTCCGGCAGCGCGGTGATGTCAGGTGTCACGGGTTGCGCCAGCCAAGCGCACCCATGCCTGCGAGCGCGTTGGACTGCTTCGGACCCCAGCTACCCGCAGCGTACCGGCGCACCGGCGTGTCCAGCTCCAGCAGCGGCGTGTACAGTTCCCACGATGCCTCGACTTCGTCGGCGTGGACGAACAGCGTCTGGTCGCCCTCGAGCACATCGAGCAGCAGCGTCTCGTAGGCCTTGGGCAGTGGGCCGAACGCGTCCTTGTAGTTGAAGCGAAGTGGCTCCCGCGACAGCGCAAACGAGGGTCCTGGCGTCTTGACGTCGAAATACAGGAAGAACCCCTCATCCGGCTGGAGCCGCAGCACCAGCGTGTCAGACGTGAGGTGGCATGCGTCGTACGTCTGGAACAGGCTCACCGGCGGCTCACGGAACGTCAGGACGATCTCGGTCAGTCGCCGCGCCATGCGCTTGCCGGTGCGCAGGAGGAAGGGCACGCCCTTCCATCGCCAGGTGTCCACGTCCAGCCGAAGCGCCGCAAATGTCGCCGTCCGGGATCGATTGGGCACGTCTTTTTCGTCGAGATAGCCCCTTACCTTCTTGCCGTCCACCTTGCCCGCGGTGTACTGGCCTCGTACCACTTCGTCCCCGTCAATCGAGGCGATGGACCGCAGCGCCTTCACCTTCTCCTGCCGGATGGCCGACGCCGAGAGCGACGAGGGCGGCTCCATCGCAACCAGCGTCACCAGCTGGGTCAGATGGTTCTGGATCATGTCGCGCACCACACCGGCCTTGTCGTAGTACCCGGCGCGATCCTCGATCCCCAGCGACTCCGCCACGGTGATCTGCACACTGGAGACGTGGTCCCGGTTCCACACCGCCTCGAACATTGCGTTGGCAAACCGGAAGACCATCAGGTTCTGCACCGTTTCCTTGCCCAGATAATGATCGATGCGGTAAATCTGCTCCTCGGTCCAGCCTTCGTGCAGTACCCGATTCAGCGCCCGGCCCGACTTGAGGTCGCGCCCGAACGGTTTCTCCACCACCAGCCGGGAGTAGCCCTTCCCATTCGCCAGCCCTGCCGCCGCGAGTCCCTTTGCCGTCGGGCCGAACACCGCTGGCGGCAGCGCCAGGTAAAACACCCGGTTTCCCGGGAGGTTGTGCGCAGTCTCCACAGCCTCGATCGCGGCCTTGAGCGACGCGTACTCGTCCGGCCTGCCCTCGCCGATGGGATGATAGGACAGGAACTTCCGGGCCCATGCCTTGGCCGCAGTCGCCTTGACCCCGCTCTCCATCAGGGCCTCGACCGCCATGGCGCGATAGCTGTCGTCGTCCTCCTCGGCGCGTGCCACGCCAATGACATGCACCCGTGTCGCGGCATCGGCCGCGTGCAGATGATGGAGAGCAGGCAGGATCATTCGCTGGGCCAGATCGCCCGTGCCACCGAAGAGCACGAAGACCGCGGCATGCACGGTCGCCTCGGCCACCTCAGCGCTCCTTCTTGATGGCGTGGCCGCCGAACTGATTGCGCATCGCGGCCAGCAGGCGGTCGGCGAAGGCTTCCTCGCTCCGCGATCGCAGCCGGGCAATGAGCGAGTGCGTGATCACCGGCGCCGGCACGTCGAGATCGATCGCCTCCTGCACGGTCCAGCGCCCCTCACCCGAATCCGACACCCACGGCGCGATGCCGTCCATGGTCGGATTCTCTGCCAGCGCATTCACCGTGAGGTCCAGCAGCCACGAACGCACCACGCTGCCGTGCTGCCAGATGCGGCCGATCTGGGCCAGGTCGAGCTCGAACTCTTCCTTCCGTTCCAGGATCTCAAAGCCCTCGGCAAACGCCTGCATCATGCCGTACTCGATGCCGTTGTGGATCATCTTGGTGAAGTGACCCGAGCCGGACGGTCCCACTCTCCCCCACCCGCGGTCCGCCGCCGGGGCGAGCGCCTCGAAGATCGGCCGGAGCCGCTCCACCGCTGCCTCGTCGCCACCGACCATCATGCTGTAGCCCTCGGCGAGACCCCACACCCCACCACTGGTTCCGCAGTCGAGATAGTGCAGGCCCGCGGCAGCCAGCTTCTCGCCTCGGCGGACGGTATCCTTGTAGTTGCTGTTGCCACCATCGATCACGGTGTCGCCCTTCGACAGGAGCGCTGCGAGGCCATCCACCACGCCCTCGGTCGGCGCACCCGACGGCACCATCACCCAGACGGCGCGAGGCGCCGACAGCTTTTTCACCAGCTCGTCCAGCGAGGCAGCGCCGTCCGCGCCGTCCTTGACTGCTTCCGCCACCGCGTCGGCCTTCATATCCGTCGCAACAACGCGATGCCCCGCCCGCAGCAGCCGCGTCGTCATGTTGGCACCCATCCGGCCCAGTCCTACCATGCCCAGTTCCATCCTGGCTCCTTTGAATCTCAGGCTTTGGGATAATAGACGGATAGACGGATAGACGGATGGACGGATAGAGCCGTTTCGCTCGCCCGTCCGCTACCCGTCTATCCGTCTATCCGCCTATCGTCCGCCGCCCGGCCGAGCTTCCGCAGCAGCCGCAACGCCTCCGCCTGTTCCTTCGGGTTGAGCCCCGCCATCGCACGCGTCATCGCGTCGATGTGCTCCGGAAATAACCTCGAGATCAGTGCCTCGCCCTTGCGGGTGAGTTCCACGAAGCTGGCCCGCCGGTCGTCGGGGGACGGCCGCCGCGCCACCAGTCCCTGCTTGGCGAGGCGGTCCACCAGCCAGGTCACCCCGCCACTCGAGACCAGCAGCTTTCGTTGCAGGTCCCCCAGCAGCAGCGGTCCCTTGTTATGCAGCGCCTCCAGCGCGCCAAACTCCGCCACCGTCAGCTCCGATCGGCCGATGTCCGCCTTGGCATGCTGCAGCAGTGCCTGATATGCGCGTGACAGCACCACCCAGAGCTTGAGCGCGTCGCGGTCGGAGTCGGATAGGGACGACATGGCTTAGTGCTAAGATAACACTATGCCCAGACGGCAACCGCAGATTGTGCAGGAGATTACGCGGATACCGGGGCGCAGATTGCGCCGATTTTCGTGAAGCGATTGCGCTGATTGCCCGAGAGGCCTCGGAAGATGGAGCGCCTGGCAAGGACCGGCGCTGTTGTGGGAGATCCACCGAACTCGGGTGCGCCTCCCACAACAACATTCGAGGCCTGCTGCGCGCGACGACGCCTTGAACTGCCTCGGACCATCAGCGCAATCGCAGTGCCCCATCGGCGTAATCTGCGCCCCAGCTTCTGCGCAATCTGCGGTTGCGGTCCGTCAGGCTGCGGGCTTCGTGGCCCGCACAAACGCGCCCATGATGCATCCATCCAGCTGGCGCGCCAGCGTCTCGCGATCTTCCTCCGACTCGGCGATGATCGCCTTCGCGTCCTCGAACTCATAAATCCGCGTCGGCTCGATGTCGGCATCGACGAACCCTGCCGCACCCAGCAGCGCCTTGAACTCGCCTTCCTCCAGCGCGCCGGCCACGCAGCCGACCCAGAGCTCCATGTTGCGCCGGACCGTCTCGGGCAGCTCGCCCCGTACAACCACGTCCGACACCGCGAAGCGACCGCCCGGCTTGAGCACGCGGAATGCCTCGCGCAGCACCTGGCCCTTGTCGGCCGACAGGTTGATGACGCAGTTCGATATGATCACGTCCACCGAATTGTCCGGCAGCGGAATTTGCTCGATGGTGCCCTTGAGAAACTCGACGTTGGTGGCACCGGCCTTGGCAGCATTGCTCCGCGCCAGGTCCAGCATCTCGTCCGTCATGTCGAGTCCGTAGGCCTTCCCGGTGGGTCCCACCCGCTGCGCCGAGAGCAGCACGTCGATCCCGCCGCCCGAACCCAGGTCGAGCACAACGTCGCCCTCGGAGAGCGTGGCCAGGGCGGTCGGATTGCCGCAGCCGAGCGAGGCGAGCACCGCCGTCTCAGGCAAAGTCGCAGCCTGGGTCGCATCGTAGAGATCGCGCGTGACGGGATCGGTGTTCGCGGCGTTCCCGCCGCAGCAGCCACCGGCCGACCCGCCGCAACTCGCCTGGCCGCCCTTCATCACCGAGATCGCTGCCTCACCGTACTTCTGCCGAACCTGCTCCCGCAGCGCGTCAGCGCTGGTCATTGGGGCACTCATGAAATCCTCGCAACAAGAATGGTTGATATATACTGCACACGAACAGCAACATCCTGGCGTTCACTTCCCACTTCCCACTTCCCACTGGTAGTCAGCAACCAGCCATCACCGGCAGCTGGCGGGGCTTCGGCTTGAGCCGTGCGAGCGCTCGTTCCAGTTCCTCGATTCGGCCGGGGACGGCGGTGTAGTACACCCAGCGCCCTTCCTTGCGGTCCGTAACCAGCCCCGCGTCGCGCAGCACCCGAAGGTGAAAGCTCAGTCGCGACTGTGCGGCATCGAGGTCGCCCTGCAGATCACACACGCACCGCTCCCCGCCCCGGAGCCGGGCCAGAATATCCAGCCGGGTCGGGTCGGACAGCGCCTGAAACAACCGGGCCGTCTCGACAGGGGTGGTGGTAGTGACCATGGAATCAGTATATATCAACTACCCTTGATATGTCAATCCGGTAGGGCGGTAGGGCGGTAGGGCGGTAGGTCGCGAGGACGCGAACCCCGATGCCTCCCGCAGGCGGCGTGGCTCGGCGGGCGCCCCCAACGGGATCCTTCCCGCCTGGTGGCCTCCGGGGGCCAGCCCGCCGGCCTTTGGCGCCGGAGGGAGGCAGCGGGGCGAGCGTCGGAAGGCAGCCAAATGGACGTAATGACCGCGTGGCCGTCCCCTTCCAGAAATCCCATCGCCGCCACAACTTGCCTCGTCCCCCAAACGTCCAGATCCATCGGAGAGAGACGATGCCCGGAGTGCTTGTCCGCCTGTTGCTGGTCTCCCTGCTGCTCCTGCCCGTCCGGCCGCTCGTGGCGCAGGAGCCGTATCACCCCGATAGCCTCACCGCCGAGGACTATAAGCAGGCCGAACGATTCCTGGCCTGGAACACCGCATCCCTGGTGTACAACAGTGGAGTTCGGCCCACCTGGATCAACAACGACCGCTTCTGGTACCGGACTCGCACCAGAACCGGCACCGAATTCGTGCTGGTGGATCCCGCAAAGCGTACCCGAACCGAGGCCTTCAACCGGAGCGCGCTCGCCGCCGCCCTGTCTGCGGCTGCCGATACCAGCTACCACGCCGACTCGCTGCCGTTCGCCAGTTTCGAGTATACCGAAGACGGCCGCTCCATCACGTTCCCCATCGGTCGCCGCAACTGGACCTGCACCGCTGATGGCACCGAGTGCCATCCCGCAGATTCCACCGCGAAGGCTCGGGCCGCCAATCGCAACGAGATCGAGTCGCCCGACGGGTCGATGGTCGCGTTCACCCGCGAGAACAATCTCTGGGTCCGGAACGTGGAGTCGGGGCAGGAAACCCAGCTCACCACCGACGGCGCCGAGAACCATGGCTACGCCACCAACAACGCCGGGTGGACCCGAAGCGACCGCCCGGTGCTGCTCTGGTCGCCCGATTCGAAGAAGATCGCAACGTTCCGGCACGATTCCCGGGGCACTGGCGACATGTACGTCGTCCGCACCGAAGCCGGCCATCCCGAGCTCGAGGCCTGGAAATACCCGCTCCCTGGCGACAGCGCGATCTTCATGATCGAGCGGGTGGTGCTCAACGCTGACGGCTCCGGGATGGTGCGACTCGACATGCCGCCCGATGCGCATCGCTCCACCATCTGCGACCACGTGGTGTGCGGTGGCACCACCTGGTCCGACGTCTACTGGAGCCCCGACGCCTCGCAGCTCGCGTTCGTCTCCAGTTCGCGCGATCACAAGGATGCCACCCTCCGCGTGGCCAATACCGAGACCGGCGAGGTCCGCACCCTGTTCACCGAGCATCAGGACACCTGGTTCGAGAGCGGCGTGGAGAGCATCAGCTGGCGGGTGCTGTGGGACCGTGGCGAAGTGCTCTGGTTCTCCCAGCGTGATGACTGGGGCAATCTCTATCTCTACGACCTCGAATCGGGACAGCTCGAGCGCCAGCTCACCAGCGGCCCGGGCACCGTGCTCGAGGTGGTGCGCGTGGACGAGGACGCTGGCACGGTGTGGTTCACCGGGGGGGGACGCGAAGAAGGCCGTGACCCGTACTTCGAGCACCTGTACAGTGTCGGCCTCAATGGCCGCAACGAACGGCTGCTCACACCCGAGAACGCCAACCATTCCATCAGCTTCTCCCCCTCGGGCAAGTATTTCGTCGACAGCTACTCGACCCCCACCGAGCCTCAGGTCACCGTGGTGCGGGATGCCCGGGGCAGCCTCCGCGCCAACATCGAGAAAGCCGATGTCTCGGCGCTGCTGGCCACCGGCTGGAAGCCGCCCATGCCGTTCACGGTCAAGGCCCGCGACGGCAAGACCGATCTCTACGGACTGCTGTTCCGTCCGGTGGACTTCGACTCGACGAAGAAGTATCCCATCATCAACAACATCTATCCCGGTCCCCAGACCGGCAGCGTGGGCGGACGCTCGTTTTCGCCGGCCCGCAGCGACGCGCAGGCACTGGCCGAACTTGGCTTCGTCGTGGTACAGCTCGACGCGATGGGCACGCCCGGCCGGTCGAAATCATTCCATGATGCCTACTACGGCGACATGGGCGACAACGGCCTCCCCGATCAGGTCACCGGCATGAAGCAGCTGGCCGAGCGATTCTCCTGGATCGACATCAGCCGCGCCGGCATCTACGGCCACTCCGGCGGCGGATACGCCACCAGCGGCGCGCTCTTCCATTACCCCGACTTCTTCAAGGTCGGCGTGTCGCAGGCCGGCAATCACGACAACAGGGTGTATGAGGACGACTGGGCCGAGAAGTGGCAAGGGCTGCTGGTGGAGATTGGCAGGGACTCCAGCAACTACTACGGGCAGGCCAACCAGAACTTCGCGAAGAACCTCAAGGGCAAGCTGCTGCTGGCGCACGGCTCCACCGACAACAACGTGCCGTTCTACAGCACGCTGCTGGTGGTCAACGAGCTGATCAAGGAGAACAAGAATTTCGACCTGATCATCTTCCCCAACCGGCGCCATGGCTTCGGCAGTGAGCCCTACATGATCCGCCGCCGCTGGGACTACTTCGTGGAGCACCTGATGGGTGCCACGCCACCGACGGGCTATGAAGTGGAGCGTCCCAACTTTCGATGAGCCGGGAGTCGCTCGGGCTCGACCAGAAGCTGCAGCGGTACCTGCTCTCGGTGTCGCCGGCTGAGCATCCGGTGCTGGCCGACCTGCGGCAGGAAACGTCGCAACTCGAGCAGCGCAACATGCAGATCGCCCCGGAGCAGGGACATTTCATGGCGTTCCTGGTCCGGGCGCTGGGCGCGAGCAGGATCCTCGAGGTGGGCACGTTCACCGGTTACAGCGCGCTGTCCATGGCGCTGGCCGCCGGCGAGCGTGCCCGGGTTGTCTGTTGTGATGTGAGTGAGGAGTGGACCTCGATCGCGCGGCGATACTGGAGGAAGGCGGGCACCGACGCACGCATCGACCTGCGGCTCGGTCCGGCGCTCGCCACCCTCGACCAGCTGGTCACCGACGGTGCCACGTTCGACTTCGCATTCATTGATGCCGACAAGCCCAATTATGCCGGCTACTACGAGCGTTGCCTCGCGCTGGTGCGGCAGGGTGGCGTGATTGCGGTGGACAACACTCTCTGGTCCGGCAAGGTCGCCGATCCATCGGTGACCGACGCCGACACCGTCGCTATCCGTGAATTCAACGCGATGGTGGCAGCGGACGACCGGGTGACAGTCGCCGTGACACCCATCGGGGACGGGCTGACATTGCTGCTGAGGGGATAAATCAGGGTTCCTCGGGTCTTCAGCTTCCCTTCATACCTGCCGCGCGACCTTCACTGCATGACACTCTCGCCAGCCTCCCTGCGCCCGGCCCTGCCCGGGCTGCTGTTCGCCATTGCCGCGCTGCTGTTCGGATTTGGCCTGGGCATCGTGTTTGGGCTCAATGAGGCCGTCATCAAGGACAAGCTTGCCGCAGATGCTGCCGCCGTCACGGCCACGGCGTATGCGGGCGATGCCGCTGCCGCCAAGGCAGTGATCGACAAGTCCTGGTCCTACATGCAGCGGGCGCATCTGCACGCTGGTGCCATGGGTACAGCCGCCATTGCGCTGATCCTGGTGCTCGTCGGGCTCGGCGTCCCGGCGCGCGCCACCCGCATCATTGGCCTGGCGCTGGGCGTGGGAGCGTTGGGCTACTCCATCTTCTGGCTCTGGGCCGGCTTCCGGGCTCCGGGCATGGGCAGCACCGGCGCAGCGAAAGAATCGCTCTCATGGCTGGCCATGCCCTCATCCGGCATGGTAGTGCTCGGGACCTTCGCGGTATTCCTCCTGGTATGCTACCAGTTGCTCGGGCGGTCGGCAGACCGCCCCTGACGCTCACTTCTCACTTCTCACTTGGCTTTACTCTGACCAGCGCGCCGTCGTCTTCATCGGTCACCAGGTAGATCAACCCATCGGGCCCCACCTGCACGTCGCGCACCCGCTGCCCGCCCAGGATCTCGTAGCGCTCCTCGGACGTCACCTTGCCGCCGGCCATGGTGAGCCGTACCAGTGAACCGGTGCCGAGCGAACCGATCAGGATATTGCCCTTCCATCCTGCGAACGCCGCCGCGTTGTAGAACGTCATTCCTGACGGCGCGATGACAGGGTCCCAGTAATACACCGGCTGCTCCATGCCTTCCTTCGCGGTACCCTCACCGATCTTCACCCCGGAATAGTCGATGCCGTACGTGATCACGGGCCAGCCGTAGTTCTTGCCGGCTTCCGGATGATTGAGTTCGTCGCCACCTCGCGCGCCGTGTTCGACGGTCCAGAGCTGGCCGGTGGCCGGGTCGAGCGCCGCCGCCTGCACATTGCGATGGCCGTAGGACCAGATCTCCGGCCTGGCCCCGGCTCTTCCGACGAAGGGATTGTCTTCCGGCACCGAGCCATCGGCGTTGACCCGCATGATCTTGCCGATGCCGGTCGAGAGATCCTGCACCAGCGGCCGCTGGTTCATCCGGTCGCCCTGGGTCACGAACAGTGTGCCGTCTGGGCCCACCACGACCCGGGATCCATAGTGGCCTCGGCTCCTGACTTTGGGCTCCTGCCGGTAGATGACAGAAACATCCTCCAGCCCGGCACGTCCCAGCCGCGCGCGTGCCACGGCGGTTCCCGCGCTGCCATAACCTCCCGGCTCCGAAAATGAGAGGTAGAGAACCTGGTTCCGGGCGAAGTCCGGATCGAGCGTCACGTCGAGGAGGCCCCCCTGCCCCTGCGCCAATACTTCGGGCACGCCGGCCAGCGGCGCCGAAAGCGAGCCATCAGCTGCGACGATGCGAAGACGTCCGGGGCGTTCGGTAACGAGGAAACGGCCGTCAGGAAGAAGGGCAACGCCCCACGGGTGCTCCAGCCCGCTGGCGATCACTTCGGACTCGATCACGCCTTCGATCGGCGCCGGGGTCGAAGAGTGCGGCGCGGCGCCCGGCGCCTGGCCCTGGCTGGCGCGAGGGCTGCAGGCGGTGAGGACGATCGCGAGCAGAGCCGGTGCGAAGTATTTCATAGATGACAGTCTCATGTAGGTCTGAGTACGGAGAATACGGCAGAGTGCGCTACTTCACGTCGCCGCTGTCGATGAGCATCAGCGATTCAGGAGCCGTCATTGAGCCCACCCTACTGGCCCAGGAACTGCTCAAGCACTACGACGGAACGCGCAGTGTCGGTCACCGGAACGCGACGCAGCATGACAAAGCGGTTGCCGTCCGGCGAGATGGTGTGTGGGGTGTACGTTTCCTGCACGCCAGCATACATCTCTGGCGAGAGGGTAAACAGTCGGCGTGGCGTCGTCGGCTCGGGCACGTCGCCCGTCCCAACCGTTACGGACATCATCTCACGATTCTGGATGAAGAACAGCTCGCCGCCCTTGGGGTTCCACAGCGGCGAATACCCACCACCGCGACTGACCTGCCATTTCCCGGCAGCGGCATCGGGAAACGGGCGAATGAACACCTCCGCCGAACCGGTCTCTTCCGACTGAAAGGCAATCCATTTGCCGTCGGGAGAAAGTGCAAGGGCCGATTCGTCATAATCGGGCGACGCGATGAGTGGACGCGGCAATGTATCGACTCCCACTCGCATGACATGAATATCGCGACTGTGGGTCGTTCCATTGCCCAGTCGCAGCACCAGCCATTGCATGTCGGACGAGTACTGTGCCTCGAGCAGCGGCTCTTGTGCGCTGGCAATTACTCGTTCACCGCCGATGCCGTTCGCGTTGGCCTGGAAGATCTCGTACTTCCCGTTCCGACTGCTGATGAAGGTGACGGCCTTGGAGTCAGGTGTCCACCGTGGACGCGCGTCGTCCGATCCGTCGAATGTCAGTCGCGATGGGGCCACATCGCCCATTTGCTTGATGAAGATGCTGCTACGGCTTCCATCCGAGATACCGATTGCCAAGTGGGTACCATCGGGAGCGAGCGACCAGCCGACATTCGCCGATGCGGCGAATGGATTGAACGACCAGGTCGAATCGAACGGGCTGGTGCGGCCGTCGCGATCTACCAGGATCGCGTGCTGCAGCGTTCCATTTCTGGCGGGACCCACGATCCCGACAAGCGCCCCCGACTCCGCAAGCGCAAAGAGGGGAACGATCCCATACCAGACTTCGACATCGTGGAGGACCTGTATGGGATCACCCACGGTGGTCCTCCTGCGTGCATCGTAGGCTATCGAGTAGATAGTGCCATCCGCGGTGCCGTACACAATGTGCCCGGACGCCGCCCAGTACGATAGCAGCGCCTGGGCGATGAGCATCTTCGCCACACCGGTCTCGACGTTCACGGTCCACAACGCCGGCTGGTTGCCGATTGAGTGTCGAGTCACCAGCACCTGCCCATCTGGCCCTTGCACAGGCAGCACAAGAGCTCCAGTCGAGTCGGGCGCCCACAGCTTCACCGGCTTGCCACCCGCCGCAGGTACCCTCCATAGCGAGTAACCTTCGGAAGTGCGCCGCAGGAATGCGATATTCCCGTCGCGCAGCCATGCTGCTCCGAAACCGAGCGCAGAATCGGCGAGCGTAATGGGCATGCCTCCAGCAAGAGGCATCCGTTTCAGCGGGCCTACCTCACCTGGGCCAGCCGTATACACGATGAATTGTCCGTTGGGAGACACACCAAATGCCCCGTACGGCTCGATGCCAGGCACTTCATCGGGGTCCAGCTTGTTCAGGTGTTTTGCATACAGGCGTTGGTGCCGGCCCGGTATCGGTGGCCCGGCATACACCAGCACCTCGCCCGATGGCGACAGCTGCATCAGCCCCATCGGAAATTGTCCGGGAGAGAACTGCAACCGGAAGCGGCGCGGCTCGGGTTGCGGCTCCGGGCGATACCAGCCCCACGCAGCCACGGCAGTCATGAGAAGTGTTGCAGCGGCTACAAGCGGCGCCCGCCAGCCGGGGCGCCGCGCTGGCGCCGTCGCAATCGGCAGCGTCTCGCTTCGGACCTCACGCAACGCCGAGGCAAACGCTGCAGCGCTCGGAAAGCGATCCGCCGGAAGCTTCTCGACCGCGCGATTGACTGCCGCCTCGACGAACGGCGGCACTGACCGGCGCTGCGCAATGATCGATCGCGGCTGCTCGGTAACGACGCGCGCAACGATGGCCTGCGCGGTTGGCCCGGTGAACGGCGGTTCGCCCACCAGCATTTCGTACAGAACACAACCCAGTGCATACAGGTCGCTGTGGAAGCTGATGTCCCGTTCACCCATCGCCTGCTCGGGACTCATGTAGTGCGGCGTTCCCAGGCTCATGCCCGTCTCGGTCATCCGGGTACTGCCACCCGCGGTGCTCACCGCCAGCGCGATGCCGAAGTCGGCGACCAGCGCGGCGCCGTCATGCAGCAGGATATTCTCGGGCTTGATGTCGCGGTGGATGACGCCGTGGCGGTGGGCATAGTCCAGCGCCAGGGCCACTTCAGTCGCGATGCCCACCGCGTCGGCAACGGGGAGTTGCTTCTCCCTGCTCAGCCGGTCGCGGAGTGACTCGCCTTCGACGAACGGCATGACGTAGTACGCCGTGCCGTCCACTTCTCCCGAGTCGATCAGACCGAGGATGTGCGGGTGCTGGAGCGCGGCAATGGTCCGGATCTCCCGTACGAAGCGCTCGGCGCCGAGCACGGCGGCGAGTTCGGGCTTGAGCACCTTGATCGCCACCTGGCGCCCGTGCCGCAGGTCCGTCGCCAGGTACACCGTCGCCATCCCGCCCGCGCCCAGCGGGCGCTCCAGGCGGTAGCGGTCGGCCAATGCGGAAACCAGCGCGCTGTGAGGCAGCGACATGGCGACCCGACAGGTCAGAGTGGCTCGGCAGATTGTACGGGGAACCCCGAACCCTACGTCGAACCACAGGAGGTCGCAAGCTGGAGCGGCCTTCCCACTCCCCACTAGGTACTTGCCACTCTCGATATACTTGCATATACATATATTCATGCCCAGCCACCTCGACATCGCCCGATCCATCGCCGACCAATGCCTCTGCTTCCGGGCTCGGCGCACCGCCCGCCTAATTACCCGGCTGTACGATGAGGCATTGCGGCCATTGGGACTGCAACCCACCCAAGTCTCGCTCCTCTCGGCCATCACACTGCTGGCCCGGCGCCAAGGCGGACCGGTACCGCTGGGAGTCGTCGCTGACACGCTGGGACTCGACGTCACCACCATGTCGCGCAACGTCCGCGCGCTGGAAAAGGTCGGCCTGGCGCAAGTGGTATCCGATGCCGCTGACCGCCGGGTACGGCTGGTGTCGCTCACTGCCGCCGGCGAACGGATGCTGGTCAAGGCCGCCCCGCGCTGGGCCGAAGCCCAGGCCCGGGTCATTGCGGCGCTCGGTGCCCAGCAGGCTGCCACCCTGCAGCAGGTGCTCGATGCCGCCGCCCAGGTAGTGCTGATCGAGCTCGAGCCATCTGCCGCCTGAGTTCCTTCCCACTTTCACGAAAGCCCATCACGTCATGACCGTTTCCATCCCTGTCACCGCTGAAGCCGAAGTTCTTCGCATCATCACCCGCAGCTCGAATGCCGTGGTTCAGGCCAACGTCGCCGGCATCACCCACGCCGAGAGCCTCATCCAGCCGCAGCCGGCCGGCAACAACCTCAACTTCATCGTGGGCCACCTGGTCGCGACTTACAACGGAGCACTCGGCCTGCTGGGTCAGGAGCCGGTATTGCCTGAGAACGAGATTTCTCGCTACAACCGCGGCTCCGACCCATTGACCGATTCCGGCGAGGCAATCGACTTCAACCGGCTCCTTACGGCCTGGGACCAGGCGTCCCGCCGCTTCGATGCCGGCTTGGCGGCCGTCTCACCCGAGTTCCTCGACCAGAAGGCCGGGTTCAGCCCCACCGGCAATCCGGACGAAACCAACCGCTCGCTGCTGGCAACCATCACATTCCACCAGGCCTACCACGCTGGGCAGACCGCGCTCTCGCGTCGCCTCATCGGCAAGCCGGGCGCCATCAAGTAGCCGGCAAAACCGCCACCAT
>JAICQR010000117.1 GCA_025937755.1 Gemmatimonadales bacterium | reverse complement strand
GGCGGCCGCCCGAATTGGGATCGTCGGCGGCGGCCACGGCAGAAAGCAACTGCTCGGTGGCGGTCATGCCGAGGCCGAGGCAGAGCGCCCGGTCGCGATAGTAGGTGTAGAACCAGTCGTGGCTTGCGCGGAACACTTTCGAGGCCGCGGCCAGCACCGCCTCGTGGCCGGCGCCCGAGATCTGGAAGAAGATCTTGTTCTGGCGCTTGAGCTGGATCTCCTTGTCGTCCAGTCTGCGCGAGAGCAGCATGATGCGGTACAGCTCCAGCAGCTCCGCCTTCTCGAGGCGGGCCGAAGCCGACTTGGAGCGTTGGGACGTGCGTGTAGCCATGGAACCTCAGCAGCCTGGGAAATGCCCTCGATGACCCCGGGAAGATAGCCCCCGGCGATGGAGCCGGGGAGTCAGCGTCCGGTCAGGATTTCCACGTACCTGCGGAGCGCATCCAGCGCGGCGACGACGTCGGGATCGGAGCGCAGCAGGAACTGGCGGCCGGCCTCCGTGCCCCAGCGAACTTCCGCCGCGCGCGCGGCCAGGGACCGTGACATCCGCCACTCTGCATGCGAGTCCGGAATGGAATGGATATCGAGCCAGGTTTTCGCCCGCGCGGTGATCGGATCCAGTAATCGGGCCTTCCACCCGACGCTGTCCTGGATCCACGACATGAGTGCGGTCGGCGCAGCAGGCAGTGTGGCGGCAACGCTGTCGGCAAGCAGAATGGTCCAGCCGCTGTCGGCGGCCACGCTGAACCACGCGGGATACGTCCCCCACGGCACCTGGATGTCGGGCAGGACCCCTCCGCCGCCGGATACCGGTCGCCCGCCAGCAGTGTGAAAGGCCTGGGAGTCCCGGATCGCTGCATCAATCTGCCCTGCGTTTGCTTCATATTGGCCGGGCGCGATGCCCTGGTAACGGCGCTGAATGAACCGCCCGCTGGCGGTGCGCACCCGGGCGGTAGTCAGCCACACCACGTCGCCTGACGGGAGCGGGAACGGCTGCTGGGCCAGCGCTTTCCCAAACGTGCGTCGGCCCACGATGACAGCACGATCCAGATCCTGCAGCGAAGCCGCGAGGATCTCGGCGGCGCTGGCGCTGGACTCATTGACCAGTACCACCAGCGGCATCCCGCGGAACTCGCCCTCCTTCTCGACGCGGAGCGAGTCCGACCGCCGGGCAGTGCGGCCGATGAGTTCGAACGCCAGCGCGCCCTCCGGCAGGAAGAAGTTCGCGATCCGGCCGGTCGCCGCGAGCGAGCCTCCCGGATTATTGCGAAGGTCCAGCACCAGCTGGCGCGCTCCATCCTTTCGCGCTTCACGAATTGCATCGCGAAGCTGGCGGTCGCTCTCTTCGTCGAACATCGCGAGACGGACATAGGCCACCTCGGCCGCCAGTGCCATTGGCGGCGATACGACGCGCCTTTCCAGCGGCTCCCGCTTGAGGCTGACGGTGAACGTGTCCGGGTCGATCCGGGAGCCACGGGCGAGGGTGAGGCGCAGCCGGCTGCCCTTCTCGCCCAGCAGACGATCCGCGATCTCGGCGGCACCGACGCCCTCCATCGTCTCGCCATCCACCGCCCTGACGCGGTCACCCGGTTGTAGGCCGGCGCGCGCGGCCGGACTGTCATCCGCCACGCCAAGTACGATCACGGCCCCATCGAGGATCTCCACGGCGATACCGGGGCTCGCGAGTTCGCCGCGCTCGAACCCGATGCGGCGCTCGAACTCCTCGCGCGACTCATAGCGGCTGTGGGGGTCCAGCGAGGAGAGCATCCCTTCCACGGCCGCGCGCACCAGATGGTGGTAGCTGACCGAGTCCACGTAGCTGCGCCGGACCTGATTGATGACGGTGGAGAGCACCTGCAACTGTTCGTACGGCGTCATCCGCGCCTGCGCCGCGGCAGCCCCCGGCGCGAGCAGCAGGAGGAGCAACGCCATGCCACCGCGTATCGACTTGGTCACTTCACGGTCCGGAAGAGTCGGAACTGTCGCGAGCGGCGGTCGCTGGCGATGGCTGGTCGAGGATTGCCCGGGCAGCGGAGACCTGGGGTGCCATCCGCGACGGGGCGATCGCCACGAAGTGCGTCAATGCCGCTCGGCGGCTGGCGGCCTCGTCCGGTTCAGTGAGCGCGAGGCCCAGCAGGAGGTACAGCCGGGGATCGCGGGGCAAATGCGCCTCCGCCTCACGCAGCACCTGCAGCGCCTCGGCTCGCTCGCCGGCGTTGAGCAGGGTGCCGCCCAGTTCCACCAGCAGGCTGGCGTCGTCGGGATTAACGGCGACGGCCGCCCGACGCTCCGCTACGGCTTCGGGCCACATCTCGGACGCCTCGTACATCCGGGCGAGCTGCACGTGCGCCTGCCACACCGACGCGTCAAGTTCCACAACTCGCTGGTAGGTGAGCATCGACTCGTTGTAGCTGCCTGCCTGGAGCAGGAGAGTGGCCAGCGCGTAGCGATCCTCATTGGCGGCGAGCATGGGGAGAAAGCCCAGCGTTTCCGCCGCATAGGCCCGGGCCGTGAGCGACATGAAGTCGGTGATGGCGGTAGGATAGTCCTGCTGGCTCCAGGCCAGCAGCCCGTGCAGACGGGTGATGACCGAACCGAAGAGCGGGTGGCCCCGCATCCTGGCAATCCGGTCGATCTCCTTCCATGCCTCGGCCCGCTTGCCGTCGCTCAGCCGGTGGATGCTGCGGGCGAAGACATTGTACCAGTCGCCAGCGTACTGCCGCAGCGAGGGACGCAGCAAGTCGTCTTCGATTATGGCGAAGAGTTCCAGTTCGGTGAGCGGATCGGAGAACCAGGCGCGGCGGCGCGCCCGGTCGGCCTCGGTCCGTACCGAGTCGAGCTGCCCGTCCTTGTCGAGCTGCCGCCGGTAGCGGGCGCCGCGACGTTCGGGCAGGAGTGCGATCTGAATCCAGGCGTCGCCGTACGAGGGAGCGAGCAGCACCGCCTCACGGAGTGCCGAGTCGGCCGAGTCCCATTCCTCCTCGGCCAGCAGTGCCTTCGCAAGATCGAAGTGCGCGACGGCGTCGTTGGAGTCCTGCTCCGCGCGAAGGATGAGCGAATCGAGTGGCCCTTGGCTCCAGACGGAGGCTGGCACCAAAGGCATCAGCAACAGGAAAGGCGCGATCCACCGCATGGCAGACTCCTACTCGGTCCGCGCAGGCGGAATCGAATCACGGCGCAGTTGCTGGAGCGTAATCCCCGCCTGCACCTGGGCCGGGACCATCAGTGAATGCTTGATGGCCACAAATCGCTCCAGCGCGGCGATTGCGCCGGCAGTGTCTGCCCGGCTCGCGCGTACCATGCCGAGCATCCGGGGAATCTGCGCGTTCAAGGGGTTCTGATGCTCCGCAACCGTGAGCACCGCGTCTGCTTCGGCGAGCTTGCCAGCGCGAGCGAGGGTGACACCCAGTTGATAGATCAATGTTGAAATGCCAGGACCGGTATCGACGGCCCGGCGACGCTCCAGCACAGCCGCGTTCCACGCCCCGTTCTTTTCGTGAATGTCTGCCAGGCGAACATGCGCCATGAACAGGCCCAGGTCGGCGGCGGCGGCTTCCTGCAGCATGGGGGTTGCAAGGTGCGTGCGCCCGTTCGCACGATGGAGTGTTGCAACGATGTACCGCACGTCGTTGGCAATCAGCGGGACTTCCAGACTGGTCGGCACCGAATCCTGCAACTTCTCCAGCTGAGTCAACAAGTGTTCCAGATATAGGAGTGCCAGGCCTGGATGCCGGAAGCGCGCGAGGTACATGCCCCGGAACAGCAGGGCGTCAGGTCCGAGTTCCGCAAGCTCCTCGGCCGTCGGCGCACGGTCTGCTCCATCCGGAAGCCGAATAAAACCCGGCGCTGCATCGCCGACCCCGATGGGATCGATTAGAAAACTCAGCCGCCTACTGCCGCGCGCCTCGCGCAGCACAAGCTCTTGCTCCGGTGTGAGGCGGCCGTGTTCGAGCGCCTCCTGCAGGTCCTCATCACGGGCGATCAGGAGGCGCCACAGCACGTCATGAGCGGGACCGTAAAGCGGCTCGATCAGGAGCGCCCGGCGCACAGCGCTATCCGCCGCCTCGTAGCGTTCCTGCCGCAGCAACCGTTCAGCGAGCGTCGTGAGCGCGCGCTCGTTCATGGAGTCGGCCCGGTACACGAGTTCGTAGGGGTCGAGGTCCGGCGTCTGCGCCTGTGCTGAATCAGGCAGCAGCTGGAGCACCAGCAGGGCAGTTAACGCGACGCCGATTGCGCGCCGCACCGTCACTCCCCTCGCTCGTACACGACCTTCCCGTTCACCACCGTCGCCCGCACCACCGCCTGGTCAATCTGGTCCGGCCGCACGGTGGTGAGGTCGCGATCCAGCAGCACAATGTCGGCCTGGTAGCCGGGGCGCAGCACGCCGCGGGAATTCTCGGCATAGACGCCGTAGGCATTGGCCGAGGTGTAGGCGCGGAGCGCCTCATCGACGCTGATCTTCTCCTCCGGAATCCAGCCACCGGGATTGGCGCCATCGAGCGTCTGCCGCGTCACCGCTGCCTTGATACCGAGAATCGGGTCGATTGGTGCCACGGTCCAGTCGGAGCCGAACGTGATGGTCGCGCCACTGTCCAGCAGCGAGCGGAACTGGTAGCTGTGCTTCACCCGCTCGGGGCCCAGCCGCTTGCCGGCCCAGCGGCCGTCATCTGCGGCGTGATACGGCTGCATCGACGCGATCACGCCCATGCGCCCGAACCGGCCGATGTCAGCCGGCCGCAAATGCTGGGCGTGCTCGACCCGGAAGCGCCGGTCCCGCGCGCCGTGCGCCTGGGTCACGTTGCCGAAGATGTCGAGCAGCACCGCATTGGCCCGCTCGCCGATGGCGTGCACCACCACCTGCAGGCCGGCGCTGTCCGCGGCGCTGATCCATCGCCGCATCGAGTCTTCGGGCGTCACCATGAGGCCGAAGGTGGAAGGCTCGTCGGCGTAGGGTTCGAAAAAGAGCGCGGTGCCGGAGCCCAGTGACCCGTCCACGTAGCCCTTCACCCCGGCGGTGCGGATCCACTCGTCGCCGGGCCCGTTGACCCGAAGCGACTCGGCCGCCTGACGCCACTGCTCGAGCGGAACGTAGACCGAGACCCGGGTCTTGAGCGTCCCCGCCTCCCGTGCCCGCTTGAGCGCCGCAACCTCCGACCAGGGCGTGCTCACCGACGAGACCCCGGTGACACCCCTGGAAGCGGCCCAGTCGGTGGCCCGCGCAATGGCCGAATCCGCCTGCGCTGGTGTCGGCGCCGGCATCGCGGCGTACACCGGGTCCTGCGCCGCGTCCTTGAGGATCCCGGTGGCGCTGCCATCGCCTCGCCGGACGATGGTGCCACCCGCAGGATCGGGCTGGGCGCCACTCACGCCACCCAGTTCGAGCGCCTTCGAATTGGCCAGCCCCATGTGGCCGTCCAGCCGGCTCACGAAGACGGGGTTGTTGGGCGTCACGCTGTCGATCCAGGCACGATCCGGCAACGGCGCGCCGATCCAGCGCTCGTGGTCCCAGTCACCACCGGTGATCCACTCGCCTGCGGGACGGGACGCAGCGTAATCCTTGAGCCGTTGAATGAATTCCTGCGGTGTCGCAGCATCCCGCAGGTCCACGCTCGCGAGCTGGAAGCCACCCGACGAGAAGTGCGCGTGGCCGTCCATGAAACCGGGGACCACCATTGCGCGGCCGTTGTCGATGACCCGGGTGTCGTCACCCACGTAGGTCGCGACACTGGCGCTGTCGCCCACCGCGACGATGCTGTCGCCCGCCACCGCGACCGCGCCGGCCCACGGCGCGGCGCTGTCGCCGGTCCACACCCGGCCGTAGATGACCAGGTCGGCGGCCTGGGGAGGAGAAACGTCGCGGCCGCCGTCGGCGGCGCTGCAGGCAGCGAGAGCGAGAACGAGCAGGGCCCGAGCGGATGTCAGCGGCATCGGTGCGTGCACCTCGGCTAGCGGAGTTTGGTGAGCCGGCGAATGGCTTCGAGCTTCTCCAGCGCCGTG
>JAICQR010000035.1 GCA_025937755.1 Gemmatimonadales bacterium | reverse complement strand
CGCCTCGTCGAGCGCGGGGACGACGTCATCTGCCTCGACAACCTGTTCACCGGCCGGGAGGAGAACATCGCCCATCTAATGGACCGGCCGGGCTTCCGCTTCGTGAAGCACGACGTGTGCGAGCCGCTGCTGGTGGACGTGGACCGGATCTTCAACCTGGCGTGTCCCGCCTCGCCCATCCATTACCAGATCGATCCCATCCGTACGGTGCAGACCAACGTGATGGGGATGATCAACATGCTGGAGATTGCCCGGCGGATGGGCGCGCGGATCCTGCAGGCCTCCACCAGCGAGGTGTACGGCGATCCTGCGGTGCATCCCCAGACCGAGGACTACTGGGGCAACGTCAACACCATCGGCCCCCGCGCCTGCTATGACGAGGGCAAGCGCGTGGCCGAGACCCTGATGTCGGATTATCACCGCCAGGCGGGCGTCGATATCCGCCTGCCGAGGATCTTCAACACCTACGGGCCGAGGATGGCGGAGAACGATGGCCGGGTGGTGTCGAACTTCGTGCTGCAGGCGCTCAGGGGTGAGGAGCTGACGCTGTACGGATCGGGAGAGCAGACCCGGTCGTTCTGCTACGTGGATGACCTGGTGGAAGGGCTGCTGCGGCTGATGGACGCCGACGGGATTCACGACCCGGTCAACCTGGGCAACCCGGGGGAGTTCACCATGCGCCAATTGGCAGAGGCAGTGTGCCGGCTGTCGGGCACCGAGGCGCGGGTGAAGTACCTGCCGCTGCCGCAGGACGATCCGGCGAGGCGGAAGCCGGACATCTCGAAGGCGAAGGCGCTGCTCGGCTGGGAGCCGACGATTTCCCTGGAGGATGGACTCGAGCGGACCATCGATTATTTCCGGGGCAGGCATTCGTAGCGAATGGTAGCAGGGGATTACACGGATTCTGACGCGCAGATTGCGCAGATTCGGGAACTGCGATTTCGCTGAGGGAGCATGGGTTGGCTCTGTGTTCCCGGCTGGCCTCGGCGGCGTTGTTTTTGTGGGAGTACCGCCAGGTCCTGCGTCCAGTGGCGACCAAGGGAGCGGAGCCACGGTTCCGCTCCCACAAAAAACACAAACGCGATGGTTGGAGGAGGCGACCGGGGCGGCTGTACCTTGAACTCCAATCCCCAAATCGCAGTACCCAAATCTGCGAAATCTGCGCGTCAGAATCCCGTCAATTCCCACGCTTCCAAAGCTGCAAGTAAGACTCGTCACAATCCCACAACCAAATTCGAGCGTATCTTTACCGGGGTACTCTTCCTCCGGAGGACGCATGCAGGTCCGCACGATAGGAATCGCACTGGTGCTGGTGGCCGGCTGCGCAACCAACCCCGTGACTGGACGTTCCGAACTGGCACTGGTGTCGGAGGCGCAGGAAATCGAGATGGGCAAGCAGTACGCTGAAGAGGTCAAGGCCAGCATCGGGCTGGTGGATGACCCCGCCCTGCAGGCATACGTATCCAGAATCGGGATGGAAATGGCGCGCAGCTCCGAGCGGCCCGACATCCCGTGGCAGTTCCATGTGGTGGACGATCCGGCCATCAACGCCTTCGCGTTGCCGGGCGGTCCGGTGTTCATCACCCGCGGCATCCTCACCCACATGAACAGCGAAGCCGAGATGGCGTCGGTACTGGGCCACGAGATCGGCCACATCACCGCCCGCCACAGCGTGCAGCAGATGAGCCGCGCGCAGCTGGCCAACCTCGGCCTCGGCATCGGCAGCATCCTCTCGCCCACGGTGGCGCAGTTTGGCGGGCTCCTGAGCAGCGGCCTTAGCATCCTTTTTCTCAAGTACGGCCGGGACGCGGAGGCGCAGTCCGATCAGCTGGGCTTCAAGTACATGCTGGATCAGAGTTACGACCCGCGCGAGATGGCGGACATGTTTGTCACGCTCCAGCGGACGTCACCCGGTGGAAGCGCGCTCCCGACCTGGCTCTCGAGCCACCCTGATCCCGGCAACCGCGAGGTGGTGGCGAAGGCGCGGGCGGATTCGCTTAGCCGGGACCTCAGCGCGCTCGAGGTGAACCGCGACGAATTCCTGCGCCAGACCGAAGACCTCGTCTTCGGCACCAATCCGCGTGAGGGATTCTTCCGGGAGAACCTCTTCCTCCATCCCGACCTGCGGTTCCAGATCCGGTTCCCCGAGGGGTGGGCGGGACAGAACACCAAGCAGGCGGTGATCGTGCAGAGCCCCAATCAGGACGCGATCATCCAGCTCACGGCCGGGTCGGGTACACCCCAGGCCGCGGCACAGCAGTTCTTCAATGCCCAGGGGATCTCCGAAACCAACGTCGGCAACACCACCATCAACGGGTTGCCGGCGGTCTCGGGATACTTCCAGGCCCAGACCCAGCAGGGCACCATTCAGGGGCTGGCGGTGTTCCTGAGCCACGGCGACCTGACCTACCAGCTGCTGGGCTACACTCCGGCCGAGCGGATGCGGGGGTACGACGCGACCTTCCGGAGCTCGTTCGGCAGCTTTGGCCGGCTCACCGACCAATCGGCGCTCAATGTCCAGCCGGCCCGGGTGACGCTGGTTCGTGTGCCATCGCGGATGTCACTGGCGTCCTTCAACCAGCGATATCCGTCGTCGATCCCGCTGGAAGAGCTGGCCATCATGAATGGGGTGGAGACTTCGGCCACGATTGCGGCCGGGACGACATTGAAGCGAGTTCGCTGATACGCCCTGAATCGGAGGTTTGCATGCGGTTTGCAGCTGGTTGTGCGATGGTTGCAGTTCTCTCACTCGGCATGGTTGCATGCGGCGACGAAACCGAGCCGACTCCTCCAGGGCCGGCCACGCTCCGGGTCGTGAACTCGTCGGGAGCCCCTATCCTGTCACTCCATTACACCAGTTGCGCCATCCTCCATTGGGGAAGCGACCGGCTGGCGGTGGACGAGGAGATCGCCGACGGCGCCGAGAAGTCGTTCACCATCACGGAGGGCTGCTGGGACGTGCGGGCGGACTTCGTGGACGATGCCCTGCCGGCCGACTGGGGCCCGGAGATCCTGAACAACGACGTCGACGAGAACGAGACGTTTACCTGGACGGTGGAAGCGCCGGAGACCTGAGACAAGCCGCAAGCCACCAGTCGCGAGCCGCGAGTAGCGAACAGCTACTTGCGGCTTGTGACTTGTGACCCGTGACTATCTTCTGTTCGTGCTCCGTTCCCTCGCCCGTTCCCCCGCCTTCGCCTCACTTCGGCACCGCAATTTTCGCCTGTTCCTGGGCGGGCAGTTCCTCTCGCTGTGCGGCACCTGGATCCAGCAGGTGGCCCATGGCTGGCTGGTGCTCACCCTCACCGACTCGGCGCTGGTGCTGGGCCTGGTGTCCACCCTGGGCTCGCTCCCGATCCTGCTGTTCACCCTGATCGGCGGAGTCGTGGCCGACCGGGTCAACAAGCGGAAGTTCGTGATGATCCTCCAGTCGCTGATGCTGCTGGAGGCGCTGACGCTGGGGATCCTGACGGCGTTCGGCTGGATCACGGTGCCGATGATCATCGTGCTGGCGGTGTTCTTCGGGACGCTCACCGCGTTCGAGGTACCCACCCGGCAGGCATTCGTGGTGGATGTGGTGGGCAAGGAGGACCTGGTCAACGCCATCGCGCTCAACTCGTCGGGCTTCAACCTGGCGCGCGTCATCGGTCCCACCATCGCCGGCGTGACCATCGCAGCGGTGGGCATCGCTGCCTGCTTCTTCCTCAACGCCGCCAGCTACGTGGCGGTGCTGGCAGGGCTGGCGGCGATCAAGCTGGATCCGTCGGAGGTGAGGCCCGAGAAGCGGGAGATGCGGACCGCGCTCAAGGAAGGGTTCGCCTACGTGCTGGGCGAGCGGTGGCCCCGGACGCTGATCTTCCTGACGGCCACCATGAGCGTGTTCGGGTACTCGTTCATGATCATGCTTCCGGTGCTGGCGCGGGACGAGCTGGGCGTTGGCGCAGCGGGGTACGGGCTGCTGCTCGCCGGGGTAGGAACCGGGGCGCTGGCGGCGGCGCTGGGGCTGGCGGCCTTCTCCCGGAAGCTGCGGCAGGGACGGATGGCGCTCTCTTCCGCTGCCGCGATGGGCGCCGGGCTGTTGTTGCTGTCGCTGGCGCCCGGGCTGGTGACCGCGCTGCTCATCTGCGTCCTGACCGGCTGTGCCATGGCGGCCACCGGCATCAGCACCAACACCCTGCTGCAGCGGCTCAGCCCCGATCACCTGCGGGGCCGGGTGATGGGATTCTACTCCTTCGTGGCGTTGGGCATGGCACCGTTCGGGTCGCTCCAGGGCGGCTGGGTGGCGGACCGGTTCGGGGTGCGGACCAGCTTCGCGGTGGGCGGCGTGATCAGCCTGCTGGCTGTGGGGCTGGTGGTCTACAGCTTCCGCCGGGTGGTGCACGCGGCGGCAAAGCCGACACCGTCTCCCGGGCCGGTATCGGCTCCCGAGGCATCCGAAGGCGCTGGAGTCTGACCGCAGATTTCTGAACTGCGATTAAGGGGATTCTGACGCGCAGATTTCGCAGATTTGGGTACTGCGATGGCGCAGAGGATCGAGCGACGGCAGGGCCCGTCTCTCACCCTCGTTCCGTCGTTGTGTTTTTGTGGGAGCGGAACCGTGGCTCCGCTCCTCTGGCCAGCCACCGGCAGCAGGACTTGGCGGTACTCCCACAAGAACAACACCACGGTAGCCAGCTTGGGACACAGAGCCGACCCTTACTCCGTCTGCGGAATCGCTGTATCAAAATCTGCGAAATCTGCGCGTCAGCATCCCCTTAATCGCCCCCGCAATCACAGTTCTTCGAGCCAGCCAGCTGAGCGATTAGCTTCCCCCCATGATTGAACGCGCCGTCACGCTGCGCCGAGCGGAACTCGACATTGTGCGCTTTGGCGCAGCGGTGGTGGTCGAGTCGCCGGCGGTGTTCCGCTTCGAAGGGGGCGGAGCGGTGCAGGTGCTGCAGGGAATCCTCACCAACGATCTCGAGAAGCCGGGCGACGAGAGCCTGACCTACGGCGCGATCCTGACCCCCAAGGGCATGATCGTGTTCGACGCATGGGTCGCGCGGAGCGACGGCGACTGCCTGCTGTTCATCCCATCCGAGGCCCGCGACGCCGCGGCCGAGTTGTTTCGCAAGTCGGTCCCGCCCCGGCTGGCCCGGGTCACCGACGAGACCGGCGAGCTGCGGGTGGCCTGGCTCATCGGCGCCCAGGCCTTCCAGACCCTCGCCCGGGCGGGGCTGGGGCCGCTGCCGGACTCGGCGGGGCGGGTGACCGCCATCGACACCGTCCGCGGGCGGCTGGTGGTGGGCCTTCCGCCCGACGGCGCGCCCTTCGGAGCGATGATGGCGGGTCCCGAGGCGGCGCTCACCTTCGCGCTGGACCTGCTGGGGGCGGACGGCGGCGTCCAGGGCGACCCCCGCCTGCGGGAGGCCGCCCGGATCCTGGCCGGCTGGCCCGCGATCGGTGCCGAGATCGGCGACCGCACCCTGCCGCAGGAAGTGCGGTTCGACTCGATCGGCGGGGTGTCATACACCAAGGGTTGCTACGTGGGGCAGGAGACTGTCGCTCGGCTCCACTTCCGGGGCCACACCAACCGCGAACTCAGGGGCCTCCGGTGGGATTCGTCCGATCCGCCCGACGGCTTCTCGGTGATGAATGGCGAGCGCGAAGTGGGAGCAGTCTCGTCGCTGCTGGTGCTTGACGACCGCACGCTGGGCCTCGCGGTGCTCCGGCGCGAAGTGGCGATCGGAGACACGATCTCCGCCGGGGACCGGCTGGCGACCGTCGTGGCGCTGCCGTTTGCTGATCGCGAGATCGATGGATAGCCGTCGGTCGTAGGGGGCCAAATCGCTTCTCGTAACAGCGGCTTAAGCCGCTTCTCGGCTCTGCCGCTGAAGCGGCTTTGCGCAGGAGCAACTTCGCACTAAGTCGCTTTAGCGACCGAGCCGAGCGGCGGCTTCAGCCGTCGACTCGCTGAAGCGGCGTTGCCCCGGAGAAACTTCGCACTAAGTCGCTTTAGCGACCGAGCCGAGCGGCGGCTTCAGCCGTCGTAGAGCGTCGCAAGCCGTCGATCAGGCACGAACGCAAACGGGCGAAGCCGAAGCTTCGCCCGTTTGCACTGACCAGCGAATGGTCAGGGAGCCATCGTGTCGCGAGCCATCGCCGAGTCCACCATGTTGCTGTCCATCATGGCGGGCGCGGAATCGACCGTCATGGTCATGGTGTCGGTCGTCATCATTCCTGCAGTGTCCGACATCGTCTCCGCGTCGTCCTTCGGCGCACAGGCGGCCAGCGCCACCAGTACTGCCATCGTCACCACCGTCTTCATGAGCACTCCTCTTGGCTGTGAACCAGGGCCCTGGTTCCGGGATGCAACGGGACCCAAAGTACGGCCACTTCAGGAGTTGGTCAAGAAGTCCACCCCAGTTCCCGGGCCCGCGCCACGATCACCCCAGCCGCCCCGTCCAACCCCAGGAGCCCGGTATTGAGGGTCATGTGGTAGTTGACGGGGTCATTCCAGTCCCGCTGGTAATAGTCCTTGTGGTACCGGGAACGCTGGGAATCGACCGTTCCCAGCTGCTCGGCGGCCTCTTCGGGGGAGAGCCCGAAGCGCTCGACGATGGCGGGGATCCGGAACGACCTGGGTGCCACCAGCTTGACGTGGAGGGCATTTTCCCGCTGGCCCACGACGGCCGGTGCGGCCCGACCCACCATGACCACCCGGCCCTGCCGGGCCAGTTCGCCCACGACGGTCTCGGTGACCCGGACCAGGCTGGCCTCGTCCATCTCCTTGACGGTGCCGCCCTGGGGCGGGAACAGCTCGGGGCTCTGGGCGGCCAGGGTGCGGGTGAGCCGCTCGATGAAGCTGGGCGCGCGCTCCTCCCGCTGGGCGACTTCGTCGGGCGACATCCCCGCCCGCGCCGCCACCTGCTCTACCAGTTCGTTGTCCACCACCCGCCAGCCGAGCGCAGCGGCAACCCGCTGGGCAACTTCGCTCCCACCGGCGCCGAACTGCCTGGATATGGTGATTACCATGCTTTGAAGTTAACGCGATTGTGGGGATTCTGACTTGGGATTCAGGGGATTCTGACGCGCAGATTTCGCAGATTGGGTACTGCGATTGCGCAGAGGATCGAGCAACTGCAAGGCGCGCCACTTGCAGCAGATAACGGCGCTGTGAATTTTGTGGGAGCGCCCACAAGTAAACGGAGACCAGATCTGCCGCGGGCGTCGGGCCATAATGGTCTGAGTACGCTCGGTGAAATCGCAGTACCCAATCTGTGAAATCTGCGAGTCAGAATCCCACTAATCCAGCATCTCTATCGGGTGCCGGACTTCGATATCCAGCCCTGCGGCACGGAGCCCGGCGCCGATCTGCATCAGGCACCCGGGGTTGCCGGTGAGCACCACGTCCGGTCTCGGCTCCAGCGCCGCCAGCTCCGCGATTTTGGCCGCGAGCACCTCCCGCGACAGTCCCGGCTCCACCAGCGAGTAGATCCCGGCGCTGCCGCAGCACTGGCTCGACCCCGGAGGCACCAGCAGCGTCAGCCCCGGCACCGACTTCAGCATTGCCAGCGGCTGCGCGTGAATCCGCTGGGCATGCTGCAGGTGGCAAGGCGCATCGTAGGCGGCTACGAGCTGAGAGTTGAGAGTCGAGAGTTGAGAGGGGTCGGGTTGGACCAGCTCACTGATATCTCTGACACGAGCGGAAAAATCCTCCGCATCCTCCACCAGGTGGGCGTACTCCTTGAGCATGGCACCGCAGCCGGCGCTGTTGACCACGATCGGTCCCTCGGTACCGCGGAAGGCGGCGAGGTTCTCTCGCGCCAGCGCCCGGGCGCCCTCGTCGTCGCCGGCATGCAGATGCAATGCGCCGCAGCACCCCTGGCCCCGCACTTCCTGGACGTTGTAGCCTGCCTGCTCCAGCGCCCGCCGGGTGGCGTCGTGCACGTGGCTAAACAGGCCTTGCATTACGCAACCGGTAAAGAGTTGAGAGTTGAGAGTTGAGAGTCGAGAGTTTTTCCCTTGCCGCTCGACTCGCAACTCTCGACTCTTGACTCTTGACTCTCGACTCGCAGCCACCATCCCCATCATGAATCCCAGCCTTCCACTTCCCGCCAGCTGCGCCGGTATCCCCGTCGCACGCAGCATCCGGGTCATCGCCATGATCGGTCGCCACAGCCACTTCCGCCGGAACACGGCCAGGACCATGCGGGCCACGAAGGGAATCCCTCGCCGCCGGGCCAGCATCGCCCGCGCGGCTTCCAGCCCCTTGCTGTACTCCACGCCCGATGGACACACCGGCTCGCAGCCCCGGCAGCCGAGGCAGGCGTCGAGGTGCTGGGCCACGGCGGCGTCGTCGGGGCTGAGCGTCCCCGCCGAGAGGCCGCGCATGAGAACGATGCGGCCGCGAGGCGAGTCGGCTTCGTCGGAGGTGGCGAGATAGGTGGGACAGGCGGGCAGGCAGAAGCCGCAGTGGACGCAGCTGGCGAGCGCCTGGTCCATCTGCCGGGCCAGTTGCTCGCTCCCGCTCACGCCGTTTCCGCCTCGAGCGCGACGCTCAGCTGCTGCCCCGGGTCGAACACTTCGCGCAGCTTGCTGACCAGCGCACCCACGCCCTCGCGGTAAGCGCCGAAGTGTCCCACGTCCCGCCGCAGTTCCCATGGGCCGCGCTCGAGCGTCAGCGGAATTTCCCGTGCGGCCAGCATCCGCCGCATGGTGCGAAGCCGTTCAGCGTCGATCTCGCCCGACCATCTCAGCCCGCCGCCAGCGGGACCGGCGGAAATCAATCCTTCATCGAGGTCGCGGGTCACGGCATCCAGCATTTCATCGACCCCTTCAGGCAACACGCCGAGACGGAGGGTGACGGGCGGCCCCACCGGTCCCCGCGCGATGAGCGCCCAGAGCGCGGCGCTCTTCTCGGACGAGAGCGCGGTCCAGTCGCGGGCGGCCACCGCCGCGATCCGGCGGGCGTCGGCTTCCACGGCGCCATCAGTGCCGGTGACCCGGGCGGCCAGCATCCATTCGGACTCGGCGGCGAGCGTGGGTGACACCAGTTCCAGCGCGGCGCAGCCGATGCCGGCGTCGTGGATGTCGCGGGCCGCCGCGGACAGGTCGTCGCGCGAGCCGCTCGCGACCATCGTGAGGTCTGCCCTGGGCACGGCCCGGAGCCGCAAGTTGACTTCGGTGATGATACCGAAGCCGCCGAAGCCGCCGATCTCGAGCTTGGCGAGGTCGTATCCGGCCACGTTCTTGACCACCCGGCCGCCGGCGCTGACCACCTGGCCGTCACCGGTGACGACGGTGAGTCCCACCACCTGATCGCGGATGAAGCCGAAGCCCAGCCGGAGCGGCCCGGCGGTGGCCGTGGCCAGCACCGAGCCGAGCGTGCGTTCAGGTCGGCCTGGAGGGTCGATGGGCAGCCACATGCCGGCCTCGCCCAGGTGACGCCTGAGGACGTCCAGCGGGGCGCCGGCCTGGGCGGTGGCGACGAGGTCTTCCGGGCTCACCGAGATGACCCGGTTGAGCGCGCGGGTGCTCAGCGCCAACTGGGCCGGCGCATCCGGACCCAGCCAGGTGGCCTGGCCCTCGACCCGCACCTTCCAGCCCTCGGCGTGGGCCAGCTGCATCACCTCGGCGACGTCCTCGGTGCTCTCGGGCATCGCGCGCGGAGTCCCGTCGATACCGGCTGCAACACCGGCATCACCCAGCAGCGCCCGGAGACGGGCCAGAACCGGCTCACTCATTCGACTCCTCCGGCCCGCCATTCACGGCAGGCGTTCACCGGCAGCACCTTGCCGGGGTTGGCACGTTCCAGCGGGTCCCAGACCCGCCGCACTCGACACATGGCGTCCAGCGACGCGGCGTTGAACACCAGCGGCATGTAGTCGCGCTTGTCGGCGCCGACGCCATGTTCGCCAGTGATGCTGCCGCCCTGGGCCACGCAGGCTTCCATGATCTCCGACAGGGCGGCGTGGACCTGGGCGGTGCGGCGAAGGTCGCGCCGGTCGAAGCTGATGTTGGGGTGCAGGTTGCCGTCGCCGGCGTGGAAGACGTTGCTGACCACCAGATCGTGCCGTTCGCCCACCACCGTGATCCGGTCCAGCACATCGGGCAGCACCGAACGGGGCACGACCGCATCCTGCACTGCGAGGTCAGGCGCGATGCGCCCCATCGCGCCAAAGGCCTTCTTGCGTCCCTGCCACAGCCGGGCGCGTTCGGCCGGGTCGTCGGCCACCCGCAGTTGGCGCGCACCGTGGGCGGCAAGCAGCGGCGCCACCACATCCGAGTCGGCAGCGACGCCTTCGCGGCTCCCGTCCAGCTCGACGATGAGCACCGCGGCGGCGTCGATGGGATAGCCCGCGGCATAGATCGACGCTTCCACTGCGCGCACGCAGGCCTGGTCCATCATTTCAAGCGCGGCGGGGATCACTCCGGTCGCCACGATGGCCGACACCGATTCACTCGCCGCGCGCACCGACCCGAAGTCTGCAAGATAGGTGCGCACCGCCTCGGGCACCGGCACCAGTCGGAGGGTGATGCGAGTCGCGATGCCGAACATTCCTTCGCTGCCCACGAAGAGCCCAACCAGGTCGGGTCCCCACGCGTCGCCCGAGGGCGAGCCCAGCTGTACCACCGAGCCATCGGGAAGCACCACTTCCAGCGCCAGGATGTGGTTGGTGGTGACGCCGTACTTGAGGCAATGGGGACCTCCCGCATTCTCGGCCACATTGCCGCCGAGGGTGCAGGCGGTCTGGCTCGACGGGTCGGGCGCGTACACCAGGCCGTGCGGGATGGTATATGCGCTGAGCCTGGCGTTGACCACGCCCGGTTCCACCACTGCCCGGCGGCTGCCGACCGAGAGATCGAGGATGCGGGTGAGGCGGGTGAGACCGATGATCACCGAATCGGACGACGCCACAGCGCCGCCGGAGAGCCCGGTGCCAGCGCCGCGTGCGACCCACGGCACGCCGGCCTCATGCAGCAGCTTCACCACCGCGATGACCTCCTCGCGGGAGCCGGGCAGCACCACCGCGCCGGGCGGTGACGGCTCGGCGGGAAGCCCGTCCTGGCCATAGACCGCGAGTTCGCCGGGGCGGAGCCGGGTGTAGCGGTCGCCCACGATGGCGGCGAGCCGCTGGCCGAGCCCGTGCGGCAGCAGCGTCACTCCTCCTCCGGCCGGCCGAAGAGCAGCTGGATGAAGCCGCGGTCTTCGGGACGCGCGATGAGATAGACGTGGTCACCGCTGAGGATGGTGGTTTTGGGATGGGCCGGTACCAGCGCGTTGCCGCGCACCACCACGGTGACAGCCGCGGTTTCCGGCAGCGCCAGGTCCTCGATGGTGACGTCGTGCACCGCCACGTCGTCGTCCACGTAGAAGTGGAGCAGGTCGCCGGTGAGGTGCTGGCGGGATTCGATGGCCAGGAGCGCAGGCGCGATGGGGGGCTCCAGCTTCTCCAGCCCGAGCTTGCGCGCCACCCACGACACCGTGGCGCCGGGCAACACCGCACTCAGCACCACGATGAAGAACACCACCAGAAAAATCTGGGCGGCACCCGGCGCCAGGACCAGCACCGGGTAGGTCGCGAGCACGATGGGCACGGCACCGCGGAGGCCGACCCAGCTGATGTACGCCACCTCGCGCGGCTGGTACTTGAAGGGCAGGAGGAAGAAGGCGACCACCACCGGGCGGGCGATGAACGTGAGGAACAGCGCGATGCCGACCCCGGCCCATCCCGCCTCGAGCAACTCCTGGGGGGCCACCAGCAGGCCGAGCAGCATGAACAGCACGATCTGGCTGAGCCAGGCGGCCGCGTCGTGCACCCGATACAGGCTGTTGCGGTAGGGCAGTTCGCCGTCGCCCAGCACCAGCCCGGCGATATACACCGAGAGAAATCCGCTGCCGTGGAGCAGCGTGGGTACCCCGAAGGCGAGGAACGCGAGCGCCAGCGTCACCGCCGGGTAGAGACCGCCGGCCTGCACCCGGATGCGGGAGATGAACCAACGCCCGCCGCGGCCGATGGCGAAACCGGTGGCCGTGCCCACCGCGATCTGCAGCACGATGTCGAGCGGTATCTGCCACAGCACCAGCGAACCCGGTACCAGCAGGTTCTGGGTAAGAATCAGGGTGAGGATGAACGCCATCGGATCGTTGATGCCCGACTCGACCTCGAGCGTGGCGCCGACCCGCTTCTTGAGGTGGAGCGAACTGCCCCGGAGCACCGAGAAAACCGCGGCGGCATCGGTGGATGAGACGATCGCGCCGATGAGCAGCGCCTCGGGCCAGCTGAATCCCGCCACCCGTCCCGCCACGCCCACCAGCAGCGCGGTGCCGATCACGCCGAAGGTGGCGAGCACGCCGGCAGGCTTGATCACCCGGCGGAGCGCCGGCATGGCGGTGTTCATGCCGCCATCGAACAGGATCAGTACCAGGGCGATGGTGCCGATCCGGAAGGCGGCGAAAAAGTTGTTGAAGTCGATGAGGGAGAGGCTGCGGGAGCCCGCCACCATGCCGATCAGCAGGAACACCAGCGCCACCGGAACGGGAATCCGCTCGGTGACACGGCTGAAGACAACGGCGAGGACGAGGAGGACGCCAAAGGTCGCCAGCAGAACCGCTGTGGCGGCCGGCTCGAAGGCTTGCATGCTATAGGGTAAGGCGGTAAGGCGGTAAGGCGGTAGGTCTGGAGGAGTAGAACCTACCGCCTTACCGCCTTACCGCCCTACCGCCTTACCGCCCTACCGCTACGCAGCGCCGTTGGTCAATTGCAGCAGCTGGACATCGGACGACGCGCGGAGCTTCTCGAAGGCGCGCTCGCGGATCTGGCGGATGCGCTCGCGAGTGACGCCGAGCAGCTCGCCGATCTTCTCGAGGGTCATCGCTTCGGAGCCCTCTTCGAGGCCGTAGTAGAGAGAGAGAATCTTGCGTTCGCGGGGAGTGAGATGGCGGGAGAAGAGCCGGCTGATGAATTCCCGGCGGAGCTGGGCATCGGTGCGCTCTTCGATTTCGTTGACCGTGCCCCCCGCCACGCGCTCGCCGTAGGTCGTTCCCTGCTTGTCCTGCCGCTCCACCGGGGCATCGAGCGAGACCTCGAAACGACCCATGCGACGGGCGGAGCGGATGTTGTCCACCGTGTCGCTCAGCGCCAGGGCCAGTTCTCCGTCGGTGGCCGTGCGCCCGAGTTCCTGCTGCAGCAGCCCTTCCACCCGCGACATCTTGATCAGCGCGGCGTTCTGGTTGAGCGGAATCCGCACGGTGCGGGTCTGCTCGGCCAGTGCCTTGAGCACCGCCTGGCGCACCCACCAGACCGCATACGAGATGAACTTGACCCCGTGATCGGGGTCAAACTTCCGCACCGCCTTGAGCAGCCCCTCATTGCCGATGGCCACCAGCTCGGAGAGCTCGAGACCATGACCCTGATAGCGCTTTACGTAGGAGATGACGAAGCGGAGGTTGGCGGTGACCAGTCGTTCCGCGGCCTCCTGGTCGCCCGCAAGCGCGAGCCGAGCAAGGCGTCGCTCTTCGGCAACGTCCTTGACCATGGGAAGCTTCTGGATGTCGTGGAGGTACTGGTCGAATGAACCACCGGACAGCGACGGCCGAATGGCCGGGCGAGCTTTCCCGGAACGAACGCGAGGCATGCAGTTCCCCTGCTGGTCTGGGACGGCGCGAACCACTCGAATCGGATTTGCGGCGGATGCCGCGAAGAGCAGACCCAGCGAATATGGGGGAAAAATGCCCGTCTGTCAACGAAAAATCGTTATCCACATCACAAATCTAAGGCCCTGACGGCGTTAGCCGGAACGTCAACACTTGCCCCGCGGCCCACTTCCGACGGCAGTGCCATCCGCAGCTTCCCGCCCCGGTTCTTCTTGTCCCGCCCCATCGCCGCCAGCAAGTCTGACCGGCTGACCTCGACACCGGCCGGGGTCCGGACCGGCAGCCCCAGCGCCCGGAGCAGGGCTTCGACCCGGTCGGCGGTGCCTCCCGGGGTCACTCCCAGCGCTTCGCCGATCCGGCACTCCGCCACCAGCCCGATGGCCACCGCCTCGCCGTGGAGCAACTGGTACCCGCCGGCGTGCTCCAGGGCGTGCCCCACGGTGTGGCCGGCGTTGAGCAGTTCCCGGGGGCCCGCCTCGCGCTCGTCCCGGGCCACGATGTCGGCCTTGATGGCGATGCTGCGGCGGATGAGCGCCGTCACCGCGCCCAGATCTCGCTCGGCCAGCTGCGCCGCGCTGGCCTCGATCCACTCCAGATGCCCGGCGTCCGCAATCAGCCCGTGCTTCACCGCCTCGGCCAGTCCGCTCCGGAACTCCCGGTCGTTGAGAGTAGTGAGGACCATGGGATCAGCTACGACCGCCACCGGGGGTGGAAGGCGCCGACCAGGTTCTTTCCATGCACGGTGTCCACGCCGACCTTGCCGCCCACCGACGAGTCGAGCATCGCGAGCAGGGTGGTGGGCACCTGCACCAGCGGGATGCCGCGGAGGTAGGTGGCCGCCACGAACCCGGCGAGATCACCGGTGACGCCGCCACCCATCGCCACCAGTCCACCCTCCCGGCCCAGACCGTGGTCGAGCAACTGGTCGGTGAGCATGCCCCAGGTCTCGCGCGACTTCGATGCTTCTCCGGCCGGGAAAGTGAGCGGGTCGGGCCAGCCGCCAGGAGGCTGGTCGCTGCAGGTCGACTCCCGGGGGCGCCAGGGCGACGGCCCGCCCCGCAGCCAGTCGAGATAGAGCCGGGCGACGGTGCTGTCGGCGATCAGCGTGGTGGGCCGGCTGCCGAGGTGGTGCGCCACCAGTTGAGGGAGCGCCTCGAGCAGCCCTGGTTCCACATGCACCGGATACTCGCCGCCGGCATGGGTGACGACCAGCTGGGGCGTCAGCATCGCGGCCCTACCAGGTGACGTCGCCGGTGCCCGCGTCGTGATTGGCGCGGCGGGCCAGTGCGAAGAGCAGGTCGGACAGGCGATTGAGGTACACCAGGAAGACGGGTGGGACGTCGTCGTCCTCCTGCAGCGTCACCAGACTGCGTTCGGCCCTGCGGCAGATGGTGCGCGCCAGGTGGAGTATCGCGGCCTTGGGAGTGCCAGCCGGAAGCACGAAGGCGCGCAGTTCGGGCAGGCCTTCGGTGGCCTGGTCGATCGCGGCCTCGAGCTCGGCGATGCGCGAGTCGGGCAGCTCGACCTTGTCCAGCGTCTTCGCCACCCGCCCGGTGTTCACGGTGGCGAGGCGACCGCCGATGCTGAAGAGGTCGCGCTGGATCCCCTCGAACAGATCATCGGCAAAGTTTTCAGGAGGAGTGGCGCGCACCACGCCGATGGCGGAATTGAGTTCGTCCACATCACCGTAGGCTGCAACCCGGGGATGGTCCTTGCGGACCCGGCCGCCACCGAAGAGGCCGGTCTCGCCCTGGTCGCCGGTTCGGGTGTAGAGCTTCACGGGCACATCTCCGCGGCCGCAACGATCACGTTGTCGGCCGGCTGGATGACGCCCCAGATGACCCGGCCGGTGCGGGCGTCCACCTGCTCCATCCACAGGTTGTCGCGATCGAACGCGAAGTCATCCAGCGCCACCAGCCGGCGCCAGTAACGGTCATCCCTGCCTCGGGCGCCGAGCCGTCCTCGGGAGAAGTCGAGATAGAGCGGCTGGAAGATGACCTGGCGCCAGGTGCCGGTGGCGTCGAACGCAAACACGCCGGCGGCGATGAGCGTGTCGCGATCGGCTACCCGCCGTTCGCGAAGGGACACCGCGTAGCGAAGGCGGCCGTCGCCGGCGCGGTAGGCCGCCACTTCGGCGGCGTCCAGTTCGGCGAGGGTGTTGACCATGACCGGCACCTCGGGCACCGGCCGCGCGATGATGGACCGGTGGGAGCGCGCCAGCAGCGAATCCATGGTGCGCCGGCTCCAGTCGATCAGGTTGTAGACCAGGGTCGAATCGGGTTCCGGCAGCGGCTCGCGCCATTCATCGCCCAGCCTGGTTCCGGATGGCCGCACGTTGGCGACGGCGGGCCCGGTGAGCGGAGGGCCATCGCGATGCGTGGGCTCCACGATCAGCTCGGCCTCGAGTCCATAGCCGCCGCAGTACCCCGAGCGAATGGTGATGGAGGTCGCCTCGGCAGCGCTCCTGCCCTCGGGCGATGCGGCGTGGGTGCGCGCCAGCAGGACGCCCTGGTCCACCGGCTCGCCAATGTCGCGGATAGGGATGCGGATGGGACTGGCCCGCCGGACGCCGGTCCAGAAGTCGGTCGTTCGGCGCATGTTGGGACCGTACTGCCGCACCAGATCGGCGATGAGCGCGGTGTCGGTGGACACGAGGTGCACCGCCCGCGCGGTGCCTTCTCCCACGAAGCTTCCTTCGAGCCGGCCCAGCGAGTCGAGCCTGGCATCGCTGGCTACGGTCATTCGGCTGCGCGCCGCAGGTGGGCGCTCGCGCATGGCATCGGCGATGGCCCGGCCAAGCGAGGCGCAGGCGGTCGTGGCGAGCAGCAAGGCGAGCAGAAGCAGTCGCGGCATGGGGCAGAATATAGAGCTAAAGACTTTCATCGGCTGAAGCCGCTGCTCGGCTCTGCGGCTAAAGCCGCTTGGTACGACGGCAAGCGCAGATCGTCGCTTCACAGTCGCTTCCCCGCTCAACCCTCCCCAGGCCGCTCATACAACGCATATCTCCGCGGCTCCCAGCCCACGATGGCATCATTGGGGTGACGTTGGGGCTGGCTCAGAACGTACTGGATGACGCGCTCCAGCACACTCGAGCTTACCGAGTGAATGCTGTCGGTTCGCGCTGCCAGATGCAGGTGAGTGCGGACAGCCCCTAGCGCCAGCAGTGTCGCACGCTCCTGGCGAGCGACCGCGGGAAGGAAGTTCTCAAGGAAGGCGGCTATGTCGGCATTGATCATCCGCTCCCGCTGACGGGTCGTCCACACGAAGTGGAAATAGATGCGGTGCGTGAAGACGTCGTTCTGCTCCCGGCGTCGTGGCAAGCGGCTTT
>JAICQR010000199.1 GCA_025937755.1 Gemmatimonadales bacterium | reverse complement strand
CCTTACCGCCTTACCGCCTTACCGCCTTACCGCCATATATTCCCCCCATGCAATCCGCCCGCATTCGACAGCTCTTCCTCCAGTACTTCCGTGACCGGGGCCACCACGTGGTCCCGTCGTCGTCGCTGGTGCCAGGCGACGACCCCACGCTGCTGTTCACCAACGCCGGCATGGTGCAGTTCAAGCGCGTCTTCCTGGGGCAGGAGCACCGTGATTACCGCCGCGCCACCACCTGCCAGAAATGCGTCAGGGCAGGGGGCAAGCACAACGACCTCGAGCAGGTGGGGCTGACCCGCCGGCACCACACCTTCTTCGAGATGCTGGGCAACTTCTCCTTCGGCGACTACTTCAAGCGCGATGCGATCGCCTTCGCCTGGGAGTTCGTCACCAGCCCCGAATTTCTCGGCATCCCGGCGCACCGGCTGCGGGTCACCGTCCATCACACCGACGATGAAGCGCGCCAGCTCTGGAGCGAGATCACCGGACTGTCGGACGACCGCATCTACGGCCTCGGGGACGCCGACAACTTCTGGCAGATGGGCGACACCGGCCCCTGCGGTCCGTGCAGCGAGATCTTTGTGGACCTCGCACGCTCCAGCGACGACGCCTCGCCCCAGGAAGTGCTCGAGCAGGCGGCCTTCGAGCGTGAGGCCGAGGCGGGGCGGTTCCTCGAGATCTGGAACCTGGTCTTCATGCAGTTCGACCGCTCGGCGGACGGCACCCTCACGCCGTTGCCGAAGCCGAGTGTGGATACCGGTGCCGGCCTGGAGCGAATTGCAGCGGTGCTCCAGGGCAAGGACGACAATTTCCACACCGACCTTTTCGTCCCGCTGCTTGAACATGCCGGCGCCCTGGTGGGACGGCCTTATGACCCGGCGCGGGAAGACCGGGTGAGCTACCGCGTGCTCGCCGACCACGCGCGGGCAGTGGCCTTCCTGCTCGCCGACGGCGTCTATCCCTCCAACGAGGGCAGGGGCTACGTGCTGCGCCGGATTCTCCGGCGCGCGGTGCGCCACGCCTGGCTGCTGGGCCGGCGGGAGCCGACCCTAGCGCCGCTCACCGAAGTCGTCATCCGTGAGATGGGTGGCGCCTACCCCGAACTGGTGGAGCGCGCCGGCTTCATTGGCGACACGACCCGCAGCGAAGAGGAACGGTTCCTCGAAACCATCGAGGGCGGGCTGGGCCGGCTGGATGAGATCTTCGCTGGTGGCACGTCCGCCATCGACGGCGAGGAGGCCTTCCGGCTCTACGACACGTTCGGCTTTCCGGTCGACCTGACCCAGTTGATTGCCGGTGAGCGCGGTGTGACCGTGGATCTCGCCGGGTTCGAGCGCGCGCTGGAGGAGCAGCGGGAGCGCTCGCGCGATGACCGCAAGTCGCGGCAGCGCACCATCGGGGCTTCGGTGGTCGCCAGTGACGGATGGCAGCGCATCGCGGAAGGGTCGCAGGACTTCGTGGGCTACGACACGACCGATGCCGAAACCGATGTGCTCGCCATCAGCGAGGCGGGTGACGGCCGTGTCGGGCTGCTGTTGCGGGAGAATCCGTTCTACGCCGAGTCGGGCGGCCAGGTCAGCGACACGGGCGTAGTGGAGGCGGGAGACTGGCGCCTGGCGGTGGATGCCGTGTTCCGTACCGACGACGGCGTCGTGGTCGCAGGCCCTGCGCCGTCGGGGTTTACCGGTGGTGCAGTCCGCGCCCGGGTGGAAGCGCCGCGCCGGCGCGAGATCGAGCGGCACCACAGCGCCACCCACTTGGTGCATCATGCGCTCCGAGCCGTGCTCGGCACTCATGTCCGTCAGCAGGGCTCGCTGGTTGAGCCCGGGCGCCTGCGGTTCGACTTCTCCCACCATGGCCCGATCGATCCCGCCGTGCTGGCCGAGATCGAGGCGATGGTGAACCAGCTGGTGCTCGACAACGCCCTGGTCACGACCGACGAAATGCCCTACCGCGATGCGGTGGCCCTCGGTGCGATGGCGTTCTTCGCCGACAAGTACGGCGATCGGGTGCGGGTGGTGAGAATGGGGCCGTCCATCGAGCTTTGCGGCGGCACCCACGTCCGCTCCACCGGCCAGATCGGACTCTTCCGGTTCGCATCGCAAGGAGGCGTCGCCGCCGGAGTGCGCAGGATCGAGGCGATCAGCGGCACCGCAGCGCTTCGAGGTGTCGCGGAGTTGGAGGACCGGCTCGCCCGTATCGCGAGCGCGTTGCGGGCCCAGCCGGATCAGGCAGTGCGCCGGGTGGAGCAGCTGCTCGAGGAAAAGCACAAGCTCGAGGGCCGGCTGGCCGAGGCGCTGAAGCAGGGGGGCGGTGCCAGCACCGGCCGAACCATCGAGGTCGGCAATGTGGCGGTGACGCTGGGCGACACCAGCAGCGAGAGTCGTGATGAAGTCGGCCAGATCGCCGACGCATTCCGGGGCGAGAAGAAGCAGGCGGTGCTGGTGCTGTTCGGCAGCAGCGGACGGGGAGCGGTACATGTGGCGGTCACCGATGACCTGGTGCAGCGGGGTTTGCGCGCAGGCGACCTGGTGAATCGCATTGCCGCCGTCAGTGGCGGCAAGGGCGGCGGGCGT
>JAICQR010000167.1 GCA_025937755.1 Gemmatimonadales bacterium | reverse complement strand
TGATATGAAGCTGCGAGTGCCAATGCTTCCCGCAATAGCTGCCGTCCTGTTGTCAGGGGCATGCGCGCCCGCAGCCCCCATCAGCGGCGGAGCGGCATCGTCGACCTCGCTGCGCGTAATGTCGTTCAATATCCGCTACGGCACCGCGAATGATGGCGTCAACTCATGGCCCGACCGGCGTGAGCTCGCGCTGGACGCGATTCGGGACTACGGCCCTGCTGTGATGGGAGTACAGGAAGCGCTCAAGTTCCAGCTGGACGAGATCCGTCAGGCGTTCCCCTGGCTGGGTCAGATCGGCGTGGGTCGCGAAGATGGCGTGGAGGCGGGCGAGTACTCGGCTATTCTGTACGACCACCGCCGCCTGGCAGCGCAGGACAGCGGCACCTTTTGGCTCTCGGAAACGCCTGACGTGCCCGGATCAACGTCCTGGGGCAACAACATCACGCGCATCGCTTCCTGGGCCCGTCTTCGCGAAGCCAGCACCGGCCGGGAGTTCCTGGTACTCAATACCCACTGGGACCATGAATCCCAGAATGCCCGGGAGAAGAGCGCCGCGCAGATCGTGGGGTGGCTCGAGAGCCGTGCCGCGTCGCATCCGGTGATCGTGATGGGAGATTTCAACTCGGGCGAGCAGAATCCCGCCTTTCAGGTGTTGATCGCAACCGGTGATCGCGAAGTGCCGCTCAGGGACACCTTCCGCGCAGCGCATCCCGAGGCGACGGTGGTCGGCACCTTCCACGCGTTCAATGGCAAGCGTGACGGAGACAAGATCGACGCGATCCTGGTATCGCCCGAGTGGCGGGTTCTGAATGCGGCCATTGTCACCACCAACGACAGCGGCCGCTACCCGTCCGACCACTTTCCGGTCACGGCAACGCTCGGGTTCTGAGGCCCCGCGTACGACTCCAGCATCCCGCACTTGGTACAGCGCCAGGTGGTCACCTCGTGCTTCTCCCGGCCCTTGGTCCTGAGTCCAGTCCAGAATGAGCGCTCCACCGTGCCGGAGAACCAGTTCTGGGTATCCGGCGAACCGTAGTGACCGTGATCGACGACGAATCCGGCCTCCAGCCTTCCGTGACAGCGAAGACAGTCCCGTGGAATCATCATCGCGGCTCCTCTCCCGCTAGCAGCTGCAGCAGCAGTTCACGCACTCGGCGGTCATTCATCATGAACGTGTGGGTCACCGGGAAGGTCCGCAGCTCTGCGCCAGAGTGGGGATCGACCTCTTCCACCGCCACGATCCCGTCGTTGGGTGCGCCATCGAAGAGCACCCCGGCTCGTTGCCAGCCGCGTGTTCCCGCAACGATGGTACACGGCACGACATCCGCTGGAAGTACCGAGAAAAAGGTGGAGCGCGCAAGCAACTGGCCCGACTGGCCGTTGATCCAGCGGTAAGGGATGAGGCGGTGGAATCGCCGGGCCAGGCGAGGCGGCCGGCTGGGTGTGCCCAGCAGGATGAGCCGCTGGGGGCGAGGGGTGTCGTCAGGCCAACCTGCCAGCGCGGCGCGCAGCAGGATCCCGCCCAGCGAGTGCCCAATGGCGGCGTACGGTTGTCCGGTGGCTGCTGCCTGCTGCAGCCGCTGCCGCACCCTCGAGCGAATCCGGGCGAACGACTCCACTCCCGGTATATACCCCACCAGCTCGGTCTCGTGGCCAGCGCGCCGCAGCGCGCGGGCCAGCGGCATCATCGAGACGGGGGTCCGGCCCATGCCGTGAACCAGGAGCAGGTACATGGGCGAAATCACTTCCCTTCGTCGATCCCTCGGCTGATCCGGAAGACATGGCCGTCGGGATGACGCACGTGGGCCTCCCGCACCCCCCAGGGCATGTCTGTGGGTGGCCAGGTGACGTCCAGCCCCTGGGCCACGCATTCGCGATGGACCTCGTCCACATCCGCCACCCACACCGACATCCATACGCCCTTGTCCTGGGCGTCGTTGTCATCGGGCCCGAATGTCCGCGGCACGCTGCTCCGGCCCCGGCCGCCCTGACCGTCGAGGCAGAGAAACAGCTCGCTCACGCCCGAGCCGACCGCACCGAAGCCCGGCGGATCGCCGTAGTCCCACAGCTTCTTCCAGCCCCACTTCTCGAACCAGGCGAAGCTCTCTTCGAGACTCGACACATTCAGGATCGTCGTTATCCCGTGCGATATCATGACTACCTCTTCGAAGCAGGTGCCTTCTCACTTCTCACTTCCCACTTCCCACTTCCCACTTCCCACTTCCCACTTCCCACTCGGTATACAACCTTGCCGCTCGCCGCATCGCCACCCAGCCAGCCATCGAACGTCGCCCCGATCTTCTCGGCGGCACGCCTGGAACGAGTGTTGGTTTCTCCGATCACCAGCACGACACTGTCCACGAAGCGGAAAGCATGCTCCAGCATCAGACGCTTGAGTTCGCCATTGTACCGCCCGCCCCAGTATGCCCTGGCAAGAAAGGTCCAGCCGACCTCCACCTCGCGCTCCGACTCGCGAAACGCATGGAAGCGCGACGACCCGATCACCGCGCCGGTGGCGGCGTCGCTGACCAGCAGGGCACCGCCCGATGCCATCGCTTCACGGAAGAACTCACGAAACACGCCGGGCTCATGCCGATCGGAGTTCGGGTGCTGCTCCCATACCAGCGGGTCCGAGGCCACCGCGTAGAGCGCATCGAAGTCGTCCTCCCGGAGCGGTCGGAGCCGGAGCAGCTCGCTCTCGAGGGTCGGCTGTGCATCGAAAGGCATTCTTGCGTCAGGCCATCGCTTGTTTGCCGGCGGCCCACCTGCCGCCGATCCAGGCCATCGGGATGTATGCGACCACCAGATCGAGCACGTTGAACCACATCGGCGCGGAGAGCGACATGACATTGATGACGCCGCCGACAAGGAAGAGCACGCCCACGATGAGCGCCATCGCCATCTTCCGGCTGGCAGCAAGCCGGGCCGCGAGGTAAGCGCCGGCAAGGGTGCCAAGCGCGTGGGCCAGGAACGGAAAGACGAAGTTCTTCGGCTGGAACAGGTGTATCCCTGCCTTCAGCCCCTCCATGGTGGTTACGTCGACGCCGGCGGGCGGTGGAATCACCTTGCCGCCGATCACGATCAGCCCCATGTTGACGATGCTTCCGACCACCGCCCCTGCGACCACTGCCAGTACGTTGCGAAGCACCGGGTTCACGCGTCCCATCCTTGCCTAGAGGGTGGCACTTCCGAACGACCTGCTCAGCCAGAAGAGGATACCTGCCGATGTCAGCCCGCGCCACCATTCTTGCCACCACGGCCCTGCTGCTCTTTCCGGCGGCTGTCGCCCCTGATCCTGTCTCCGTTGACTGGGCCATGGTGGCCCGGATCCGGGAAGAGGGTTTGCAGCGATCACAGGTCATGGCATTCGAGGGATACATGACCGACGTGCTTGGCGCTCGGCTCACCCTGTCGGAGGGGATGGCCCGGGCGCAGGCTTGGGTCACGGACAAGATGAAAGCCATGGGACTGGTCAATGTGGCCTCCGAGCCGTTCATGGATTTCGGCGTGAGCTGGGACATCGAGTTCGTCTCGCTCCACATGCTCGAGCCCGACTATTCCCCAATGGTGGGCTATCCGCTCTCGCACACTCCCGGCACCAACGGGCCGGTGGAGGCAGAGGCGGTGATCGTCGACCTGCAGCTGCGATCCGATCTCGACCGCTACCGCGGCACCTTGCAGGGCAAGGCCGTGCTCGCGACGCCGCCGGCCCCGATCGACTTGAGGCCGCTCATTGATGGCATACCGCCGCGCACCCAGGCCGAGCTCGATTCCCTTGAGCACGTGGTCATTGCACCGGAACGGGCGGCTCGGCCCCGGAGCGTGCGTCATCCCGAGACGCTCAGCGCCGAGGACAAGCTGGCGTTCTTCAAGGCCGAAGGAGTTGCGGCTGTGCTCGAGTGTCCCAGCGGATGGCTGGGCGCGGTGCGCGGTTTCTCCCGGCC
>JAICQR010000165.1 GCA_025937755.1 Gemmatimonadales bacterium | reverse complement strand
CCGCAGGTTGCGCTGCAGCCGCGTCATCCCACCAACTCCGACCAGACCCACAAGGTGGTAGGGAACTGGATCGTGGACCTGCCCTGGGTCTGGGGCATCCAGTTCAGCGGGCTCGCGACGCTGGCAACCGGCACCCCGGTGGACAGTGTCTCGTTCGCTGGTGGGCAACGGGCGATCCTGGGGCAGACTCGCGGCGAGTTCTATCAGCGCATCGACCTCCGGTTCCGGAAGGACTTCCCGGGCGGGATGGGCGGCGCGCGGTTCGGCGTCATCGCCGATCTGTTCAACGCGTTCAACTCGACCAACCTCGGGTGCTACAACACCACTGCAGTCAACGGCGATGGCACGGTGAATCCCGATTACGGCAAGGCCGGTTGTATCATCACTGACCCCCGGCGACTGCAGCTGGGGCTGGAATACGATTTCTGACGCACTGACCGCGAGCCCCGTCCGTCAGGTGATGGGCGGGGTTTCGCATCCCTGTCGCGGAGGACCATGGCATGCGAGCGACCGGCGTCGTTCTCCTCGCTGCGGGCAGCCTGGCCCTCGGGGCCTGTTCACCACCGTCGGGCCCGGCGCAGGACGCGCGGCCGCTGACCCCGCGTGAGACCGCCTTTCTCGACACCCTCTCCCGCCGCAGCTTCGATTTCTTCTGGGAAACCACTGATCCCGCCACCGGCCTCACACCGGACCGATGGCCCACCCGCACCTTCTCCAGCATCGCCGCCGTCGGCTTCGGCCTCACCGCGTATGTGATCGGCTCCGAGCGGGGCTACATCAGCCGGGCCGAGGCGCGTGAGCGCACCCTCTCCACGCTGCGGTACTTCTGGCAGCTGCCGCAGGGGCCCGAGCCCTCTGGTACCGCCGGCTACAAGGGCTTCTTCTATCACTTCCTGAATTACGGCGACGGCCTCCGCTTCGAGAACGTGGAGCTCTCCACCATCGATACCTCGCTCCTGTTGATGGGAGTGCTGACCTGCCAGCAGTACTTCGACGGCAACGACCCGGCTGAAGTGGAGATCCGTGCGCTGGCCGACTCGCTCTATCGGCGAGTAGACTGGGCCTGGGCCCGCCCCCGTCCACCGCTCGTGACGATGGGCTGGAAGCCGGGCGAAGGCTTTCTCTCCCACGACTGGCACGGCTACGTGGAGTCGATGATGCTGTACGTCCTGGCGCTGGGCTCGCCCACCCACCCAGTGGAGCCCGAGGCGTGGCAGGTCTGGACCTCCACCTATCAATGGGGTGAGTACTACGGCCAGCAGCACGTGGGCTTCGCACCGCTCTTCGGGCATCAGTTTTCCCACGCGTGGATCGATTTCCGCGGCATCCAGGACGCGTACATGCGGGGCAGGGGGATCGACTACTTCGAGAACTCCCGCCGTGCCACCTATGCCCAGCAGGCATATGCCATCGACAATCCCAATGGCTGGACAGGGTACGGCGAACTGAGCTGGGGACTCACTGCCTGCGACGGCCCGTCGGACGCGATCATCACCTGGGGCGGCAGCGACCGCGAGTTCTACACCTACTCCGCGCGCGGAGCGTCCTTCACCGAGGTCCGCGACGACGGCACCATTACGCCCCACGCCGCCGGCGGGTCGATCGTGTTCGCTCCCGAGATCACGGTCCCGGCGCTGGTCGACATGCGCGAACGCTTCGGCGACCACCTCTTCCAGCAGTACGGATTCCTCGATGCGTACAACGAGACGTTCACCTTCGAGGCGGAGAAGCGGCGCGGCACCATCGTCCCCGGTGTGGGCTGGTTCAACGGCGACTATCTCGGCATCGACGTGGGGCCGACGCTGCTGATGATCGAGAACCACCGGTCGGGCCTGGTGTGGGAGCTGCTGCGCCAGCATCCGGCGATTCGCAGGGGTCTGGAGCGGGCGGGGTTTACTGGGGGGTGGCTCGAGACATGAGGGCTTGGCGGCTCGGCGGCTCGGCGGCTCGGCGGCTCGGAGGTTCGGCACCTCGGGGACTGACCGCCCTGACCGCCCTGACCGCCTTGACCGCCTTGACCGCCCTGACCGCCTGTGCGCCCCGGCCGGCCGATGAGACCATCCACCTCCGCTTCTGGACCATGGGGCGCGAGGGCGAGGTGGTGGCGCCGCTAGTGCGCGAGTTCGAGCGGCGCAACCCCGGCATCCGCGTCGACATTCAGCAGATGCCGTGGACCGCAGCGCATGAGAAGCTGCTCACCGCACACGTCGGCGGGACGTCGCCCGACATCTCCCAGCTGGGCAACACCTGGATCTACGAACTCGCGATGCTGGGTGCAATCCAGCCGCTCGACTCGCTGCTCGAGCCCGATTCGCCCATCCGCGCCGACGCGTACTTCCCCGGCATCTGGTCCACCAACGTTGTGGGCGACACCCTCTTCGGCGTGCCCTGGTACGTCGATACCCGGGTGCTGTTCTACCGGACCGACTTGCTTGAACGCGCTGGAGTCGAGCAGGTGCCGACTACCTGGGTCGAATGGCGCTCCGCGATGGTGCAGATCCAGGAAGCCTCCGGCCCGCGCCAGTGGGCCATGTTCCTCCCCACCAACGAGTGGATGCAGCCGGCCATATTCGGGCTCCAGAACGGCTCGACTCTCACCGATTCTGCGGGACGGACGGGGGCCTTCAGCCATCCGGCCTTCCGCGAAGCCTTTGATTTCTACATCAGCCTGTTCGAGGACGACCTGGCGCCGCCGATGGGCAACGCCGATGTGGCCAACGTCTGGCAGGAGTTCGCTCGCGGCACGTTTGCCATGTACATCACTGGCCCGTGGAACCTGGGCGAGTTCCGTCGCCGGCTGCCTGACAGTCTTCAGGACAAGTGGTCCACCGCACCGCTGCCGGGGCCCGATGGCCCGGGCGTATCCTTTGCCGGCGGTTCCAGCCTGGTGGTATTCCGCAGCAGCGAGCACCCCCGCGAGGCGATGGCACTGGTCGAGTTCCTCTCATTGCCGGCTTCGCAGGCGCAGTTCTTCCATCTCAGTGGCAACTTGCCGCCCCGCCGGGACGCCTGGCAGGACTCGGCACTGGCCAACGATCCCAAGGTCCAGGCCTTCCGCGAGCAGCTCGAGCGCGTCGCCTCGTTGCCCCATGTTCCTGAAATCGAGCTGATCCTGACCCGACTCTACGAGCAGTCGGAGCGGGCCATCCGGGGCAACGTTCCCGTGCCGGTGGTGCTCGGCGACCTCGACAATCAGGTGGACCGGATCCTCGAGAAGCGGCGCTGGGTGCTGGACCAGCAGGCGGCGGCAGAGCCGTGAGTGCCGAGGGCAGGCAGGCGCGGGCGGCTCGTTGGTTCGTGACCCCCGCGGTGGGCCTCATCACCGTGTTCTTCGCGCTGCCGGTGCTGGCCGCCTTGCTGCTGAGCCTCACCGACTTCGATATCTACGCCATCGCCGACGCGTCCAACGTGCGGTTCGTCGGCTTCGGGAACTACATCGAGCTGGCACGCAACCCGCTCTTCTGGGCAGCGCTCCGGAACACGTTCTACTTCGTCCTGGTGGGCGGGCCCCTGTCTGTGATCGTGTCGCTGGGCGCCGCACTCCTCGTGAACGCGCGACTGGCGCGATGGAAGAGCTTTTTCCGTACGGCGTACTTCGCGCCGGTGGTCACGACGCTGGTCGCCGTCGCCCTGGTATGGCGCTACCTCTATCACCCCACCTACGGGCCCATCAACTATCTGCTGGGCAAGATGGGCATCGGACCGACCGACTGGCTGGGTGACCCGGCGTGGGCCATGCCGGCCATCATCATCCTGGCCGTGTGGAAGAACTTCGGCTACAACATGCTGATCTTCATCGCCGGGCTCCAGAACATTCCCGACGATCTCTACGATGCCGCGGATCTCGACGGCGCCAACTGGTGGCATCGCTTCCGCCACGTGACGCTGCCGATGCTGGGACCGACATTCCTGTTCGTCGGGGTGGTGACCATGATCGGCTACTTCCAGCTCTTCGCCGAGCCCTACGTCATGACCCAGGGCGGGCCGCTCAAGAGCACGCT
>JAICQR010000070.1 GCA_025937755.1 Gemmatimonadales bacterium | reverse complement strand
GGGTTCGAATCCCTCCCTGTCCGTTGTGATGAAACTTCTTCTCCTCCTCGTAGCACTTCAGGGCGCGCCCGTCAATCCGGTTGGCGGGCTCAATGACGTCGATAATTCGTACTGTCTCGAGACCGGCGCCTGCCGAGCCCCAAGCACCGGATTCGATCGCCCGGCGCCGGGGTTCCTGTTCATGGCGCTGGGACTGGTCGGCCTGGGCGTGGTGCTGTGGCGGGCCGACCGGCTGGGGCGCACCGACGGTTCGCGTTGACGGACCCTCCGGCGCTGCGCTAAGTTGCCGCCCGGCCGCGACCTGCGGCCTCCCGGACAGGTGCTCGAGTGGTTGAAGAGGCGCGCCTGGAAAGCGCGTAAGCGGTTTACGCCGTTTCGAGGGTTCGAATCCCTCCCTGTCCGTTTTCGTAGCACGCCCCTCCGGAACCCTTTATCTCCCTGTGACGTATAGTTTCAGGTGCTCGTCACCTTGGACCTGAGCCGTACTACGCCCCAACCCCCAACTGCCATGCTCATCCGCCGACCGCCCGACATCCCGACCCGCGAGATCACTGAGGAATCGGCCTATTTCGGCCGGAGGGAGTTTCTCCGTGCCATGGGTTATGGGGCGGGTGTGGTGGCGGCGAGTGCAGCGGTGCCGGGGGCGCTGATGGCCTGCGCACCAGGTCAGGCCGATCCCGACGACAAGCTGACGCCATGGGAAGCGGTGACGGGCTACAACAACTACTACGAGTTCGGCACTGCCAAGGACGATCCGGCGAAGAACGCGCACACCCTCAAGCCCCGGCCGTGGAAAGTGAAGGTTGAGGGTGAGGTGGCGCGCGCGGCCGACTACGATCTCGATGACCTGCTCAAGCCGTTCACCATGCAGGAGCGGGTGTACCGTCATCGCTGCGTCGAGGCGTGGTCGATGGTGGTGCCGTGGTTCGGGTTCCCGCTCAAGGACCTCATCGCCCGGCTGGAACCCACCAGCAAGACGAAATTCGTGGAGTTCACCACCCTGGCCGACACCGGGCAGATGCCGCTCATTCGCCGTCCCATTCTCGACTGGCCCTACGTCGAGGCCCTGCGGATGGACGAGGCGATGCACCCGCTCACGCTCATGGTGACGGGTGTGTACGGCAAGACGCTGCCCAACCAGAACGGCGCCCCGCTCCGGCTCATCATTCCATGGAAGTATGGCTTCAAGGGCGGCAAGTCGATCGTGCGGATCCGTTTCCTCGAGCGGCAGCCGAGAAACACCTGGAACATTGCGGCGCCCAACGAGTACGGCTTCTACGCCAACGTGAATCCGGCGGTGGACCACCCCCGCTGGAGCCAGAAGCGCGAGCGCCGCATCGGCGAACTCTTCCGCCGGGAGACGCTGCCGTTCAATGGCTACGCCGACCAGGTGGCGTCGCTTTACTCCGGCATGGACCTGCGTGCCAACTTCTGAGCGCCAGCGCCCACGCAGCTGGCGGCAGCGCGCCATTCGTCCGCTGCAGGTTGTGGTGTTGCTGCTGGCGCTGATTCCCGCGCTGAAGCTCGCCCGCGGCGTCGCCATCGGCTATCTCGGCATTGACCCGGTCGAGACGCTGGCCATCACTACCGGCACCGCGGCGATCACGCTGCTGCTCTGTTCGCTGGCTGTGACGCCGCTACGGCGTCTGACCGGCTGGAACGAACTCATCCGCTTCCGCCGGTTGCTGGGGCTGATGGCGTTCTTCTATGCGGTTCTTCACGTGTCCACCTACGTGGTGTTCGACCAGGAGGGCTCTCTCAGCCTCATCGCCGCTGACGTCTACGAGCATCCATGGGTGCTGTTCGGCATGATGGCGTTCCTCATGCTCATTCCGCTGGCGCTCACTTCCACCAAGGGCTGGATCCGCCGGCTGGGTGGCAAGCGGTGGAACCGGCTGCATCGGCTGGTGTATCCCGCCGCGATCTTCGCAGTGCTGCACTTCCTGCTGGCGGTGAAGCTGGACGTCCGGAAGCCGGTCCTCTACATCGTGGTGCTGGCGGTGCTGTTGGGCACCCGCGTAGTCTGGGCCAGGCGGCGCGCTGCGACGCAGGCTCCTGCGGCACGCCAGCGCCCGGCCCCGCTTACCGCCGCCGAGCCGGGCAACTAGATTTCGCGCATGCTGCAGCGGCTCCGTCATCTGCGTCTCCTGACGCTCCTCCTCCTGATCGGGACTCCCGGTCTGGCAGGAACGGCGTTGAGTGCCATCCATCCGTGCGCGGCGGACATGCCCTGGACGGCCACGCCGGCGGAACATGGCGCGCATCACGGATCGCATGACAGCGGGCCCTCGGACGACGGCGCGCCGGCACCATGCCACTGCATCGGAGCCTGCCAGGGCGCGGCGCCCATGGTGGCTGCCGGATACGGTGCGGAGCTCGGTGTTGCACCTGCCACGGCGCTGGTGCCCGCCGCGATGCTGGCTCCGTCGTATGTGCTGCCGGCAGTTCCCCCCCACCTGCTTCCTCCCAAGACCGCCCCACCCACCCTCGGCTGAGGAGCGCACCGCGCTCCGAAGGTGATCACGCCGGCCTGGGCCATTGCCCTGCCGGCACGTGTCGCATGCCACTCCGAGGAAAGGACAATGAAGGTCTCACTCAAGCCATGCTGTGTGCCAGCGCTGGCCGCACTGGCGGTACTCATGCTGTTCAGTCCGGCGACTGCCCAGGCCCAATTCAGCGGCATCGTTGAGGGCACGGTCACTTCCAAAGCTGGTGAACCGGTGGTGGGCGCGAGCGTCGCGCTGGGCGCGCCGGCTCGGCTGGCCCGCACCGACTCGCTGGGCCGTTACGCCTTCGACAGGGTGCCGCTGGGTGACCAGCGCATCGAGGTCCGGGCGCTGGGCTTCAAGCCCGTGGCCCGGCTGGCCGAGGTGCGGACGCCGGAACCGATTCGGGTGGACGTCGTGCTCGAGACATCCGTGGTCACGCTGCCGGACGTGGTGGTAAGCACCACTCGCGACGCACGACTTGCTTCACGCACCGCGATGAGTGTCGAGGTGATCGGCACCCGGGAAATTGCCGAGACACGGGCGCATCACCCGGCCGACATCGTGAATCGCGCGCCGGGCGTGTACGTCAGCAACGCGGGTGGGGAAGGGCACTTCACCGCCATTCGCCAGCCGATCAGCACCAAGGCGCTGTATGCATACCTGGAAGACGGAGTGCCGACGCGGTCCACCGGGTTCTTCAATCACAACGCGCTCTACGAGATCAATCTTCCGCAGGCCGGCCGGATCGAAGTGATCAAGGGCCCGGGCAGCGCCATCTATGGCAGTGACGCCGTGGGCGGTGTGGTGAACTCGTTCACTCGCGCACCCAGCGACACGCCCGAGGCGGAACTGTTCGTGGAGGGCGGGAGTGCCACGTATCTGCGAGCGCTGGGCACCGCGAGCGGCAAGCTTGGCGCCAGTGGCCTGCGCGCCGATGGCAACTTCACCACCTCCGACGGCTGGCGCGACGGCGCGTCCTACGACCGCCAGAGCGGCACCGTCCGCTGGGACTTCGCGCTGGGGTCGACCACCCAGCTCAAGACCGTCGCCAGCGTGTCACATATCGATCAGCCGGGCGATGGCGGCAGTGACCTGCCGCTGGATGACTTCGAGAACCAGCCGACCCGGGTTTACACACCGATCGCGTTCCGCCGGGTGGTGGCCGCGCGGGTCTCGTCCGAACTGCAGGTGCGGCGCGGCGCGTCGACCTTCGGGGCCACCGTCTATACCCGGTACAACACGCTGGATCTGATGCCGTCGTGGCAGCTCAGCTTCGATCCCCAGGTCTGGGAGAGCGAGCATCGCTCGATCGGCGTGCTGGCCCGCTACCAGCGCGAGATCAGCGATCTCAACACCAGCCTCAGCACTGGCGTCGACCTGGAATACACCCCGGGCAGCCGGCTGGAGACCGGGATCACCCCGGCCCGTGACGGGCCGGTCTTCACCAGCTACACCACCGGGGACGTCCAGTACGACTATGACGTCGCGTTCTGGCAGGTATCGCCCTACGCCCAGGCCGACATCGCCTTGCTGCCATCGGTGCAGCTCGACGCGGGGCTTCGATTCGACAATCTCGGCTACAACTACGACAACAACCTCGAGCCCCTGGCCAGCGGGCGGCATCGCCGCCCCGCGTCCACTGAGGTGAGCTTCGCACGGCTGAGTCCCAAGATCGGTGTGTCGTGGGAAGTGAAGCCATCGGTGAGCGTATTCGGCTCGTTCCGCACCGCCTTCCGGGCTCCGTCGGAGAGCCAGCTGTTCCGGCAGGGGTCGGCTGAGAGCACGGTGGACCTGGAGCCGATGAAGGCCGAGAGCTACGAGGCGGGTGTGCGTGCGCTGGTGGGCGGGGTCGCAACGGTAGAAGCCACGGTGTATGCCATGAAGCTGCACGACGACATCCTCACCTTCTTTAATCCTGCCGACGGGCTCCGGCTGACCCAGAACGCGGGCTCCACCACCCATCGGGGCATCGAGGTGGGCGTCGGAGTATCTCCGGTCTCGGAGGTTCGGCTTGATGCCGCGGTCTCGTACGCCCGGCACCGCTATGACACATGGCAGCCGAGCGTGACCGACGACTACAGCGGCAACGAGATGGAGCTGGCGCCCCGGGTGCTGACCAACACGCGCATCACCTGGCGTCCGGAAGTGCTGCGGGGCGGCCTCCTGGCGCTGGAATGGGTGCGGCTCGGCTCGTACTTCATGGATCCGGCCAACACCCATAAGTACGACGGCCACAACCTGCTCAACCTGCAGGCCAACGTTCCGGTGGTGGATCACCTGCAGCTGACGGGGCGGCTCACCAACCTGGGCGACGTGCGCTACGCCGAGACGTCGTCGTTCAATGCGCAGCAGGGAGAGCGGTTCCGGCCCGGCGCGCCTCGCCAGGTCTTCGTGGGCGCCCAGTATCGTTTCGGACAGTAGAGGAAGGAAACGCAATGACGATGGAGTCACAGTCACCGCAGCAGCGCCGGCCGATGCCGGCGCTCGTCGCCGTGTTCGTTGCGCTGGGCGTGGTGGCGCTGAGCGTGTGGACCGTGTTTCGAGGCTCGGGTGACCTCGAGGCCGAGGTGGTGGAGATGCCGCCGGTGGCGGCGAGCGAGTCTGGTGACGCGGCGCTGGCGGTAGCGCCTGATGCCGGTGCCGTCTACTTCGCGTGGGTCGAGGGCGACAGCGGCGGACGGCGGGTGCAGTTCTCCCGTTCGACCGACGGGGGCGCGTCATGGAGCGCGCCGGTCACGGTGAGCGACGGGCCCGACGACGTGGGGCCGCCCCACGGTGAGGCATCACCCCGGCTGGTGACAGGTAGTGCGGGCGAGGTGGCACTGGTATGGAGCAGGAGTGTCGCGGTGCCGGGAAGGAAATGGCCCGCCAGCATGATCCGGTTTGCGCGGTCGATGGATGGCGGCGCCAGCTGGAGTGCGCCGCTCACGCTCAACGACGACAGCACCTCGGCGCCGGGGACCCACACCTTCCACGGCGTTGGCTGGAGCGAGCAGGCGGGGCTGGTGGCGGCGTGGCTGGACGAGCGAGGCGGGGAAGGGTTCCCGGGGCATCACCACACGGTGGGCGACCCGACAGCCGAGGTCTCGATGGAGTCGGATGCGCGGATCTACATGACGTCGTCAGCCGACTTCGGCGGCACCTGGACCGCCAATCAGGCGGTGTGGGGAGGGGTGTGTCCCTGCTGCCGGGTGGCGCTGGCCTCTCGGCCGGATGGCGGGATGGTGGCAGCGTGGCGGCAGCACTTTCCGGGTGATGTGCGTGACATCGTGGTCGCGCCACTCGAGCCAGGCGCGATGGCGCCGGAGCGGGTGCACGAGGACAACTGGGAGTATCCCGGGTGTCCCCACACCGGACCGGCGCTGGCGATCGCGGATGATGGTGTGCGGCATGTGGTGTGGTACACCGGCAAGCCGGACGGCGCAGGGGTGTATTACGTGCGCGCGGATTCCGCCGGTCGTGCCACGGGCGAGCCGGTGGGCCTGGTGACGGGGAAGTCGGTGCAGACCGCGCATGCGACGGTGCAGCCGCTGGCGGATGGCGGCGCGCTGGTGGCACTGGACCTGGACGAGAAGGGCAACCGTGCGATCCGGCTGGTGCGGATCGACGCGCGGGGACGTATCGCGGAAGCGGAGACGCTGGAGGCCTCGGCGGGCGGGAAGTATCCCCAGGTCGCGATCGTTGGTGACACGGCGCTGGTCGCGTGGACAGGGCCGGCGGAAGGTGGCAGTGCGGTGCGGATGGTGCGGGTGGGGGTGGAGGGGCGGCTGGCGCAGCGCTGAGTTTCGTATTACATTGTATTACATGAAGGATGCCGCTCTCACCATCCGCCTGGATCCGGCCCTCGAGCGCCAGCTCGAACGGGTGGCGCGCGCGTCCGGTCGCAGCAAGAGCGAGGTGGTCCGTGACGCCCTTCGCCGGCAGCTGGCGCTCGCCCGATTCGATACTCTGCGCCGGCAGACCCTGCCGTTTGCGGAGGCCCGGGGCTACCTGACCGACGAGGACGTGTACCGCGACGTGTCGTGAGGGTCTGCTTCGACACCAATGTGCTCGTCGCGGCGTTGGCCACCCGGGGGCTCGCGGCCGACGTGGTACATGTGGTGCTTGCGGAGCACGACCTGCTGGTCCCTGCCGTGGTGCTGGACGAGCTCCGACGAGTTCTCGCTGCCAAGTTCAAGCTTCCTGCCGCCCGCATCGCCGAGATCGAAGCGTTTTTTCGGGAGCACGAGGTCATTCCCAAACCTCAGCAGATCCTCGACCTCGACGTCCGGGACCGCGCTGACGCCTGGGTTCTGGCGAGCGCCATGGCGGGTCGAGCCGAGGTATTGGTGACAGGCGATCAGGATCTTCTCGTACTGGATGGCAAGGCACCAGTGCGCATCCTCACTCCACGCGGGTTCTGGGAGATCGCGCGGGCGCGGGAGGCGGATTGATCGCCGGGCGCCGCCGCGGTTGGGCCGCGCATGCCAAAAGGGGTCATTCCGCCGGGTCAGCAGGCGGAGCCACTGACGGTGCGATGCCAAGCATCGCGTCGCGGAGGCGCAGTTCGGTCCAGTCGGGATGCGCCGCACGCAAGCGGGCGCGATGAAGCGAGCGCGCCAGCAGGCTCATCTCAAGCGCCAGATCCAAGCGACGAAGCGGCGGCATGCGCCGCAGCACTTCGCGCTGGACGGCGGCCGCTTCGCGCGTGGTGTCGGAACCTCGTGGTGGGAGCATGTCGGAATCTGAGGGAGAGCGAGCGGCTGGGCTAGAGGCTCGATCGATGGCTGCGAACCGGCCCTGCTTCTCGATGGGCCCACCGCTCCCACCACCACCCCTTACCTCCCGCCAGCGCCCCGGCTAGCTTCCCGCCCCGAGATGCCCATTCGCACCCAGCTCCTCGACGACCGCGCTATCCAGCGCGCCCTGGTCCGCATGGCCTCGGAAATCGTCGAGCGCTGCGGCGGCACCGACGCACTGGCCCTCGTCGGCATCCAGCGCCGGGGCGTCGAACTGGCCTACCGCATCAAGCGCCTGATCGACAAGGTCGAGCACACCAACATCCCCTGCGGCAAGCTCGACATCACCCTCTATCGCGACGATCTCCAGGCCATCGGCCCCAAGCCGATAGTGGGCGAGACCCACCTCCCCGAGCTCGACGACCGCAATGTGGTCATCGTGGACGACGTGCTCTACACCGGCCGCACGGTCCGCGCCGCCCTCGACGAGGTTGCCGATTTCGGCCGGCCCCGCCGGGTGCTGCTCTGCGTGCTGGTCGATCGCGGCGGACGGGAACTCCCCATCCAGGCTGACATAGTCGGCGCCACCGTGAGTGTCACCGCCAATGAACGGGTGGAGGTGCTGGTGTCGGAACTCGACGGGAGGGACGTGGTAGAACTCGTGCGGAGTGACGCGTGACGGCCGTGGGCACTGCCCTGGGCAAGGACCTGGTCGGCCTCGAACCACTCTCCGCTGAACAGCTCCAGCTGATCCTCGACACCGCCGAACCGTTCAAGGAAGTGAGCGAGCGCCAGATCAAGAAAGTCCCCGCGCTCCGCGGCAAGACCATCGTCAATCTCTTCTTCGAAGCCAGCACCCGCACCCGCATCTCCTTCGAATTCGCCGAGAAGCGCCTCTCTGCCGATACCGTCAACGTCGCCGCCGTCGGTTCCTCGGTCTCCAAGGGAGAGACCCTCGTCGATACCGCCCGCAATCTCGAGGCGATGCGGATCGACATGGTGGTAATCCGCCACGGGTCTTCCGGCGCCGCGAAGTTCCTGGGCGACCGGATCGCGTCCAATGTGGTCAACGCCGGCGACGGCAAGCACGAGCACCCCACCCAGGCACTGCTCGACATGCTGACGCTGCGCGACAAGTTCGGCAAGCTCGACGGGCTCAAGGTGGCGATCGTGGGCGACGTGCTCCACAGCCGGGTGGCCCGCAGCAACATCTGGGGGCTCACCCGGCTCGGCGCCGAGGTCGGCGTCTGCGGTCCCCACACCCTGCTGCCGCGCGGCATCGAGTCACTGGGCGTGACCGTCCTCCCTCGGGTCGAGGATGCGATCCAGTGGGCCGATGCGCTCAATGTGCTCCGGCTCCAGCTGGAACGGATGACGGCGGGGTTCATTCCCTCACTCCGGGAATACAATCGGGTCTTCGGCATCAGCAGTGAACGGTTGCGGAAGGCGCCCAAGGACCTGGTGATCCTCCATCCCGGACCGATGAACCGCGGCGTCGAAATCGATAGCGACGTGGCCGATGGCGAGCACAGCGTGATCCTGCCCCAGGTGACCAATGGCGTCGCGGTGCGAATGGCGGTGCTCTACCTGCTGGCTGGTGGGCGGCCCGGTCCCCATCAGGCCGACGGAGGGGAACGGTGAAGCCGATCCTGGTGCAGCGCGGGCGGGTGATCGATCCCGCCAGCGGACGCGATGAGACCACCGACGTGCTGCTCAGGGCCGGCAAGGTCGAAGCGGTGGGTCGCGACCTGGGCCGGCCCGACGACGCCGAGGTGATCGACGCCGCGGGCCGGATCGTCGCTCCGGGGCTGATCGATCTCCATACCCACCTGCGGGAGCCGGGCCAGGAAGATCTCGAGACCATCGCCACTGGCGCGATGGCTGCGGTGGCCGGCGGCTTCACCGCCGTCTGCGCCATGCCCAACACCGATCCGGTGTGCGACAACCAGGGCGTGGTGGGTTTCATCGTGAGCCAGGCGCAGCGGGCAGGGAAGGCACGGGTCTATCCCATAGGCGCCATCTCGGTCGGGCAACAGGGCGCGCAGCTCGCCGAGTTCGGGGAACTGGTCGGCGCCGGCGCCGTGGCGGTGAGTGACGACGGCAAGCCGGTGATGTCGAGCCACATAATGCGCACCGCGCTCGAGTACGCCAAGGTGTTCGGCATCCCGGTGGCTGACCATTGCGAGGAAATGACCCTCGCCCAGGGTGGCGCGATGCACGAAGGCATCGTCTCCACCCGCCTCGGCCTCAAGGGGATCCCGGCCGCCGCCGAGGAGATCATGGTGGCGCGCGACATCATCCTGGCCGAACTCACCGGCGGACACGTGCATCTCTGCCACGTGTCCACCCGCGGGTCGGTGGACCTGATTCGGCGGGCGAAGGAGAAGGGGCTCAAGGTGACGGCTGAGGCCTGTCCCCATCACTTCACCCTGACCCACGAGTCGTGTGAGGGGTACGACACCCACGCCAAGATGAACCCACCGCTGCGCGAGGAGGAGGACCGCGAGGCCATCCGCGAGGCGCTGCGGGACGGG
>JAICQR010000023.1 GCA_025937755.1 Gemmatimonadales bacterium | reverse complement strand
TCTTGGTGCCGGTGTCAGCCTGCTGGCGGTTGTTGGTCACCGCCACGGAATAGAACTCACCCACCGAGTTCTCGCCGCGCAGGATGCAGCTCGGGTACTTCCAGGTGATGGCCGAGCCGGTTTCCACCTGCGTCCAGGAGATCTTCGAGTTGCGGCCACGGCATTCGCCGCGCTTGGTGACGAAGTTGTAGATGCCGCCGCGACCCTGTTCGTCGCCGGGATACCAGTTCTGAATCGTCGAGTACTTGATCGTCGCGTCGTCCAGCGCGACGAGCTCGACGACCGCGGCGTGCAGCTGGTTCTCGTCGCGCATCGGCGCCGTGCAGCCTTCGAGATAGCTGACGTGCGCGCCGGGTTCGGCCACGATCAGCGTGCGCTCGAACTGACCCGTGTCGGCCGCATTGATCCGGAAGTAGGTGGACAGCTCCAGCGGACACCGCACGCCCTTCGGGATGAAGACGAAGGAGCCGTCGCTGAACACCGCCGAATTCAGCGCGGCAAAGAAGTTGTCGGAGGCGGGGACCACCGAGCCGAGGTACTTCTGGACCAGGTCGGGGTGCTCCCGCGCGGCCTCGCCGAAGGAGCAGAAGATGATGCCATGCTCCGCCAGCTTGGCGCGGTAGGTGGTGCCTACCGAGACCGAGTCGAAGATGGCGTCCACCGCCACGCCGGCCAGGATCTTCTGCTCGGTGAGGGGGATGCCCAGCTTCTGGTAGGTCTCCAGCAGCTTGGGATCCACATCATCCAGCGAGCCCAGCGGCTTGGCCGTGCGGGGCGCCGCGTAGTAGCTGATCGCCTGGTAGTTGATCGGGTTGTACTTGACGTTGGGCCAGCGCGGCTCGGTCATCTTGAGCCACCCGCGGTAGGCCTTGAGCCGCCACTCGAGCAGCCACGCCGGCTCCTGCTTCTTCTCCGAAATGAGACGGATGACGTCTTCGGAAAGCCCCTTGGGCGTCACATCCGACTCGATGTCGGTGACGAAGCCGTACTTGTACTCGCGATTGACCAGCGTTTCGACTGACGTGCTCATTCGGACTCCTCGACGGTGACGTCCTGCTCCCCATTGCGGGCGAAGCGGACGGCGTACGAACAGGCGCCGTCGCCCTGCAGCACATGCTGCCGGCGCTCGACGTGACCACCCAGCGTGCGCTCAAGAAAGCGCTGCTCGGCGGTGCAGATTTCGGGGAACCGTTCCGAGACCGCGCGAATGGCGCAGTGGTGCTCGGTCAGCGTTCCGCAGCAGAAGGTGGCTGCCCCTTCCGCCATGTACCCATCCTCGGTGCGCGCGCGGGTGATGATGGCCATCCGCTGGACCGGGTTGGCGCCCTCCAGCTCGGGCTCGAGCCGGTGGGCCAGTTGCTCGAAGTGGGACTCGAGAAACCGGACCGCGGCCTCGCGACCCTCGACCGCAACCACGCTGTCGAGCAGCTGGGTCAGGGTCTCCTTGTACCGCTGGGGGAAGAGCGCTTCGCCGGCGGTGGTGAGGCTGTAGACGAATCCTGGTGCCCCGACACCCGCGCGATTCTGCCGCTGATAGCGGATCAGCCCGCCGGCCTCCAGCTCCTTGAGGTGGTGCCGAATAGCGGTCAGCGACAGTCCCATCCGGCGCGCCAGGTCCTTGGCGCAGAGCTGCCCCGAGCGCTTGAGCTCGAGGAGCACATCAACCCGCGGGCCCTTGAGGCCCGGAGGAAGCTGCTCAGCGACGCGGGGAAGGGGTTGCTGCATAGGCGCAAATGTTAAGTGAAAGAGTCGGAATTGGCAAGTTCGTAGGACGTTTTTGGTGTGAATCCACAAACCGCCTTCCTCCAATCATTTAGCTCATGATTCTGAAGCATGACTGAGGCCGGATAGACCACAGAGCCACAGAGGTCACGGAGGCTCCGAGGAACACGAAAAGCAGGAGCCCCCCGACGCGCCGATACCGCCGTGCTCTCTGTGTCTCTGTGGTTAATAGTAGTTGTAATTACTACTACGTTAGTGAATACTTGCCGAGGACAGGGGAAACCACAAGATTGGCCCGCATGACCATCCATAGAATCCGCCTTTTGGGCGATCCGATCCTCCGGACCCAGTGCGATCCGGTCGAGAAGCCGGGCTCCACCGCAGTCCGGGTCATCCTGGACGACATGCGCGAAACCCTGCGGGACTGGCAGAGCCGGTTCGGCAGCGGGCGGGCCATCGCAGCTCCCCAGATCGGGGCGCCGATGCGAATGATCTATGTCGAGATGGACAAGCCGTGGGTGCTGATCAACCCGGAGATCGTGGACATCGGCAACGAGGACTTCTCAGTCTGGGATGACTGCTTCTCGTTCCCCAACTTGCTGGTGCGGGTCTCCCGCGCGTGGCGAATCCGGGTGCGCTACCAGGACGTGAAGGGCGGGTGGCACGAGGACGACCTCGAGGGCGACCGGGCCGAGCTGATCCAGCACGAAATGGATCATCTCGACGGCGTCCTGGCGGTGGACCGGCCCCACGGGCTCGATCCCTATTGCCTGCGCGAGGAATGGAACCGGCTCCATGCGGCGGACGGCCGCTACGGCCCGCCCGAGACCAGGACAGCAACATACGCGACGCCGCTGACCGGGTTGCTGTAGGAGTGTAGAAGTATGGGAGTGTGGGAGTCTTGGGCAGTATGGTTAGCCGCGTTCAAAGACTCACCAGCGCAGAAAGCTGATGACACGGCTGGGGCGGCCCGAAGCCAGTTTGCAGCATGGCCGCCTCTCACCGCACGCTGCGCTGCTGGCAGACTGCGACTGCAATTGTCGACTCGGTTCAGGAAGCGAGCAAGACGTGCTGGCAGCCGCGATTGAGGGAAGCGTTTGACCAATTACAGCGCTCGGCTTTGTCCGTCCAACTAAACATTGCGGAAGGCTACAGCTACGGTCCGAGCCCAACCTGCACCAACCTGCTCCGTGTGGCATACGGATCGGCAGTAGAGACATCGGAACTGCTGGCGCTGCTGATTCGACAGGGGGCGTGGCCCGAGGAAGACGTACAACGAGCTATTGAGCTATCAGCCGAGTGTCAGCGGACGCTCCGTGGCTTCATTCGGAAATCCCACCGTTAGCCGCTCTCCATACTGCCCAATACTCCCACACTCCCACACTCCCACACTCCCATACTCAAAAGCTTCTTCCCATCCGCACCCGCAGCGCGTCCCGCCAGCCCTCGGTGACCTCATAGTCCACCCGCATCGGTCCCAGCGGCGTATCGGCGCCCAGTCCGATGCGCGCGCCCGCGTGCCAGTTGTCGTTGCTCAGCAATTGCCCACCCTGCGCGATGCGACCCGCCACGCCTTCGGCGCGGATCTCGATCGGGCCCAGCACGCGCAGCCCCAGGCCGAGACCAAGCAGCACCTCGCGGTCTCCCCGCAACTCACCCAGGTGCAGTGCCGGCATGCCATCGCTACCCCCCAGCGGCAGGCTGAGTTGCGCCGGCAGGCTGTCGCCCCAGCCGGCCCGGATACGCGGCCGAACCCTCAGCCTGCGGTACACCAGTGTGGGCGCTGCCTCCATCGCCATCCGCTGGAACCTGGCAGTCCACTCGCCTTCGACGTTGACGAACGGCGCACCGGCGTCATCGTATGCGGTGAGCGACGCCATCGCGCCCAGTGCCTCATCGGTGCTGCCATCATCATTTCGCCAGTAGCGGCCGCTGCCCGCGATGGTCACCGTCGATCGTTCGCCCATGTCGCGCTCGATGCCCAGCAGTCCCTGCAACGCCCGCGTGCGCAGCTTGTCCAGCGGCTCTCCCGCTACGGCAAACGTCTGCACATCCACCGCTGCCAGCCGGAGTGCAGCGAACGGCGTGAGCAGTTGTCCCAGCCAGTGGCTCGGCCGCCTCAGGCTGAAGACCAGTTCCTTCTCCAGCGTACCGAATGCGAAGAACGCACTCGACTCCAGCCCCGCACCCAGCTGGTGATCCACCACGCCGCCCCAGGCGCGGCCGCCGATGTCGCTGTCGTACATGGCTCCGATCGCCGCAGTGCGCTCGGCGGCGCGCTCGGGCGCCACATTGAATGCCACGCTGTCGCCCGAGCCGGTGGGCGTCAGCCAGAGTGCCACATACTGATCCGACTCGCCCAATCGCCGGAGCCGGTTGCGTAGCATCGTCACGTCCAGTGTATCGCCGTTGCCCAGCCCCAGGAGCGACGTGATCCGCGATGCTTCGGCCCCTCCCGCACCTTCGACCGCCACGGAGGTCAGCCCCGTGGGCAATGCCGGAGTGTCGGCTGTCCGGGGCGCGACACACTTCATGCCTGCCAGCGTCGAATCCGCTGCCGATCGCCCGACCTCGATCAGCTCGGTGACAGTCTGGGAGTTGAAATCGAGGCTCTCGAACCCGCTTACGTTGGGCCGGATGTACAGGTCGTTCGGGCCCAGCGAGTCGGCTTGCTCGAAAAGAAATCCGAGGAGGCGTTCGGCCACGACAAACGGAGAATAGAGATTGAGCGTGTCGGGCCGGCGTTCGGTGGCATCGCTCACGATGACGCGCTCGGCGCCCGCTGCACGCGCCGCGGCAATCGGGATGTTGTCGCTCAGCCCGCCATCGGCCAGGAAGCGGCCATCGATCAGCTCAGGCGCGAAGATCAGTGGAATCGCGACGCTGGCCCGCACCGCGCGCGCGAGATCGCCCCCCTTGAGGACAACTACCTGCCGGTTCGCGAGGTCGGTTGCAACGGCGCGAAAGGGAATCGCCAGCCGGTCGAAGTCGCCCCGGGCAAGCAGGTTGCCCTTGAGCAGCGCCGCGTTCAGCAGGGCATTGGCCTGCGTTTCCTGGATGACGGCGCTCTGCAGCGTGAAGCCACGGTCGCCCTGTTCCCAGACAACCACCGGCTGCAGCCGCCGCAGCGCGCGAGGCGCCACCGGCTGGAAAGGACGAAACAGCGTGGAGATCGGGAGCGAGCGGGTGAGCGAATCAATCACGTGGGCGGAATAGCCACTGGCGTACATTGCGCCGACCAGGGACCCCATGCTCGCGCCCACGATCATGTCGGGCCTGATGCCGAGGCTATCGAGCGTCTGCAGCACGCCAACATGTGCCAGCCCCTTGGCGCCTCCGCCGGACAACACCAGTGCAGTGACTGGTCGCTCCGGGCACGCTTGAGCTGCCAGCCGGTCGCCTCCGACGAGGGCGAGAAGCATGAAGAAAAGTTCAGGCAGCGGACGCAGCGGGTGCAGCATGCGGGGAAAGTAATGATCGCCGGGGCGCAGTCCGAGGCTACCCCTTGCGCCGGATTCGTTCTAGCCCTAATTGTTGGCGCAGGTTGCCGCGCTGGCCGCCTGTCCCCCGCTGTTCAATCGTCAAGGAGGCTGGACCGAAATGCCGTATGTGATCACCGAAGCGTGCATTGGAGTGAAGGACCGCGCGTGCGTGGATGTCTGTCCGGTGGACTGCATCTACGAAGGTGAGGATCAACTCTATATCCAGCCCGACGAATGCATCGACTGCGGCGCCTGCGAACCGGAGTGTCCGGTCTCGGCCATCTTCCCTGAGGAAGATGTACCGCCCAACCTGGTCTCCTACATCGAGAAGAATCGCGAGGTCTTCAACTCGGACGACCCGCCGGGACCGCCGAGACGCGACTGAGCGACGCCAGGTATCCTGCCAGCGCCCGGGTGACATCATCCGGGCGTTCCAGTGGCGACAGGTGGCCGGCGCCGCCAATCACCTCCAGTTGCCCCATCGGCAGCAACTCCGCCATCCTGCGCGCCGCGTCGGGCGGCGTGATCCGGTCCTCTTCGCCCACGACAACCAGGGCCGGAAGATCCTCGAGCATTGGCAGCAGTCCGGTGCTGTCGGGGCGATCGCGCATCGCGGAGAGTGCGCCTACGATGCCGGGAACCGGCGTCGTCAGGATCATCTGTTCGACCTCGTTCCAGACGTCACCAACGCGACCAGGATCCGGGCTGGCGAAGAGCTTGGGCAGCATCGCCTCGGCGATGGCGCTGGCACCCTTGTCCCGCGCGGCTTGCGCCGCCGTGTCGCGACCCTTCCTGCCTTCGCTGCTGTCGGCCTCCATCCGGGTATCCATCAACACCAGCCCCCGCACCCGCTGGCGATGGCGCCGCAGGATTTCCATCGCGACGTACCCACCCATCGAGAGCCCGCAGATCACGGCCTCATCCACACCGATCGAGTCCAGCAGCGAGATCAGGTCGTCGGCGTACGTCGCCATGCTGTAGCCGAGGTCAGGCGCGTCCGACTCACCCATGCCGCGAAGGTCCGGTGCGATGGTGCGCCAGCCTGGGAACGCGCCGAGCTGGTGGCGCCAGAGTGTGCGATTGAGCGGGTAGCCGTGAATCAGCAGCAAAGCAGGGCCATCGCCGCCCTGGTCCACCGCCAGGCTCACTCCGTGCACCGTGATGCGGCGGACTTCTCCCCCCTCGGCTGACGATGAGAAGAGGTCGGAAAACGGACGGGGCACCGGCACCGGCCGCCCATCGGTTCCGAGACAGACAAAGGTGAACTCGGCAGTGGCGATCAACTGATCGTCGGACACCCTGCGCGCGGTCTGGCGCAGCGTCAGGCTGGTGCGGCCCAGATGGGTGAGCGTGTGATGGAATCGGAGCGTGTCGCCGGGAAATGCCTGGGCGAGGTAGTCGATGCCCGCCTTCCTGACCGCCGGCCACACTCCCGCCTTCTGGAAGAAGTCCATCCCCGGCCCGCGCGCCATTGCCTCCCAGCGGGCCCGCTCGAACAGGGTCAGGTACGACGCCTGGTTCAGGTGGCCGAAGGAATCGCAGAGGTCGGGATAGATCAGCAGGTCGACATCCATGAGCGCCTGAGGGAAGTGTGGAAGTGTGGAAGTATGGAAGTGTATGAGTATACTGCCCTACGCTCTAACACTCCTACACTCCACGCTCTCACACTCCCACACTCCCACACTCCCACACTCCCAAACTCAGCGCCTATGCCTCCATCGACCGATTACATCCGCCACGCCGCCCGGCTCACCCGCCAGATCCAGTTGGCGACCGCCATGGGCGATGCCCCGAAGCTCGACAGCGACTACTTCAAGGCCTTGGCCAAGGCGCTCGACGAGATCGCTGAAGCTGTAGAGAAAATTCGCACGACGATAGACTGACGCGACAGTGAAGATGCTCTGTCGCTATAGTGACCCTGAATTGTGGCCAAAACTGGCATGCTGCGGCTGATCGGGCGAACTTTCGACCCATGACGTCATCCCCTGCCCCTGCACGCCCGCTCGGACCAGTCCAGTTGGTCGAGAGCGACGCCGGCCTCCAAACCCTGCTGTCCCGCCTTCATGGCTCCCCCCTCCTCGCCGTCGATACCGAAGCGGCCAGCTTTCACCGCTACGTCGACCGGGTCTACCTGTTGCAGCTCTCCAGCCGCGACGTGACCGCGGTGGTGGATCCGCTGGCCGCGTCCAGCCTGGCGGGATTCGGTGAACTGCTGGCTGACCCATCGATCGAAGTGGTGTTCCACGACGCCGACTACGACCTCCGTCTTCTGGAGCGCGAGTTTGGATTTCGCGCCACGCATCTCTTCGATACCAGGGTCGCGGCCCAGCTGCTCAACGAGCCGGGCATCGGACTGGCCGCCCTGCTGGTGAAGTATCTGGGCGTCACGCTGGACAAGCGTTATCAGCGCGCCGATTGGTCCGCCCGCCCGCTCACGGAGCCAATGCTGCGTTATGCTGCCTCCGACACCCACTATCTGCCCGAGCTGCGGGACATTCTGCGAGGCAGGTTGGAGGAGATGGGCCGCCTCTCGTGGGCCGAGGAGGAGTTCGAGTTGCTGGAGAAAGTCGAGTGGTCTACGGCGGAACCTGAAGCGCCGTGGCTGCGGATGAAGGGCGCCAAGGCGCTCCGGCCCAGGCAACTCGCGATCCTGCGTGAGCTCTACCAGTGGCGCGATGCCACGGCTCGGCGGCTCGACCGTGCGGCGTTTCGAATCATCAACAACGAACCCATGATGGCGATGGCCGTCGATCCGCCGGCCACACTCGCCGAATTGGCTCAGGTGCGCGGGGTAGGACGTGATCTCTTCGAGCGGCGCGGAACCGAGCTCCTCGCCGCGCTGGAGCGTGCCCGTGCCATTCCCGACGCGGACCTGCCGCAGCGGTTGCGCCCGACCCGGCGCGCGCCGGACCCGGCGTATGAGGAGCGTCTGGAGCGGCTGAAGTCAGTGCGGAATGCGGAGGCCGCGCGGATCGGGCTGGCGCCCGGCGTTCTTGCGCCTAATGGAATACTCGAGGGCATTGCCCGGCTGGAGCCGGGCACCACCGATCTGTCGGGAATTGAAGGAATGCGCCGCTGGCAGCGCGAACTGGTTGGGGAGAAGCTGCTGGCCGCAGCTAAAAGCCCATGAAGGCCTTCACCCGAGGGTCCATCTTGTCAGGAGTCCAGAACGGCTCCCAGACCAGTTCGACTTCCACTGACTCGATTCCTTCCAGGTCGCCCACCACGTTCTTCACATCCTGAACGATCTCGGCGCCCGCAGGGCAGCCGGGAGACGTCAGCGTCATCTGGATGTGGGCATCGCCGGCGTCGCTCACGGCGACGTCGTATACCAGCCCGATGTCCACGATGTTGAGGCCGAGTTCAGGATCCTTGACGCCGCGAAGGGCCTTCTTGACCGTATCTGCAGTAATCGTTGCCATGATCCAAAGTACAACGGCGTAAACGGGAAAAGCAAAAGCGTGAACGGGACGCCAACGTTTGCCGTCGCGACTTGAGTCACTCGCGACGGCAACGTGCGTTCCTGACTGCCTTCAGGTGTAGGAGGCCTACGACGCCATCACCGGCACTGCCCGCGCCGCTGCGTCGGACACCGCAGCACGGATGTCGCGCAGCGCGCGGAAGGAATTGCGCGCACGGGGGTCGAAGCTGCGGTTGGTGAGGAACACCACGAACAGATCGCGCGCGGGATCGATCCACATCTCGGTGCCGGACCAGCCGGTGTGGCCGTACGCCAGCGGGCTCAGCAGGCGTCCGAACACCGACGGCGGTTCGTATTCCGGATCAGGCGTGTCCCAGCCCAGCAGGCGGGTGCCGGCATTGGGTGAGCCGGTGAGGAACTCCTGCATGGTCGCGCTCTCTACCCAGGTGTCGCCGTCCGACGTCAGTCCGCCGCGGAGCCACGCCTGCGCGTAGCGCGCGAGGTCGCGACCAGTAGCGAACAACCCCGCATGCCCGGAGATGCCCCCCAGCACTACCGCGTTCTGGTCGCTGGGGACCCCGAAGACCGGTACGTCATTCTCCTTGAAGCTGGGCGCCACGCGCTGCCACAGCGATGCCTCGGGCCGGAACCAGGTCTGATGCATCGCCAGCGGCTCAAGCACCTCCCGCCGCAGGAGCGAGTCGAGCGAGATGCCGCTGGCGCGCTCGAGCACCAGGCCCATAAGGATCGCATTGAGGTCGCTGTACTCGGCGGCACTCCCGGGCGTCCGCCGCAGCGGGTCGGCAAAGAGCTGGGTCAGTGCCTCGTCACGCGAACTCGCCGTGCGCCAGAAAGGGATGTAGGGCCGCAGGCCACTGGTGTGGTTCAGCAGCATCCTGACTGTGACCTGATCACGCATCCCGCCGGAGAATTCGCTCACGTAGGTACGGACCGGGACATCGAGGTCGAGCAGTCCCTGATCGATCAGCCGCATCGCGGCGCCGGCAGCCACCACCTTCGTGAGCGACGCGAGATCCCACAATGTGGAATCGCTGCGAGGCCGGGCCGAGTGGCTGTCCCAGGTGAGCCGGCCATAGCGCTCGGCATGGAGCAGCTTGTCGCTCCGCCCGATGACCACGACCGCGCCCGGATACACACCCCGGCTGATGCCTCGGCGCACCGCGGCATCCACAGCCTTGAAGTCGGGGGCATCGTCTGCGGCGGACCGCGCTGCCAGCGGCGACGGCAGCACCAGGCCCAGGCCAAGGGCCAGGACGCCGAGCAGCGGAAGCACGCGGAGGCGAGTCATGCTAGCGGATGGTGTCGGTGACGGGGCCAACCGGAAGCGCGTAGAGCACCTGCGCAGTGCGCCGGTCACGTGGCGTCAGGACGCCCACTCTGGTAGCGGGAAACATCACGTCGGCCGAATCGGCTGAGTGCGGCAATCCGATGGCATGGCCGGTCTCGTGGACCGCCACGGCAAAGAGCGAGGCGTCAGGCAGCCGGAGTCCGGTGCTCGTGCGAATTGCCAGCGAGATGGCGGCGTGCCGCACCCGGCCAGCGCGGTCCCAGGTGATGTCGGTCTGACCCGCGCGGTCGAACGGGAAGCGGTCGATCCAGCGAATGATGATGTCGGCAGACGCCGTATCGTTGACCGTCTCGAACTGCACACCGGCGTCGGTCTCTTCCCAGAGCGCCAGCGCGCGACGCACAAACGTCGCCATACGTGGACGATAGCCGTCGGCACCGCCCTCCACGATGGCCACCCGGAGGGGCCCCGACGAGCGGTCCGGCCAGCGCCGCACCACCGAGTCAGTGGACGCGAGCAGCGAGTCGAGATAGGCGTAGCCCGCCACTGCCGCCAGCTGCTGCCGGGCGGCCAGGCGGGCCAGCCGGTCCAGTGCCGGGGCGGTAGCGCCCGCACGGCCCACTTCGGCGCGATCGCTGGCGACCGGCCGGTTGGCGCGGGCCGGTGCCACCGCCGTCGTTTCGCCGCCGGTGGACGCCAGATTGTGGCGCTGATCGCGCACATGCTGCACGCGGTCAACGAGCACGATGACCGCAAGTGACAGCGTGACAACGGGAAGTATGTATCGGTTCATGATGGCTGGCCCCTAATCATAGCAAGGGACGGGCCGTCCCGCTGGCGCCAGAGGGGGGTAGGGCCTAACATTGCGCGTCCCGCCCCTCAAGGGGCATTTCGCCCCTTCCCGACCCTCACGAGGAGATCGCTTTTCCGGTGATGCGAGCATTCGCCCATGCGCTGGTGCGCTGGCGCTGGGCTGTCCTGGTCGTCTGGATGCTGCTGGGAGCGGTGGCGCTGCTGCGCGCGCCCGCCACTCCCCAGCTCCTCAACATCCGCGGCGGCAGCAATCAGGCCACCGAGGCGACCGTCGCCGACGGGATGCTGCGGGACCGGTTCACTCGCCCGCTAAGCGACTTCTTCGCGGTCACACTGGCGGCGCCGGCGCCGTTCGATGCGGGACGTCCCCAGCTGGTGCTCGACAGCCTGATCCGGGCGCTCGAAGCCCAGCCCTGGGTTCGGGCCGTGGCCAGCTGGCCAGGCACCGGAGACAGCACGTTCATCTCCGACGACCACCGCAGCACCTTCCTGGTAGTCGCGCTGACCGTTACGGAAAGCGACACCGTGGCCGCGCTGGTCCTGCCTGCCCGGGAAATCGTGCAGCGCACCATCGCCTCGTTTCCTGACGGCAGCCAGTACCTGGCCCATGTCACCGGCCGATCACCGCTCGACCTCGACATCCGAACCGTGAGCGCTGAGGACAGCACCCGGCTGGAAACCCGGCTGCTGCCGCTGACGCTGATCGTCCTCATCCTCGCCTTCGGGGCGCTGGTCGCCGCAGCGTTGCCGCTGGTGATCGGGCTGCTCGCCATCGCGGTTTCGCTCACGATCATCGGCCTGCTGACCCGGGTCACACCGATGTCGATCTTCGTGCTCAACATGACGACCATGATCGGCCTCGGCGTCGGCATCGACTATTCGCTGTTGATGGTGACCCGCTTTCGGGAAGAACTGCGCCGAGGAAACCGGCGCAGAGAAGCAGCGGTGAACACCATGCTGACGGCCGGTTCGGCAGTGGTGACATCGGGGTTGACCGTGGTGGTCGGGTTCGGTGCGCTGCTGTTCACGCCGCTGATCGAGACCCGCAGCGTCGGACTCGGTGGCCTGGTGGTGGTGGCCGCGGCTGTGCTGCTCTCGACTACGCTGCTTCCGGCGCTCCTGGCCATCATCGGCCGAGACATTGACCGACCCAAATGGCTGGCGCGACGGCTGACCTGGTACCACTCGCCCCGGGCCTGGGAAAAGTGGGCGCGCGGACTGCATCGCCATCCCCGGCGCGCATTGCTGCTGGGCGGGATGGGAATCGCGCTGCTGACGGCGCCGCTGTTTCTGATCAGGATCGGGCTTCCGGCCAGGCACTGGTGGCCGTCGAACACCGAAGCCGGCCAGGGGCTCGACATGCTCAGCGACATGGGCGTGGCGGGTTACGTGCAGCCGGTGCGCGTGGTGGTCGAGGTCCCCGAAGGCAAGACTGCCGTGAGTGCTGCGTCGCTCCGCGGGCTGCTCGCGCTCTCCGATTCGTTCCGGGGCGATCCGCGGGTGCGTGATGTGCGAAGCCCGGTGGATCTGGGCGACTCGCGCTCGATTCTCACGCTGTCGGCGTTCTACAGCGAACTGGACAGCGCCCGCACGACCTACGGCGAGTTCCTCGACAGCTACCTGAGCCAGGACACCCGGGTCGCCTTGCTGGACGTGATTCCCTCCGACACCACGTCACTCACCAGCACCCAGGATCTGGTGCGCCGGATTCGAGCAATTGCAGCCAGCCCCCCGCGCCAGCTCCGCGATGCCACCATCCGCGTCGGGGGCTACAGCGCCAGCGCGCTCGACTTCCAGGACGACATGATGGAGCGCTTTCCGATGCTGGTGGCACTGGTGCTGGCCGCGAGTGCGGTGCTCCTCGCCATCGCATTCCGGTCGGTGCTGGTGCCGGTCAAGGCCGTCATCATGAACAGCCTGTCGGTGAGTGCCACCTTCGGCCTCATCGTCCTGGTGTTCCAGTACGGCATCGGCGCCCAGCTGTTCGGGCTCGACGGCGCCACCTCCGCCATCTTCGTGGTGGTGCCGGTGCTGGTGTTCGCGGTGGTGTTCGGATTGAGCATGGACTACGAAGTGTTCCTGCTGAGCCGGATCAAGGAGGCGTTCGACCGCACCGGCCGAAACGATGAAGCCACGATGGAAGGCGTCAGCGCCACCGCCAGCGTCATCACCAGCGCAGCACTGATCATGATCATCGTCTTCGGCGCCTTTGCCTTCGCCCAGGTACTGGTGATGCAGTTCCTCGGCTTCGGGCTCGCGGTGGCGGTGCTGCTGGACGCGACCATCATCCGGATGGTGCTGGTGCCCGCGTTCATGCAGCTGGCAGGCGAGTGGAACTGGTGGCCGGGAGGGCGCAAAACCTGAGTGTGAAAGTGTGGGAGTATGGGAGTATGGGAATCAGACACTTTTTACACTCTCACACTCTCACACTCCCACACTACTGAAGCAGTCCCCCTATCCCCCGCAGACCCAGCACCAACCCCACCGCCAGCAACCCCAGCACCATCAGCACGAACAACGCTTCCAGCACCGCGATGGTGCGCCGGACCTCGGGCACATCCTCCGGCGCACGGCTGGCGCGGCGGTGCGCCTCTGCGCGGCTGAGCGCCGGGACTCCAGCCGGGGTGAGACCATCAGGCATGAGTGAGGGAAACGCGGCATCCGGGCGGCGAGCCGAACTGATCAGCCGCCGCTGCTCGGGTGGCCGGTAAGCCATGCGCTGGTCCCATGCGGCCACGATGGCGTCGTGCCGCTGGATACGCTGCCAGGCTTGGCGCGCGCGATCGTATACATAGTCGTCCGCATCGAGCTGGCCGGCTTCGAGCGCGTCCAGCAGCGCGTCGAGCGAGGCCCACGGCGTCTCTACACCAGTCGGGTCGCTGCTGCGATAGCGTGGCGCCTCGGCGGGCGCAGCGTCAGAAGGAAATGTCTCCATCGCCGAATCTCCGGTTGACCACGTTGTTGTAGATCGATCCGAAGCTGTAACTGAACCCCAGCGAGACCTCATAACGATAGTCGGTTGCCAGGTCCTGCTGCCGGAGCAGAATCTCTTCCGGCGTCAGGCCGCCTGCCGGAAGGTAGCGCTGATCGCGGATGCGCGAGATGCTGCCGTCCAGCTCGAGGGAGAGCCCCCGCACCACCCGCACCTCCACATCGCCGAAAAACCGCAGTGAGGTCTTGCCCAGGTCGTCGAGGTACTGCCGGCCGCGCAGGCCGATGCCGGTCTCGCCCCACGGCTGGATGGCGTCGAGTGAAATCTCCAGCTCGTGGTCCAGCACGGTTTCGTCCATCACGCCAAAAATGGTTTCTTCGTCGTACTTGAAGTGATTAGCACCGACCTCGTAGCGCAGGGTCAGCAGCCTTCGGGCCGATTCGGTGTAGGGGAAGACGTCGTACTCGAGTCCGACTCCTGCTCGCAGCCCCAGCTTTCGGTTGTCGTAGGACGAGCGGTTGGCCGCCAGCGCCGCCCGCGCGCCCCAGTGCGGACCCAGGCTCCTCACCGCGAAGGCATTGGCTCCGTAGCTCTCCTGGGCACTGGTGACCGTGGTGACGCTGTCGAGATCGAAGCTGCTGCGCTCGTAGTTGCCGTCCAGCGCAAAGCCAAGCTTGAGTGCATCGGTGGTGCGCCGCGCCGAGACGCCGGCGCCGAGGTCGACATTCTGGTAACTCGACTCGCCGCTGATGTACGTCTCGCCGTCCACCTCGAAGACCCAGAAATTCCACGGATCGATCGTGGGCGACGTGGGGCGCACTGCATCGTCCGCCGGCTCCTCGTAGCTGATGGTGATGCGATCGGCTTCGGGAGTGCCCGTGATGAAGGACACCAGCCCGAGCTTGAACATCCGTGCCAGCCCGAAGCGCACCTCGTCCTCGGTGGAGGCGTCGGGCGCGAAGTAGCTGAGCGTATCCACCCGGCCGGCGAACCGGCCCAGGCCGATGAACGACGCCGAGTAGGCATTGCCCCCGCCACCGGTGGACTGTTCAGTGACCAGTATATGCACCTGGGCATCATTGCGATCGCGGACATAGTCCACGAACGCAATCTCCCGCCGGAAGTAGTCGAGGTCGCACCTGGTCTGGGGGCAGTCAACGAAGATGTGAAGCCGTTCCGGCGCATGGGGAGGATCCTGAGCTTGCGCAACGGTGAACAGGGCACTTCCGGTAAGCAACGTCAGGAGCAGGAGCACCACAACAGCCATCATGCCTCTCAGTGTTTGGCATCGAGCCAGTTGGGGCCGGCGCCGATATCCACCACCAGCGGCACCCGCAGGTCAGCGGCGGATTCCATGCATTCGCGCACCAGCTCGCCCATCCGGTCAAGTTCGGGCCCAGGCACTTCGAATACCAGTTCGTCGTGCACCTGCAGCAGCATCCGGCTGGAGAGCCGCTCGGCGGTGAGTGTGCGATGAATGGCGGACATGGCCCGCTTGATCAGGTCCGCCGCCGAACCCTGCAACGGTGAGTTCTGCGCCAGCCGCTCGCCGAAGGCGCGCACATTGAAGTTGCGGTCCTTGATCTCGGGAATGTACCGGCGCCGGCCGAAGATCGTCTCCACGAATCCCTGCTGGCGCGCCAGGTCCACCTGGGAAGTGAGGTACGCCTTCACTCCGGCGAAGCGGGTGAAATAGTCCTGGATGAACGCCTTGGCTTCGTCCTGGGAAATGCCCAGGACGCGCGCCAGAGAAAACGCTCCCTGACCATAGATGGTGGCGAAGTTGATGGTCTTGGCCCGGCCGCGCATCTCGGCGGTGACCGCCTCGACCGGCACTCCGAAAATCACCGAGGCCGTCTGCCGGTGGATATCGCCGCCCTTGCGGAACGCCTCCACGAACGCCTCATCCCCCGACAAATGCGCCATCAGCCGCAGCTCGATCTGGGAATAGTCGGCCACCAGGAAAACACATCCATCGGCGGGGATGAAGCCGCGACGAATGGCCTCGCCTCTTGGTGTCCGGACCGGGATATTCTGCAGATTGGGATCGCTGGACGACAGCCGTCCCGTGGCGGCGCCGGTCTGGTTGAAGCTGGTGTGGATCCGGCCGGTCTCCGGATTGACGGTGGCGGGCAGGGTGTCGACGTAGGTGCTCTTGAGCTTCTGCAACTCGCGGTATTCCAGGATCCGGCGAGGCAGCGTATGGCCCATCTCGGCCAGCTGCTCGAGCACATCGGCGTCGGTACTGGGACCGGTCTTGGTCTTCTTCAGCACCGGCATCCCTTCCTTCTCGAACAGCACCTGCGCCAGCTGCCGGGGCGAATTGATGTTGAGCTCCACGCCGGCGAGCTCGCCGATCTCGCGCTCGAGCCGGGCAAGATCGTCGCCCAGTTCCTGTGACAGCCGGGCGAAGAGCGGCTGGTCGATCCGGATCCCTTCCCACTCCATGTCCACCAGTACCGGCACCAGTGGCATTTCCACTTCGGCCAGCAGCCGCTCCATGCCGGTCGCAGCGAGCTGGTCCGCCATCGCCTCGCGCAGCGAAAGCACCGTGGCGCTGTCGGCGCCGCAGTACGCGGCTGCGCTGGCAACGGAGACTTCGGCAAACGCGATCTCGGCCTTCCCCTTCCCGACCAGTTCCTGGTAGGTCGTCATCGTGGTCCCGAAATTCTCGAGCGCCAGCGTATCAATCGCGTGGGAGCGCTTGCCGGGATCGATGACGAAACTCGCCAGCATCGAGTCGTAGACGACACCCGCCAGCTCCACTCCGGCGCGGCGCAGCACCTGCCAGTCGTACTTGATGTTGTGGCCCGCCTTGGGCACGGACGGGTCGGCGAGCACCTCGCGGACGCCGGCAAGCGCCGGATCGAGCAGCGGCGGCAGGTTGGTGACCACCGTTGGAGGGTTCGCGGCGTCCATCAGCGTTGCCGCAGGGGCCCGATGGCCAAACGGCAGGTACCACGCCTCGGTCGGCGAGACCGCAAAGGAAAGCCCGATCAGGTCGGCCCGGCGGGGCTCGAGCGAGGACGTCTCGGTATCGAGCGCCACTATTGGTGCGGCCCGGAGCCGCTCCACCAGCGCGGGCAACTCGGCGACGTTGTCCACCACGATGACGTTGCATCCGCCCCGACCGTCCTGGGCGCCTTGTCCGCCCTGTCGGCCCTGACCGCCCTGACCGCCCTGATCCTCCGCCGTCTCGAACCGCTTCACCAGCGAGTGGAACTCCAGCTCGCTGAGCAGCGCCACCAGGCGACGCCGATCGGGCTCACTGGGCGACATCGCGTCGAGATCCAGCGCGATGGGCACGTTGCGCTGGATGGTGACCAGTTCCTGCGAGAGCCGAGCGCTATCTGGCTGGTTGAGGAGCGCTTCACGAGCGCGCTTGCCGGGGATGTCGGCTGCGCGCGCGAGCAGGGATTCAAGATCGCCATACTCGGCGAGCAGCTGCTGGGCACCCTTGGCGCCGATGCCCTTCACCCCTGGCACGTTGTCGCTGGAGTCACCCACCAGCGCGAGGTAATCAATGACCTGCGACGGGGGCACGCCCAGTCGCTCCGACGCGTTGGATTCGTCCACCCAGGTCTCATCCACCCCGGCCGGACCACCCCGTCCCGGATTGAGCAGCGCGATTCCCGGTGCGATCAACTGGTAGAAATCCTTGTCACCCGAAACGATTACCGCGGTGAGCCCCTGCCCCGCCGCCTGCGTCGCCAGCGTCCCGATCACGTCGTCCGCTTCGTAGCCCGGCACCCCCAGCAGTGGAATGCCCAGCGCCGCGAGCAGCTCGGTGGTGCGCTCTACCGCGCGATCGAAGTCGGCTTGAAGCTCTTCGTCGAGCTTTTCACGGGTCGACTTGTACTCAGGGTACCGTTCCTCCCGGAACGACGTGCCCATGTCGTGGACCCATCCGACATAGTCCGGCCGGTACTTCTGCTGGAGTCTGAGGAGGAAATTGACGACGCCCCACACGGCCGAAGTGTTCTCGCCGCGCGAGTTGCGCAGCGGCCGTGAGATCAGCGCAAAGAACGCCCGATAAAGGAGGGCATAGCCGTCAATGAGATAGAGGTGTGGACGCGGATTCGGCATTTCGCGAGTCAAGAGTTGAGAGGCAATCGTTGAGAGTCGTCAGCCGGCGGCAGCGAGTCAACTCTCGACTCTCAACTTTCGACTATCGGCTCACTCCGCCTGCCGCCGCAATCGGGCCCGGATGCGCTCCAGTTCGGACCGCGAGGAGGGCGTGAGGCGGAAGCGCCCGAAGCTGGTCTCGTCCACGAAAAAGAAGCTGGCCCGATGACCGAGGTAGTTCCATCGCAGCACCCGGCCACCTACCTGCCCCGGTGAATTCTCGAATGTCTCGTCCGGCTCGCCCAGGGTGATGAATACCTCGCCCCGGTCGGTCCGCCATCCCGGGACACCCTCACCACGGAAGCGCTGGTTCGCGATCGTGAGCCGGGCGAAGTAGTTGTTGATCGCCTCGTTCTCGGGAGTAGAGGGGTCGGGATCGGACTCCTGCCAGAACACCGACCACAGCTCGGGCCGCTGGGCCGAACTGGCATTCCGGATGGAGTCAAGCATCCGCTCTTCACCGAAGTACCGGAGCAGCTCCGTCATCTCCACATAATTGGTCACCACCCACGCATGCGAGAACGACACCAGCGCGGTGCTGCTGCGCTCGGTAGTCCCCTCCCCTACCGCGACCCGCAGTACACCCAGCGCTGTGCTGTCGGGCCTGAACTTGAGCACCTGACTTTCGACGGCAGCGCCGCCCTGAAACCGCAGCACATCGCGCAGGATGACGCTGTCACGCTCATCCCGGATCTCGAGCGGCACGCTGGCGGGCCCGGGAAAAGCGTAACCTTCGATGTACGCGAGCAGCGTGTCGGCCCCGAACAGCACCGAGCCACGCGGGTTGAGCACCAGCGTCAGCGTGTCCTCCAGCCGCCCGCGCCCGCGCGCCTCATAGACCAGCAACGGAGCGGTGGTCGTGCCAGGACTGAACTCCGGCGCCTGGACCGTCTTTTCGGCGGTCGAACTGTTGCCGCTTGCGGGATCCCGCAGCGAGACGGAAAGCTGGTACGCGCCCGGCGGCATGGTGAAAGCCTGCTGAAAAACGATGCTTTCATCGCTGCGCTGGGTCTCCGGAAACGAAGCTACCCGCACCACCTCGTCCCGCCGGAGCGTCACCGGCGTGCCGGCCGGTGGGGTGAAGCTCACATCGACATGATACCGGGCGACGAAGCCTTCGCCCTCACGCTGGAAGCTCAGGGTACGGTTCTGGAGCGAAAGACCGACGAGCGCCAGGACCGAATCGCCGGTACTGGCAGCGAATGCGACTTCACCGACGAAGGGCAACGGCTCGTCACCCGACAGCCGACCGATACGGTCGTACAGGGCGCGGGTGTCGAGAATATCGGTCAGCGCTTCGCCGGCCGGCCGCTCGGCCTCGGTCCCGACCCGGGACCACGAGCCGCAGCCCGCGAGCATTCCGGCAGCGAGCAGCGCGAAGCAGATACGAGACATGCGTACGTCCTGGAGCAGGGGAAGGACTCGGCCGCCAGGTGGGCAGCCATACACTACCGCGCCGGAACCGGGGGCGTCAAGCCAAGCGAGCGCTTGCTGGGGCTTCCTCCAAGCCTTAGCTTGGCCACCGATGAGCGAGAACCATCTGGGTCGTACCATCGCCGGTTACCGGCTTGTCCGGCACATCGGCGAAGGGGGCACGGCTACCGTCTATAAAGCGGAGCATCCCGATCGTGGCACAGCCGCGGTCAAGGTGCTGCGCCCCCGGCTGGCCCAGGACCCGGTGGCGGTGAAGCGCTTCCATCGCGAGGCCGAGTTCGGGAAGCGGGTCATCCATCCCAAGATCGTCCAGACCCTCGACAACGGCGAAGACGACGGCGTGCATTACCTGGCGCTGGAATGGGCCGAGGGCGAGCCGCTCGCCAACTTCGTCCAGCGAGCCGGCAATCTGGCACCAGTGGTCGCCGCCAACATCGTGGAGCAGATCGGTGCCGCGCTGTCGGCCTCGCACGCGGTAGGGATCATCCACCGGGACCTGAAGCCGGCCAACATCATGTACAATCCGGCCACCGGAGAAGCCAAACTGCTGGACTTTGGCATCGCCCGCGATGCCGAGGTGGCTCCCGAGGAGCGGCTTACCCGGGCCGGCTTCTTCGTGGGAACCATCCAGTACGTGGCGCCGGAGACGCTCTCGGGCGAGCTGGTCGGCGAACAGGCCGACGTCTACAGCCTGGCCACGATCGCCTACTCCCTGCTCACCGGAGTACTTCCATTCCCAGGCAAGAGCCCAAGGGAGTTGTTCCAGCAACTACTAAGCATGGACCCGATCCCGCTCAACCAGGCCGTCCGTGGACTGCGCTTTTCGCCGCAGCTGGAGGCGGTGGTCATGAAGGGCCTTGCGCGAGACCGCTCGGTACGCCCTGCTACGGTGGACGAGTTCACTACCGACTTCTGCACGGCGGCGCGGGACGCCGACCAGAAGAAGCCGGGCTTTCTGTCCGCCATCTTCGGGCGCACATGACCCGGCTGGAAGCACTCCTGCTCGAGCGGAGCGTCGAGCTGGGGAGCTTTGTCCTCGCCTCTGGCGCGCGCTCGTCCTATTACATCGATTGCCGCCGCACCACCATGAGCGCCGAGGGCCAGGTGCTGGTGGGCGACGCAGGTCTCCAGGCGATCCGGGAGGCGGGATGGGACGCCAGCGCCGTTGGGGGCCTCACCATGGGTGCTGACCCCGTTGCCTATGCCGTCGCCGCAGCTTCTTTCCGGGCACCGCCGGTCATCGACGCCTTCAGTGTTCGCAAGGAAGCCAAGGACCATGGGACCGGCCGGCGCATCGAGGGCAACTTTGCTCCGGGCCAGCGGGTGGTCATCGTGGAGGACGTGATCACCTCAGGCGGCAGCGCGCTGCAGGCGGCCGCCGCCGTAGGTGAGGCTGGCGGGATCGTGGTCGGGGTCCTGGCGCTGGTGGACCGGGAACAAGGCGGCACAGAGAAAATCGAAGCGATAGGTCACCAAGTAGTAGCAATTACTACTGCTACAAGATTGCGACTGAAATGACTCGGGACTGGGTTGGCGCCGCTGTCCTTGCGGCTGGCGTGGTGCTGGGCGGGCTGGCCATTGGCGGCGGTTTTGCCAAGTCCCGCTCGGGCGACCGCTTCGTGACCGTGAAAGGCGTGTCGGAGCGGGAAGTGCAGGCCGATCTCGCGCTGTGGCCTCTCACCATCCTTTCGGCCGACAACGATCTTTCGGCGGCGCAGCAGCGCATCGAACGGGGCGTGCGCGAAGTCCTCGCCTTCCTGGCCCGTAACGGCATCGACACCGCCGCGGTCACCATGCAGGACTATCGCGTCACCGATGCCTTCACCAACCAGTATCAGTCTCCCGACAACATCTCATCCCGCTACGCCATTCGGCAGACCATGATAGTGCGGTCGGAGTCACCCGACACCGTAGCGCGCGCCAGCCAGCGGGTGAGCGAGTTGGTGGCCGGCGGGGTGGTGTTCACCTCGGGCCAGGAGTACGGCACCGGCGGTCCCAGTTTCCTGTTCACCCGGCTCAACGACGTCAAGCCGGAGATGATCGCCGAAGCCACGGCGCAGGCGCGGGAAGCCGCCGAGCAGTTTGCCCGCGATTCCCGCAGCGAGCTGGGCGGAATCCGCCGGGCCAACCAGGGTGTGTTCCAGATCCTGCCGCGCAACCAGGCCGCCGGCATCACCGAGGAGAGTCAGGTGGCCAAGACGGTGCGCGTCGTGTCCACCGTCGAATACTTCCTCAAGTGAGGAATCACCGATGCTGATCGTGACCACCACCGCCGTCGACGGCACCCGCGTCAATCGCTATCTCGGTCTCGTGAGCGGCGAGGCGATCATGGGCGCCAACATCTTCCGCGACTTCCTGGCCGGCGTGCGCGACATCGTGGGCGGCCGGTCCGCCGCGTACGAACGCGAACTGCAGAAAGCCAAGAGCATCGCCCTGCAGGAGATGGAGCAGGAAGCCGAGGCGATGGGAGCCAATGCCATCCTGGGCGTGGACATCGACTACGAGAGCATCCAGATGGGCACCGGGGGCGGAATGCTCATGGTCAGCGTGAGTGGTACGGCGGTGGTGCTGGAGGGAGGATGAGGTACCGTTGGGCACTGGCCGCCATCCTTCTGGCCGGGTGCAGCGCCCCACCGCCGCCGCCCGCGCCGGCACCGGCGCCGGTGAATCCCCGGGTCGAACGCCTCAACCGCCTCTGGCTGCTGGGGACAGGGCAGGGGGACTCACCCGCGCAACTCCGGCGATCGCTTGGCAATCCCGCCGGCATCGAGTACGAGCTGGTGCCCAACCGCCACGTCGATGCGCAGGATACGCTCACCATCGTTACCTACCCCGGACGTCGATTCCAGTTCCTGAAATCAGGCGCCAATGGGCGCCAGTTCCTGATCCAGGCGGAACTGAACGACGGCGACGTTCCATTGGCGGGCGACCTGCGGGTGGGCCGGAGCGACGCAGCGGCGGTGCGAGCTGCAGTCGGAGCCGAAGAGAGCATGCGGCTCGCCGGCGACACACTGATTCTGAGCTATCGACGGCCCGAGAGCGAAGTGGAAGACCACCTCGAATTCGGCTTCCTCGCCGGCAGGCTGACGCTACTGCGTTGGCTGCCGTATGTGGACTAGCGGCCGAGGCCCGCGTCCGAGTTTGCCGGCCGCCGGCTTGCTGGCCGCGGTTCTGCTGGGTGGGTGCGCGCTGGGACCACGTCGCATCGCTCTCCCTCCGTCCGAGTCGATCCCGGATCACCGCGCCGTCGAAGTATGGCGGGACGGCAAAGTCAGCCGGATCCAGCAGATCGTGTTCGACGTGGACTCGCTCCGAGGCCGCAAGGCGGGAACCGCTGCCGACTGCGACTCCTGCAGTGTCGCGGTGGCCATAGCTGCCATCGATTCCCTTCGGCTGGGACGGGACGAGCGGACCAGTCGCCTGCTGGTCGGCATCCCGGTGACGGCCTTCGCACTGGTCACGATGGTCTGGGGGATGAGCGCCACGGAATGACCGTCGGTCTGGCGCCCCCCGCAGGTGCAGCGCATCTTCCGGGGCCTTGTTCATCGCCAACCATGGAGCCCATCCATGCGCGCTTCATTCGCCATTTTTGCGCTGGTCGCACCACTCGCGCTCTTCGCCTGCCAGTCCGCTCCGCCCACGCCTGAGGAAAACGCCGGTCCGTCGCCCGACCCGGAACAGGTGATGTGCACCATGGAGGCGCGCTCGTCCATCACGGTTGTGGTGCTCGACGCTGCGACCGGTGACTCCCTCAGCGTGACGCCGACCGGCACGGTCCGGGAAGGATCGTTTGAGGAACCACTGCAGGGCTTCGGCAACCGGCTTTCGGGACCCTTCGAGCGGGAGGGAACCTATGACGTGACTGTCACCGCGCCCGGGTATGCCAGCTGGGACACCGCCGGGGTGGTGGTAACGGCGGACGAGTGTCACGTGCAGACGGTGGTGCTGACGGCGCGACTCGCCCCGGATGCCTGACCTCCGGCTCATCATCGACATCGGCGTCCCGGCGCGCAGCGTCTTTCCGCTGGTCGCATCGGGCGACGGCCTTGCCCGATGGTGGACCTCGGACGTCATCATTACCCCGTCGGGAGCCACCGAACTGGGGTTCGATGGCCGCAGTACGATCTACCGGCTGCGGGCCGAGACCATGATGATCCCCGCACATGCGGCGTGGTCGGTCGAGACCGGCGAGGAATGGGCCGGAACCTCGATCGTGTTCGACCTCGCACCGACCGACAGCGGGGCCCGGCTCACCATGGTGCACGGGAACTGGCGAGCCGCCACCGACTTCTTCCATGCCTGCGCCGCAACCTGGGGCATGCTGCTCTATCGGTTGAAAGCCGCAGCCGAGGGCGAGGACCCGGGTCCGTACTTCTCCTGATCCCACTTCAGCACTTCAGCACTTCCCACTTCCCACTTCCCACTTTCTTACCGGGCCAGTGTGTGCACCCCCGGAGGATTGGCGTCTCCTGCACTGGGGACACGCACCCGCGTCGGTTGGGGCGGGGGACGGGCCAGCGGGTACATGGAGCTAGGTCGGAATCCCGATTCAGCCGGCGCGGGACCCCACTCCAAGGCACGACTGACGACTCCCCGGCGAGAAATCGCCGGGGAGTTGTCTTTACTACTACTAACAGTCTCCATGTCGGCGCAGCGAATGCTGGCCCGGCAGCGGATAATGCCGTATCATCCTCCATGGCCTCAACTGCACCACTCAAGCGTTCCCGGGATGAGCGCATGGTCGCCGGCGTGATCGGCGGCCTGGCGGCGTACTGGGACAAGGATCCGACCATGCTGCGGGTCCTGTACGTCCTTCTGTCCATCCTCTCGGCGGCATTCCCGGGCATCCT
>JAICQR010000081.1 GCA_025937755.1 Gemmatimonadales bacterium | reverse complement strand
CCTTCTCACTTCTCACTTCTCACTTTTCACTTCTCACTTCCCACTTCTCACTATCTCCGCCGCAGTCTGATCGCCCCGAACATGGTCTTCTACCAGCTGCGCCTGCTGCTCCATCCCATATTCCGTGAAACGCTTGCGGGGCGTGCCCGTCCAGTCATAGGGATTGGCTGCCAGCCCCATCCGGGAGGCGAGGTACTTCGCCTGCTCCCACGCGCCGCGGGCGTAGTAGACCAGCGGACCCCACTCACGATACTGCCGCACATGCATCATCTCATGAGCCAGCAGTGCCACATCGCCTCGGCGGCCTTTGGGCACGAAGATCCGGTGTCCCAGCGCTATGGGCCGGCCGCGTGAGCACCAGAGCACCAGCCCCCGCGTCGCATCATCCTCTTCGCAGCGCAGCGCGACGTCCAACGGGTCGATACCGTCCAGTAGCCAGGCCAGCGATTCCAGTTCGGCCGGACTGAACGTCGAGCCCGACTGGCTCACGTCGTGACTGCTGCCGGGACTGACTCGTCGGCGGCTTCAGTCCGCTTGCCCAGGAATTCGCCGATCGCCCGGAGCGGCTCGACCCTGTCGCAGATCGTCTTGATCACGGCGAGGATAGGAACCGCCATGATGGCGCCGGGCACACCCCACAGGAACCACCAGAACATGATCCCGGTGAACACGGCCACGGTGTTGAGCGACATCCGGTCTGCCATGACATGTGGGGTGATGAGGTAGGACTCGAGGAAGTTGAGTCCCACAAACACCGCTGGCGCAGCGAGCGCGTGGCCGGTGGACTCGAACGTCACCAGGCCCGCCACGAGAAGGATGGCCGCGTTGATCAGCGGACCAATGTAGGGAATGAAATTGAGCATCCCGGCCAGAACGCCCCAGAGCGCCGGATTGGGGAGGCCGACAATGGCAGCGGCGATGCCAGTGGCGATACCCAGCGAGACATGAATGACCGTTGAAGTCAGCATGTAACTCGAGATCTGCTCCTCGGTCTCCCGGGCGATCGTGACAGCCATGCGCTTGTCGCTGACGCGCGGCAGCACCTCGACCAGTTTTCGCAGGAACAGGTCACCCGAGGCCAGCAGGAAGTAGGTGAGGAACAGCACCGTGACGATCGCGCCCACCATGCTGGTTGTGCTGCCGAAGATCCTGCTGCCCAGGCTCCGGGACTCCACCGTAACGGTTTCCTTGTCCGCGCCGCCCATCCCGGTTGCCTCTTCCACCGACTCCGCCGCCTCACTCACCTTGCTGACCGGCGCCTTGAACCGTTCCAGGCGAGCCCGCACTTTCTGCATCGATGCTGGAGCGTTCTCGATCCATGCGGCGGCGGGGGCAGCGAGGTTGTAGACGGCAGCGCCGCCGGCCCCCACCAGTGCCAGCATCAGCAGCGCGGCACCTATCGATTCGCGCAGGTGCAATCGGCGCTTGATCCAGCGTACCACGGGCGTCAGCAGGAAATCGAGCAGCAGCGCTGCGGCAACGGGGAGGAAGAAGACCCGGGCGAAGTACAGCGTATACACGCTCGCGAGCAGCAGCAGTCCGGCTAGCAGGAAGGTCCGGAGACTGGCGCTCTCGCCCATCCCCGTGACCAGGGCGTTCAGGTCGGGAGGGCTCTCATCGGGCGCGCGGCGTTCGTCATCGGGCATGGTAAGAAAGGTAGCTCCGGGGCTATACTGTCCACTACTGATACTGCCCAACACTCCTACACTCCCATACTGCGCAATGTCTCACCTCTGGGCCGTCGTTGCATCGCTCTGGACCTGGACCATGCTGGTGCTGCTGTTCCTGCTGGCATTGCCGCTCATGGCGCTGGCTCGGCTGCTGCTGAGTCCGTTCGACCGGGGGCACTACGTCGCCGGCCGCATCTTCCGCATTGCCGGCGCTTCCGCCGCCCGGGTCAATCCGCTGTGGCACTTCTCCTGGTCGGGGCCCGTGCCCGGGAATCCACGCCGCCCGTATGTCGTAGTGTCCAATCACGAGTCCACCGCCGATATCATGCTCATCAGCCACTTGCCGTGGGAAATGAAGTGGCTGGCCAAGCGCGAGATGTTCAAGATTCCGGTGATGGGCTGGTTGATGTGGCTGGCGGGTGACATCGGCGTGCGACGGGGGTCGGCCAGGAGTGCGGTGGAAGCGATGCAGGAGTGTCGCGAGCGGCTGGAGAAAAGGGTATCGGTAATGATCTTCCCGGAAGGGACGCGATCCACCAGTCAGGAACTACTACCCTTCAAGGATGGCGCCTTCCGCCTCGCGATCGACACCCAGCTCCCGATCCTCCCGCTGGCGCTGGCCGGCACCCGGGACGCGCTGCCCAAACGCGGGTTTGTGATGAACCGCGCGACGGCCCATGTGAAGGTTCTGGAGCCGATCGACACCGCGGGAATGACGACAGCCGACATCGGGGCGTTGCGCGACAAAGTCCGCGCCGTCATCGATCACGCAAGACGCACGCTAAAGGACTAATCCATGCGCCGGATCATGAAATTGTCCGTTGCCCTCCTGCTGGTGCTGCCGATTTCGTCGGCCCGGGCCCAGCAGCTTCCCGCCGATGTGGACTCGATGATGCATCGGCTCTTCGCCTCGCGGGAGTTCGCCAGCCAGCGATTCGGCCCGGCGCGGTGGATCGAGAATGGCACTGCGTACACGACGGTCGAACGGTCCGCTGGCGGCGGCAGCGACATCGTGCGCTACGAGACCTCCAGCGGCGATCGTAGCGTCCTGGTCGCCGCCACCTCACTCGTGCCCCAGGGCGATACGGCGGCACTCTCCTTCGACGACTACGTGTGGTCTCCCGACAACTCGAAGCTCCTGCTCTTCACCAATACCGAAAAGGTCTGGCGCCAGAACAGCCGGGGCGACTACTGGGTGCTGGACCGCAAGAGCGGCCGGCTGCAGCAGCTGGGCGGAAGCGCCGCCGAGCCTTCGACGCTGATGTACGCCAAGTTCTCGCCCGACGGGAGCCGGGTGGCGTACGTAATGAAAGGCGACCTGTACGTCGAGCAGCTTTCCGACGGCGCCATCACCAGGCTCACCAGCGGGGCCGACTCGCTCCACGTCAACGGCATGAGCGACTGGGTCTACGAGGAAGAGTTCGGACTCAGCGACGGGTTCCGCTGGTCGCCCGACGGCGAGCGCATCGCGTTCTGGCACTTCGACATGACCGGCGTGGGGACCTTCCTCCTCATCAACGACACCGACTCGCTCTACCCGTTCGTCATTCCCATTCAGTACCCCAAGGCGGGCACCACCAACTCGGCGGTGACGGCGGGCGTGGTGCCGGCCGAGGGCGGCGAAGTCACGTGGCTCGAGCTTCCCGGCGACCCCCGGGCGGATTACCTGCCGTGGATGGAGTGGGCGGGCGAGCGCGAAGTGATGATTCAGCGGATGAACCGCAAGCAGAACCGGACCGACGTCCTGCTGGCGGATGTCGTCACCGGCCAGACAAGGAGCCTTTTCGCCGAGCGCGACAGCGCGTGGGTGGACCTGGTGGGCGAGGTGCCGAAGCTGGACGGCGGCGACGAATTCCTGTGGACCAGCGAGCGCGATGGCTGGCGTCACGCCTACCGGATCAATCGCGCCAGCGGGACCACAGCGCGAGTGACGGCAGGCGACTTCGACGTCATCTCGGTGGCGCATGTGGACGAGAAGGGCGGCTGGCTCTACTACATCGCGTCGCCCGATGCACCCGCCCAGCGCTTCCTCTACCGCACCCGGCTCAATGGCCGCGGCAGTCCGGAGCGGGTCACGCCCGGGGCCGCGGGCGGGTCGCATTCCTACAGCATCTCGCCCGACGCGCGCTGGGCACTGCACAGCTGGTCCGATTTCGACACGCCCTCGGTGACCGAACTGGTGTCGCTGCCGTCGCATCGGGCAGTGCGGACCCTCGTCGCCAACGACACCCTCAAGGCTCGGGTAGCACCCTTCGTGGCCAGCAAAGGGACCTTCTTCCGGGTGCCGGTAGCGAATGGCGTGGAGCTGGATGGGTGGATGATCCGCCCCACCGACTTCGATTCCACCCGGCAGTACCCGCTGCTGATGTACGTCTATGGAGAGCCGGCCGGCCAGACCGCGCGCGATGTGTGGATGGGCACCACCCGGCTCTGGTATCAGGCCCTGGCCGACCGCGGCTATATCGTGGCCAGCGTGGACAACCGGGGCACGCCGGCGCCGAGGGGGCGAGCATGGCGCAAGGTCATATACGGTGCTGTGGGCGAGCTGAGCTCGGCCGAGCAGGCCGACGCGGTGCGCGCACTCACGCGGACGCGCGGCTATATCGACTCGACCAGGGTGGCCATCTGGGGCTGGAGTGGCGGCGGGACCAGCACGCTCAACGCGATGTTCCGCTATCCCGACGTATACCAGGTGGGGATGTCGGTGGCGCCGGTGCCGGACCAGCGGCTCTACGACACCATCTACCAGGAACGGTACATGGGGACGCCGCAGGAAAATCTCGACGGCTACAAGCGCGGGTCACCCATCTGGCATGCGAAGGGACTGGAAGGCGAGTTGCTGGTGGTGCATGGCAGCGGAGACGATAACGTGCACTACCAGGGCACCGAACGATTGGTGAACCAGCTGGTAGAGCTGGGCAAGCAGGTGGATCTGATGGTGTACCCCAACCGGTCGCACTGCATCTGCGAGGGACAGGGCACGTCGCTCAACGTGTACTCGCTGCTGACGCGGTATCTGCTGACCCATCTGGAGGCTGGTGGACGGTAGGACGCGGAACCTGTCGCCCAATCGCTGCATTCTGCGCATCTTTGGGGTGTCCCGTTCAGGGTGGTCCCCATGTCTCGCCGTCGAATAGTGCCGTTGGTTGCACTCAGTGTTGCCGTTTTCGCTCCCAGCCTCCAGGCCCAGGGGCATGAACACCCTGCCGGCGCGCCTGACCGGCTGGGTACGGTGCATTTCCAGACTTCCTGTGCCCCGGCGGTGGCGCCCCAGTTCGATCGGGGCATCGCGCTGCTGCATTCGTTCGAGTTCGCGGCGTCAGTGCGCGAGTTCGAGGGAGTGCTGGCCGCCGATTCCAGCTGCGCCATGGCCTGGTGGGGCATCGCGCGGAGCCGATGGGGCAATCCGATGGTGCCCAACATCCGGCCTGCGTCAGCGCTGCAGCGTGGCTGGGAAGCAGTCGAGGCGGCGCAGCGCGTGGCAGGGAGCGCCACCGATCGTGAACGCGGCTATATCGCCGCGGTTGCGCTGCTGTACCAGGATCCGGGCCGCGACCAGCGGGCTCGGCTGCTGGCATACGAAGAGGCGATGGCAGCACTGGCCGCGATGTATCCGGACGACACCGAAGCCCGGATCTTTCATGCCATTTCCGTTGTGGGCACTGCCTCTCCCAGCGACAAGTCCTACGCCAACCAGCTCCGGGCCGGCGCGATGCTGGAGCAGCTGTTCCGCGATAACCCGGATCACCCGGGACTGGCACACTACATCATCCATAGCTACGACGTCCCGGCCCTGGCCGAACGGGCGCAGGCCGCTGCGGAACGATATGCCGACATCGCGCCGGCGGCGGCGCATGCGCTGCACATGCCCTCGCACACGTTCACCCGCGTGGGCATGTGGGACCAGTCGATCCGGACCAACCTTCGCTCGATGGCGGTGGCGGAACAGCAGGAATCACTGGCCGAGGCACTGCATGCGGCAGACTACGCGGTCTATGCCTACCTGCAGCTGGGGCAGGATTCGGCCGCCTTCGCCATTCTCCATCGGCTACCAGAGCTGGCAGCCAGGTTCGATCCCGCTGCCATCACCGGTGCGGCGCCTGGATCGGCCGGCATCTTCGCGCTTGCGGCAATGCCGGCGCGTTACGTGCTGGAGCGCGGCGCCTGGCAGGAAGCGGCCCGGCTGACGGCAGCATCCACTGCGTACCCCTATGCTGAGGCGATGACCTGGTTCGCCAAGGCACTGGGCGCGGCGCGGACCGGAGAGCTGACAGTGGCCCAGGCAGCCGTGGATACGCTGGCTGCGATCCAGGCCCGACTGGCACAAAGCAGGGAGGACTACTGGGCGGAGCAGGTCGCGATCCAGCAGCTGGGCGCCGCCGCCTGGCTCGATCTGGCGTCCGGGCGAGGCGAGCTGGCGCTCCAACGAATGCGCGAGGCCGCCACCCGCGAGGCAGCTACCGAGAAGTCGGCGGTGAGCCCCGGGCCGCTGGCGCCCGCGCTCGAACTGCTGGGCGACATGCTGCTGGAGCTTGATAAGCCAGCCGACGCCCGGAAAGCCTACGAGGCGTCGCTTGCGCGCGAACCGGAGCGCCGGCGCTCGTTCGAGGGACTCCGCCGCGCGACCCAGCGTTGAGGGGACTGCCCTCGAAGGCTACAACTTCAAGTCGGCAGTAGGTCCGTAAACCGAGGGGAGTGCGACGTCGTTGAGCCGCAGGTACACCGTGAGCTGACCGCGGTGGTGGTACCAGTGGTTGAGCAGAAGATTCCGCATTGCCGCGCTGCGGGGCATTGCAGCCATCTCCTTCCCATCGCGAATCATCCGCCAGGGGCCGGTGAGATCGGCATCGGTCATCGACCCGATCGTGTCGCGCGCGCTGGCCATACTGGCGTCGAACGTGCCGAGCAGCGCTGCAGCGCTCTCTGGCTGGCCCTGGGTGCGGTTGCCGGAGGGTTCGAAGACACCTTCCTTCACTGTCGCCGAGATAAATCCGGGTATCTGCGCGATGTGCTGGGCGAGCTGGCCGAGGGTCATGGATTTCTGGTGGGGCCGCCAGTCGAACCGGTCGGCGGGGACGCGCTCGAGCAGCTTGCGGGTGGCGACAGCTTCATTATCAAGTTCCTTCAGGAACTCCTGAATGGTTGTCATTCCCTCTCCTGTACGTTTTGACGCAGCGGGTGCGCAGGGGATGGAAAGTTACAAGCATTCGTCGGAAAGAGCGGCGTCTGACCGCCGCTGCAGCGAGACAGCGGCTGAAGCCGCGGATCATGTACAGGAGAACACGCAATGAGCACCAACACCCAAATCGTCGAGGCCTACCTCGACGGTTTTCGCCGGACCGATCGCGAACTCATCCTCTCCTGCCTGACGGATGACGTGGAGTGGCTGATACCCGGCGCATTTCACATCCACGGGATCGACGCATTCGCGGGACATATCGTGGATGAGGGATTCACCGGGAACCCTGAGATCCTCGTGAGCCGGGTGACCGAGGCGGGAGATGTTGTCTTCGTCGAGGGCAAGGTCGGCGCACCCAGGGTGGACGGCACGGTGCTCCACCTCGCCATGTGCGACGTGTTCGACATGCGGGACGGCAAGATCTGCAAACTGGTGAGCTACATAATGCCGGAGTAGGCAGCCGCGTATGCGTCGGCCCTACTCCGCCACCTCCCACTCCTTGGTCTGTGTCGGATCCCAGTAGAGCCAGAGTTTGAACTGGTTGTTCTGCTCACTCACCTCGTCCAGCTGTCCGGTGCAGTCCGCCACCAGGTAGAGCGGGCGCTTGACCCGCTGCCCGCCTTCCACTTCCCGCTGCGGGCTCGCCAGGGATCTGGCTGGGCGAGCCGGCGATAGCCAGCAGCTTTGTTCAAGGCGAGGGCGTCAATCTCGTGTGCCGGGCCGGGCTCAGTGCGACGGAGCCGCCGCCGCCGTGGAAGATCGAACTCCGGCTCGGCAGCAAGCTGGTGAAATCGCAGCCGATAGCGGCGTCGACATCGCAACCCAAATTCGTGACCGCTCTGGTTACGGCAGGACTGCCCGGAACGTACCAGGCGCACTGCAAGCTGGTACTGCAGGACGCCAACCCGGCTGACAACGTGAGCACCATCTCCTACAAGGTTGATCCGAAAGTCGGGGAAGTAGCAGGCCACTTGCCCATACCAGCGCCGACCATCCTGAAGCCAGCGGAAGCCGACCGATTTGTTGCCGGGTCGACGGTGCAGCTGAGCGCTCTCGTGCCGATGGTTTCCCTGAGTGGCCAGCCCAACTTTGCAGCGTATGCCGCCCGTACTTCTACCGAAGAGCGCTGGCGACTGGAACTGATTCGGCTTGGCGATGGTCCGCGCGCGCGTCCGGCGCTGGTTCATCGATTCGAACGCGTGGTCACCAGCACCGAATTCGGTGTCGAGGTGACAGTTGCCGAACCGGGGCGCTACCTGCTGAGAGCGCTGGTGCTGCAGGCAGTCGAGGGCGGAATCCGCCCCAGTCCGGTGGCCGCTGTTCAGTTCGACCTATTCCGCCCGCTGGCGGCCAGCCAGGCAGACGAGCCGGCCCCGACAGCGACCACGCCGCCCCGGCAGCCGGTGACACGGCCGCGAATTCCCCTGCCGAAAGAGCGTACCCCGTAGCTAAGGCCCCGCGTAGAACTCCCTCACCCTCCTTCGCACCTTCTCCGCCTCATCGGTGCGTCCCCACCCTTCCAGGATGCGAGCGCGCAGCACGTGCGCTTCACGCGCAACCGGTGAATCGGGAAAATTGCGCACACTCCGGGCGAGTCGTTCGTAGGCCTGCTCCAGGTCCGGGGGCACCTGCTGCATCAGCCTGCGTCCTTCCTCGAAGTCCTCGCGCCAGCGGCGGGCGGCGTCACTCATCCGCTCCGCCTCCTGCGCGG